>DATHIZ010000225.1:0-9442 GCA_035316385.1 Bryobacteraceae bacterium | reverse complement strand
AACGGATCCGGGCGTGTTTTTGAGCGTTGCCCTGGTGTTTGTATTGGTAGCGCTGGCGGCCAGCTATTTTCCGGCTTGGCGCGCCATACGCGTCGATCCGATGAAAGCATTGCGTTGATGTTTTGAGAAGTTCCAGGGTTGCGCGGTGTGATAGCTTGGCTTTCGGATTATCGGACATGAATAAGCAAAAAGAAGTTCGTTCGTTTGCCGCCGGGCTGCGTGGTGTGTTCGGCTTCCCGGTCACACCGTTCCGCAAAGACCTGTCGCTCGATTTGGAAGCGCTGGAGCGCAATGTCGAGGAGATGGCGGCGCATCCGTTTTGCGCGCTCGTTGCAGCCGGCGGAACCGGCGAACTGTATTCGCTATCGCCCGATGAGATCGAACAGGTAATAGCGGTCAGTGTGAAAGCCGCGAAAGGGCGCATGCCGGTGGTTGCCGGGACGGGATTTAATGCGGTGTTGGGAGCGGAGATCGCGCGGCGCGCGCGCAGGGCGGGGGCGGATTGCATCCTGGCTTTGCCGCCTTACTACGTGAGCGCTCCGGAAGAGGGATTGTTCGCGTACTATGCCGCCATTGGGGAAGCGACGGATCTGCCGTTGATGGTCTATAGCCGCGATTGGGTTGTGTTTACTCCGGAGATGGTCGGCCGGCTGGCAGACCGGGTTCCGACGCTGGCCGCTTGGAAAGACGGTCAAGGCGACGTGCGCAAATACCTGCGCATTATGGAGCGCAACGGCGACCGGCTGGCCTGGTTCGGTGGATTGGGCGACGATTGCGTGCCCGGCTACTTTGCCATTGGCGTGCAAGCGTACACCTCGAGCATCTCAAACATAGCGCCGAAGCTCTCCCTGGCCTTAGGCGATGCAGGATTGAAGAACGATTTCGTCCGATTACAGGAGTTGATGAAGCGCTACGTGAACCCCCTGTATGCGCTACGCGAACGCGCTAAGGGCTATGAAGTGGCAGTGATGAAAGAAGCCATGGAAATACTGGGAATGCCTGCCGGCCCGGTGCGCCCTCCGCTGATGAATTGCCGCGCGAGCGATATTGCGGACCTGCGCCACCTGATGCAGGTGTATCAAGAGATGCTTTGAATTGCCTAGTGCACGACCAGCGCGTGCTTGTCTTTGCAGGCCTGCGAACAGTAATAGAAAGCCTGGCCGGATGCCTGTCTGCGGAACCGGGTTGCTTCCGAGACATAGGTGCCGCAGACCGGGTCCTTGTGCAGTTCGCTGCCAGTTTTAGGACCGCCCGCGTCGGGCTGGCCGGATTGTCTGCCGTTGTGGGAGGTCCGCTGCTGATTTGGAGGGGATTGAGACTGCTGTTGAAAGGCGCTGGAGGTTGCGTTTGAGAGGCCTTTCATGATGCTACTGATTATTGCCCGAGCCACCATTGCCGCCAGGATGGTGATGAACAGTTCAATGAGTGCGCGAAACATGAAAGCGTGGCTCGAATCAGTGGGAGGCCCTTCAACAGAGCCTCCCTCCTTATTCTAGAGCCTGGTTACTTCTTTTTCTTTGCACCGGGTACCGTGATCTTGGTTTGGACGGTTTCGCCCATGGCTTGCAGCATGGCGGTTGCTTCCGCTGCGTGCGGGCCGGCAGGTTGCAGCTCGAGGTATTTCTTCAGCGCTACGGCCGTGTCGGGCGGGTAAGCCTGCTGACCGGTTTTCGCATCGACTTTACCTGCCATCATGTCCAGACTGCCTAACTGATACCAAGCTTCGGCATAGTTCGCGTCTGCTTCGGTCGCCTTTTTGAAGAACTCCGCCGCCTTCTCAGGCTGGCCGCCATTCACCAGGTTGGCGCCCATGTTGAAGTACGCTTTGGGAGCCATCGCCGGGTCGAACTGTGCTGCCTTGGTTAAGGCGTCTGTTGCTTCCGGAATCTTTTTCTGTTTGCCGAAGATGTTGCCCATCTGGTTGTAGACCGCGGCGTCATTGGGCTTCAGCGCCAGACCCTTGTTGTAAGCGGAAATCGCCTGGTCATAGGACTTGTTGCGATCATCGCCGGTCTGGCTGTCGCCCAGGCCGCTGTAGGCTTCTCCCAGCGAATTCCAAACAGCTACCTGGCTGGCATCCAGCTCGCCGGCCTTGGTAAAGCTGTCGATCGCAACCTGGTATTTAGGACCCTTTTGCGTTTTGTCCTGTTCGGCCGCCGCCATCTTCAAGGCATCCTGCCCGGCATTAAAGGCATCGTTCAGCGCTTTGTTCTTCTTCATCGCCTCGGAATTCTTTTTAGCCTGCGCTTCGAAGGCGTCCTTCTGCTCCTTCGTCATGCCTTTTGCCTGCTCTTGCGTGAGTTGGCCGGTCTGGCCGCTTTGCTGGGTCGCGGCCTGGGACTGCTTCATTTTCTGCAGATCGAAATCAACCGGCGTGCTATCGCCGTATTTCGTTGCCACGCCGGATACTTTGTCCACGACTTTGCCGTCTATTTCGATGCTCACGTCGTATTTCCCGAACGGCAGGCCGGTGTAGAGCCAGTGGCCCTTTTTGCCGGACTTTACTTGGTAGTGACCTTTAATGTCAGTGCGATCCAGCACGATTACCGCGCCTTTGTCCTTCATCGGCTGGCCGTTCTCATCCTTAATGTCGCCTTCCAACGTGGTGGTCTGGGCCCATGCACTACAGGCCGCCAGGAAGACGATGCCCCCTAATAAAAGCGGACGTTGAAACCGGGCGAACATATTTTTTATCATCCTCCAATTACCTTTAAAAAGTTATTTTTCAGCCTTAGCATACTATATTCTGGCTGAGGCGGCGTTTACGGGCTGTGGATCACGCCTGGAATCAATCACTTAGCAGGAGTCCTGGGAACCCGCAACCTTACTACGGGCCGAAGCATCTTTGTACGCATAGGGGAACACAATTAGGCTAAAATGTTGGGAAACAGAATTGGAATGGTTTTGGACAGTCTACGTAAGACGTCGGTGATCGCTTTGTGTGTTCTTCCGCTGCTGGGGACAGTGGTGCTGGGTCAGGACCTCACAAAGGCCGAAAACTTCTATAAGCATACGGATTTTGCAGCTTCGCTGACACTGCTTGACAAGCATAGCTCAGATGCGGCGACGAATTTCCTGGTGGGCCGCAACTATTTTATGATGGGCGAATTCAAGAAATCCATCGAGTTTTTGTTGAAGGCTACAACGGGTCAGCCCAGGAACAGCGACTATATGGACTGGTTGGGCCGCGCTTATGGTAAGCGGGCGGAGACCTCCAACCCGCTCCTTGCACCCGGCCTTGCGTCAAAGGCGCGCCAAGCATTCGAAAAGGCTGTCGATCTCGACCCCAAGAACCCTGAGGCGTTGAGCGACCTTTTTGATTATTACCTGGAAGCTCCTGGTTTCCTGGGCGGCGGCATGGACAAAGCGATGAATATAGCGGAGAAGACCTCCGCCATCGATCCGGCGGAAGGTTATTTTCAAGGAGCTAAGCTGGCCCAGAAGCGCAAAGAATATGACTCGGCGGAAGACCATTTCCGGAGTGCGATCGCAGTGGCGCCCAAGCAGGTAGGTCATTTGATCGCGCTAGCTCGCTTCCTGGCGACGCAAGGCCGCATTCGCGAGAGCGACGCGGTATTTGCGGAAGCGCAGACGGTGAATCCTAATTCAGCGAGACTGTGGTTTGCCCGCGCGGATGTTCTGATCTCGCAAAAGCGGAATTTGGATGAAGCCAAAGCGCTGTTGCAAAAGTATGTGAGCGCCTCCATTTCCGTGGACGATCCGCCCAAAGACGAAGCCCGCCGGTTACTGAAGCAAGTGGGCGGAGCCTAAGACCTGCAGCAGCCCGGCCGATGAATTTAAGAGAAGCGATTAGCTTCAGCTTTCAGGCGCTCTCCGCCAACCGGCTTCGAACGTTCCTCACCGCGCTGGGCCCCACTATCGGGAACGCCTCGGTCATCCTGGTTGTGACCATATCGCTTGCCAGTAAAGATTTGATCCTGGATCAAATCCGCGGCATCGGCTCCAACCTGGTCTACGCAAATTATGAGCCAGGAGGCTCCAATGTCGCCAAGGTGCAGGCAGATTTCGTCAAACTAGCCGATGTGCAGGCGATGCGGGATATTCTGGGCAACCGAATTATCGCCGCGACCGCGGTGATGACGGTGCATGACCAAATCGTGGTGAACGGGAAGATTCGCGAGGTCACCATCGATGGCGTGGACGACCAATACTCTCGCGTCCGTAATTTGAAACTATTGCGCGGCCGTTTCTTCGATCCCGGCGATATGAGTCTGCGTGAGCGCGTTGCCATGCTTACGGACAAGCTGGCCATACGGATCTTCGGCAGCCAGGATGCCGCATTAGGGCAAACCGTCAAAATCAGCCAATTACAGTTCACGGTTGTTGGGACCTTTCGAGAAAGGACCAGCACCTTCGGACAAAGCGAGATCTCAGATGAGACCATTCTCATCCCCGTGAGTGTGATGAAGTTTTTCACCGAGTATGAACGCATTGAGCCGGTCTATCTGCAAGTGCGCAACGCCAGCGATGTGTTGGCAGTGACGGATAAAGTGGTCAGCATTCTTGAAAGCCGTCACCGGCCCGGGGCGAAATACAATGTCCAGAACCTCGCCGCGATCCTGGATACCGCCGACCAAATCGCTTCGGTTCTGACGATTGTACTGGTGATTGTTTCCGCGCTCGCGCTGCTGATCTCAGGCATTGGCATCATGAATATCATGCTGGTGACGGTGGCTGAGCGGACGCGCGAGATAGGGCTGCGCATGGCGGTTGGCGCGTCACGCCGCGAAGTGCTGCTGCAATTCCTGGTTGAATCGATATTGATAAGCCTGGTTGGCGGCAGCGTGGGCATTGCCATCGGCCTGGCGCTCCCGTTGACCGTCAATTTGATCACCGATCAGGTTCACGTTCCTATATCGCCCATCTCCGTGTTAGTCGCGTTTGGAGTGTCTTTCCTCGTGGGCGTCGGATTCGGGATGCTGCCGGCGCGCCGCGCTTCGCAGCTCAATCCGACGGAAGCCTTGCGCTACGAGTGATGCAAGTAGGCCCACTCGCGGGCCGCGCGTTCGTGCAGGAGCGGCAAATCCGCTTCGAGGACGTATCCGGCCTGCACAAGCTTGCGCCCGGCTTCATCGATTCGATCCAAGTAGACCTGTTCACTGGGGTAGCGCTCCTCAACAGGCCTGCGCTCGTCGTGAGTCCGCAGTTGTTCGGCCCTAGTCCGCGCGAATGGAATCCATGATCCCATGAAACTCAGCATCTCGCCGGGTGCTCCGATGGCATCGGTACGTGGATTCCATCCGGTATAAGAGGCGAGCGGAACTTCGATCTCAGGCATTTTGATCCCGCCCAGGTCGTTGCCGTCCGCGTCTACCTGGGGAACAAAGGTGGGAAATGGCGCGCCTTGTTTGGGCGGTTCTTCGGAAAAATCCAGGCGGTACACTTCGCGCTTGTGGAGCGGCAGCTGCACTCCCTGGATCTTCGGAAACTTCAAGTTCGGTAGTGTGGTCAGCTCCCCTTTATCCAGCCGGGGAAAGCGGGAAGGCGGCGGCTCTTTTCCCTCTTTCAGCCACGTCTGCATGGCTAACAGCAGTGCCCGCAGGCTGTAGCGGTAGTCGTTCGTATTCGCCAAATTGTGGGCCAACGTCTTTTGCGGCGGAATGGCCCCGATCGTGTGTTGCGATCCCGACAAGAAATAAATCCGCGCGTGTTCGGATGGCGGCTCGTCCGCTTTGCCGTCCGCCGTGGTGTGAATCAACGACGCGCCGCGTCCCCAATATTCATAGGAGCCGTTGGTCAAGAACAGCTTCGGCATGACGTGCGCCTGGTGAGCTTTTTGCATCAAAGGCTCCTCGTCGAACGGGGGCGTGTCGACAGGGTAGAAGACGTTAGAGAAGGCATGCCCATCGCGCGAGGGCTGCGCGAAGCGATGATTGAAACTGCCTCGGCCACCACCTGCGACGTGCGCCCAGATCCCATCGAAAACCTGGCGGTGCGCTTCGTCTTCATTGAACCCGTCATAAAGAAATTCGCGCAGGAAGCGGCCGCTCTGCGAAACGCCGAAGCCGATGGCGCGTTGCACCTCCGGCTGCGAGCCAGAACGGGCGCCCGATTTGAGATACGACACGAAATCGCGCACGCCGGCCAGACCAAGCCCCGCTATGACCGGATCTTTGGCCTCGTAGATGACTTCGTATAGACGTCCGGGAACAAAGCCGCCCTTGAGGGATACATGCGCCGCATCAGTGAAATGCCACGACTCGCGGGGAACGAGAGTGCGCGAAGCCGCGACGGCATCCCGCACGTAGAGCTTGTTCTTCGCCGATGCCGCATCCAGCACGGCATAGCCGGTCTGGCCGCGGTCGCCCAGCGGAATGGTCTCCACCCGCGTATCGCCCACCCATTCCGAGCGAACGATTCCGCTGATTGTCTTGCCCTGGTCCGTGGCAACGGGCAGGTCGGCATGCAACAGATTTGCATTGGCGGGCAGATCGAACTCCCAGCCGACCCAGACCAACGTGAAGCCGTGTTGGAGCAGGAAGCCATCGCCCATGGCCTCAGGATTCTTCAGATCTCTTGAGCCATGGGCGAAATTGAATTCACTGGCCAGGGCTTTCCCGCCGCGATTGGAAATTTCCACCAACGCCGTCCCATTCCCGCCCTTGCGGGGACGCACTTCAGAGAAATCCGCAGAAAATTCCACCAGTCCTTTGGCATTTTTCGGCGCCACATCGATGTCTGCAACGATCCGGTTCGGAGCCAGCGCGGGATCGACAGCGAAATACACCTTCCCTGTCAATAATTCATAACTGCCATTTTGCAGATCGGTTTTGTCTGTTATTTCTACTTTGGTTACGGCGCCGCTGCTCAACTGGCAGACCAGGGCGCACAGCAATAGGGTGGTGAAAAATCGGCCGGACATCAGGGCTGTGGAGTCTTTCCGCGCCGGCCGTTGCAACTATTACCAGGAAGCTGGCGGATCGCTGGCCGGGAAGCTGTCCTCCATGGTAACGTCACGCGCGCTGTCGGCTTGCGCTTTCTCACTGTGAGCGTGGTTTTTGGACCACAGAGCCCATCCAGCCAATGGCAGCGCAAGGCCGATTAAGAAGTACGCAAATTGTAAAGCTCTATCTCGACTGTCTGTCATGTTTGCCTCTGAGTGGTTGATCCACTCTAGGGTGGAATCGCTACATGCTGTTTCCACACCACAACTATTTTTCGACTGCTTTGCGCGTATTCCGCAGCGTGGAAGTGAGTGATTCGCGCGGAACATTCTGGATAAAGGGCTTGATCATCCAGCCCATTCCGCTGGGAATACCTCGGGAAAGCGAAATGGCCCGGCATTCGGCCAAGACGCCGTTGCCGCTGGCTTCCAAGCTCCAGTAGGCGTTCAGCCGCCAGAGCAATCCCAGTCCCTCGCCCGCCGGGAACCGCGACTCATGCTGGCTTCCCGCATCTTTCACCTCATGAATGACGGTGGAGTGATCCCGGCAGATCCATTTGCCTTTGCTCACTTCCTGGTAGTGCGCCTCCTGCTCAATGTCGTACGTCGCGGGGACGAACTGCTGTTTCCGCTCCACACGCCAATAGCCGGTCAAATCGTTGCCGTCCCGCTTGATCATCCGCGATTTTAGGATCTCGGGATAAATGCTCGAATGCGCGTCGAAATCCTGCAACGTGGCGATCACCTTTTCGGGTGTTGTGTTCGGAATGAACACAGCGCCGACCCAGTCGTGAATGAGTCCATCCGGCACTTCGATGGGGTTCGGAGAAGATCCGGGCGTGATCAACAGGTCGCCCCGTAACAACCGGTGCTTGCCCTTGGGCGACTCGCCGCTGGACAGAAAAGGGCCCTCTCCGGCCCAGCGCTGAGCTAGCTGTTCTTCTACCGTTTTGGCGTAACTATCGAAAGCCTGGCTGGTGCGGGGATCCAGCTTCATCTCAAACTGCGAGCACAGCGGACAGACTGCGAGAGCCAGCGCGAACGTGAATAGAGAAACCGACGCCGCCAAAAGATAGCCTCGTCTTATTTATACATTGCGCTGTAATCCAGCTGCTGTTTCATGTAGTCTCGCGGGTAAGAGATTTCCACCTTGGTCACCGTACCGGCACTGTCGAACTGTGCCTTCAGATCGGCATTGATGCCTGTCCAGTAGGTTGGCAAGTTCAACTTCCGGTAGCGTTCGACGACCTGGTCACGCAGAGTTGGGTCGAAGTGGACTCCATATTGATCGATGAGCGCTTTGATGGCCGGATAATCGCCTTCGGCCTTAATGCGCATGAGCTCTGCCAGCAACATGCCCACACCCTCGCGCATCTTCTTGTAATCGGTGACTGCAACGTACGCTTTTCCATCGCGCGTCAGGAGCGAAATGGCGCCGGTCTTGGCCATGATGTAGCGTGCAATCAGCTGCCGGTCCCGCTGGTGGTCTTCTTCAATACTGTCGCCCGCGGGTATGCGCGAGAGCTGGGTCAGCATGACCCTGGCCGCAGCATCGTACATCGCCTGCCCCACTTCGTTCGACGAAACCAATCCCAACTCTTTCAGTTTCGGATCGAACACGTTCCAGAGGGCGACCAAGTCGGCGCGGCCTTCTTCGAGGGTTGAGTAGTATTCCTTCAGATAGAAACCGGGATCCCGCGTCAGTTTGGGGTTCAACTTTCCGGAGCCGTGGCCAATGACTTCGTGCATCGCCGTCAACAATTCCTGCGCTTCAGAGCCATACTTTTCATCGCGGGCGGCATCGTCCCGGGACGCCGCAAACTCTTCCAGCACTTTGTTGCCGGTTGCCTTGGCGAGTACCCGCGAACTGCCGGTGAAGAGAAAGCTTTTGGTGCCGTACTTCTCGTGGATCTCCTGTTCATTCGGCAGATTGTCGCCAATGGTCGTGACGTGAAAGTCGGCAGTTTCGATGAGCGTTTCCACCGCCTTTGCCAGCGGCGGCTTCGCTCCCTGCTTCTTATAGCGGGCGTCCCAAGGGGCTCGGTCTTCGAAATACTGCGCGTTATCCGCGACCCTCCGCATGGCGGATGACAGTTTCTGATCCGTGACACAAACAAAGCTCTGCATGGTGCCTTTGGCCGCACGCGCATCGCGATAGTTCTCAATAAAGCCGTTGGCGAAGTCGACGGGAGCGTTGTCCAGCACCCAGCCGGCGCCGAACTGGATCCAATCCGCATACTCGCCTGTCTGGTAATAACGAATCAGATCGCCGATCACCTTTGCTTGCGCGGGTTCGGCATAGGCACGTGCCTTTTCCAAATATTGATTCGCTTTGCTCAGGTAATTTGCATAGAGCCCTGGGCGGACGCGGCCGTCAGGCGTACCGGCGCGATAGACTTGCTCCAACAGCGCGCCGCCTTTCTTCACCACTCGCGAATTCAGCCGGTATTTTTCCTTGAAGTTTTTCAAGTCGGCAAGCTTCACGTCCAGATAGAAGTTGTTGGAGCTCGCTTCAATGATGTCTTTGCTGTCTTGTGG
>DATHIZ010000224.1:0-3257 GCA_035316385.1 Bryobacteraceae bacterium | reverse complement strand
GCACTCCCTCGTCGAAAGGCAGATCTTCCAATCCATGCAGCGGATTGTGATGCACGAAGGTGCGCATGGGCCAATAGTAAGCGATGACATCGCTCGACAGCCGGATAAGCGTTCTAAGCTCCATCCGCTGACTCTCGCTGTACGGCGTTGCTGCTATTTGCGCCACTGCATCATCTCCATGGCGGTTCGGTGACCATTGATCATCAGACCGGATTCGAGCAGCGCCGGCGGCGCGGCGCCGAGGACAGCCAGAATCACCAAGATGGCCACAAAGTAGATAACTTCGCCGCTGCGCAGGTCCTCGTAGAGCATATCAACCCGGTGCGGCCCGAAAAGAAGTCGCTGCATCATTCTGAACAAATACCACGACGCCAAAAACCACATGAGCAGAATGATCCACAGCCCCGACGAAATCGTCAAGGAAGGCTGGAGGAGCATCTCGATAGGGCGAAAAAATAACGCGAAGGGAGGCAGGCCGACGCCCGCCATGACGAGGAGTGAGAACAGGGCGGCGAAGCGGGGCATGGGTCGCGCCAATCCATGCATCCGGTCCAGGGTCAAATTTCCGTAGCGTCTGCGCAGGCGCTGCCATGCGAGCAGGAGTCCGGAGGTGAGCAGAGCCACCGCGGCGACATAAACAAGCGCCGGGAATACCAAGCGGCCAGCCGCGGCGAAATGCCACCAGAGTGCCGAGTAGAAAGCGAGGCTGGCGTAAGCCAAAAGATACGGAACACGCACCTGCCCAAGCGCCTTGAGCGATCCGTAGAGCGCGCCGACTAAGGCGAGGATGTTCACGGCACGGAGAATCTCGATGGGCAGGTCCCTCGATAGATTCACGAGCCCATACAACCCCGCCGCCGGCAGCAAAACGGTAAGCAACAGCGGCAGGTATCCAGAGGATCGGGTGAGGGCGGCGATGTAAATTCCGTGAAATGGAAAGAGCGGTAGCGCCAGAGCGACGATAATCGATAGTACGATTTGCCCGAGGGACAAAACCGGCAGCTCTACGGCGGCAAACACGGCAAGGACAACGGCGACCGCGCCGGCAACGTAGGAAAAGGCCGGTCTGCCGTTCAATGATTCGATCCCCTGCGCAAACAGCGGCCGAAGTCTCATGGACAAGGCATCGAGATAGAGGCGGTTCATCAATAGCAGGTAAATCCGCACTTGCAGCGCGTCGACCCATGCCGGCATGCGAATGCTTTTTCCGTGGCTTCCTGCATAGATCAAAACCCAGCTCACGATAATGGTAAGAGCGAACACGGTCACTAAGAGATCGAACAGTGCGACCGGTAATGCTCCCGCGCGGAAGTGGTAAGTCACTTCGCCCGGGGCGGGAAACAGAAAGTGGCTGAAACTTTCCGCGGCCAACAGGTAGGTTATGACAACGACGAACAAGGTGGAGAGCATGGTCACGGCCACCTTCCAAGAGGCGACGGCCTTGAGGCGATAGAGCGTCAGAATCGCTTGAGAGGAAGTGGCCCAGCCAAAAAAGAGAAAGATCGCCGTGCCCTGCGAATCGCGCAGCGGTATGTTCAGAATGCCATGGGCGGCGAGCACGATGATCAACGGTAGGATCAAGGTGGTGATGAATCCGGTGAGCCAGGTCAAATTGGAAAACTCGCTGCTCTCCGCAGCCTCGTCTTTGGGAGGCAACCTCGGTTCTTGGCGCGCCGCATGGATCACGTAGCCGCAGTTCAGGAAGATCGTGGCTTTAAACAGACCGTGGGCGATGAGATGAAAGATTGCCAGGCCGTAGGCGCCCAAGCCGCATTCCATGATCATAAAGCCCATCTGCCCGATGGTCGAGTAGCCCAAGGTTTTCTTGATGTCGTTCTGGACCAGCATCATGGAAGAGCCCAGGAGAGCCGTAAGCATACCGACGGCGAAGACGAGGTGTAGGGTGGCGGGGCTTAGGGCATACAGCGGCGCCAGCCGGCACAAGAGAAACCCGCCTGCATTGATGATGCCGGCGTGCAAAAGCGCATGGACCGGCGTGGGTGCGTAGAGCGAATCGGGAAGCCACATGTGCAATGGGAACTGTGCCGACTTGCTCATGGCGCCGATGAAGATCAACAAAGTAACCGCGGTGATGCCGCGGATCTCGAGTCCGCCGCCCGGCCAAAAAGGAATGACCGTCAGAATGTCAGTGGCGCGGCTGAAAAGCTGCTGAAAATTCAGTGTGCCGTACAAGCCATAAGCCAAGACGACAGCGGCGAGAAAAGCGACATCGCCCAGGCGCTGCATGATGAAGGTTCTGAAGGCGCCGCGAACCGTGGGAGGATGCGAATCATTGTAAGACAGGAGAGGCACCAACCAACTCAGCAGTTGCCAGAAGGCGAACAGCATCAGAATATTGGCGCTCGACACCATCCCGAAAAGCACAAAGGTGGTGAACGCCAGGAGGCTGTGGAAGCGCGTATAGCCTCGCTCCTGCTGCATATAGCGAATGGAAAAGAGATGGATGAGTGTGCTAATCGCCGCGATATGCACCAGCATCACGGCGGAAAGCCGGTCGATGTACATACCGAATTGTAAGATGCCGTCGCTCCACTGCGGCAAATCAATGGTCTGGGGCCCGCGGGTCGTGACCTCATAAAGCAGCACAAGCGAAAATACCAAAGCCATCAGTTCGGCCGCCACGCCGATGCGGACGACCTTCGGTCCGACTGAGCGGCCGAGAACGCCGACCATCAGCCCCGCAGCGAGAGGCGCGAGAAGGATCAATACAGGGTAATTAGGAAACACGAGTTCGATTCACCAGTAAAAAAAGGCCAGCATTTCTCCTCGCGGATTCTTGCTGGCGCTCCGAAGATAAAAAATAGCCAGCCCATTGACGAGCCGGCTATATCCAGACCAATCCCCGATGCGTGGATCTTTCAGGTTATCTTCGGCAGGATTTTCTTAACCATAAGGGATGGTGCGATGTCAAGTTTAGCGGTTGAACGGCAGGTCCGCTTACGTTTCGCTCTGGTTGTAAGAGTAACTATTCCTTTCTCGAAGGCGCCAGCCATCCTGACGAATTGGTCGAAGAAGCCTATCGGCTTGGCTTGCCGCGTTTAATTTTCCATGGCACGATTGCGCTATGCCTCCTAATCTAAAGCGTTGGATGTTTTATTGAAACTTTCTCCTGAGGACCGCGCCGAATTGGCAATGGTCTTATGGGAAAGTCTTGACGACACTCAGGGGGAAAAAGAGTTTTCCCTCACATTCAAGCAGCTTGCTGACCTCGATCGGCGTTTTGCCGAGCATGTCGC
>DATHIZ010000223.1:0-11480 GCA_035316385.1 Bryobacteraceae bacterium | reverse complement strand
GCGCGCAAACAAACGCCCGGCTCCGAGCCAGTCCCAATTCTTGCCATGGATATTCACGGCGTGCGCCGCTTGTCCCGTGCTCTATGGGCGAACTGTAGCGCCCTACTAAGGGCACAGGCAGTTGGTCCTGCTAGCCTGATGGATTTCGAACCGCTGGCCAGACAGGTATCTCCCCAATGGCTTTCGAATACATAGCATCCGGGGCGGCCGACGAGATTACTTTGCGCGCGAACCCCGACGCCTTCAATAGAATATTGCTTAAGGCGCCTGTCTTCGTGGATGTCTCAACAAAAGACAAAGATTACTCGCGACTTGCTGCAAAGAACCGAGGTCGCCGGGTGTCGCCCGTTTTTCGTCACTGCGGACGCCCCTGTCCGAGGTGTTAGGGATCGTGACGTTCGGGCAGGCTGTCATCTGCCCCCGGGTGTGCAGATCTCCCATTGGAAATCCGGCCTGGCGAGCTTGGCCCACAGTAGTTCGCATGCTTCGAACGGAGCTTGAAGCGGCCATGGCTTTAACCGGCCGCACTTCAATTGCTAGCATCGACCGTTCCGTGTTGTGGCGTTAACGGCCCACGTCTGGGAATGGCCTACAGCAGGAGTTCCGGCTGACCGGAGCCTCTCACTGTACACGCTTCCGCGGGAACACACTCCGCTCGCTCCGCGATGAGAATGGATGGCTCGGTTGCGGTGTCCACCGGGAGGTCGATTGACAACAGTCCCTCCGCATTGTTCCTCTGACGCATTCGATGACGTGCCGACAGCGCGGAGAGGTCAGCCAGTTCCAATTTTTCCCCGCCTTTGACTCCGACAGCGTGCATCACCGATATCGGATTTGGATTGTGGTCCAGCCCCAGCAAATGCCCGATCTCATGGATGCAGACAGAATAGGCATCTACTGGCGTCATTGCGTATGCTGCATTGAATGCAACGTCGCCTCGGAAAGTATCCAAATCCGGGTCATCGGCTTGGGCGATGTCATCGAAATCGAAAACGTCCGGCGTTCCGTAGCTAACTCTGATTGCGCAACGCGGCGTTTCATCGCTATGCCATTCCATGTCTAGCACGCTTGCCCAGAAGTCCATGGCGTGCCGGAATTGCTGCCGTATCAGCGGATCGGGGATGTCGAAGTTTACTCCAATGTTCATGTGGCCAACATTGCGGATCTCCGCATAGTTCGCACACATCTGATCGCTCGCGTAAGCCGGGCTACTCAGAATCATAAGTAATATAGCGAACATTGGTCCGCCGCTCTGTATCAGCCTTAGCACCCGATTATGACGGCGCGAGACCTCCCGAGGTTCCGTCAGGCTCGAATGGATCCAATACCTTAACTGAAGAGAGGGCATCTGCCGATAGAATCCAATACGAACGCTATGTCAGACAAGATGTCCCTCCGGGATAGGAGTAACAGCTCAGACTGATCACCCGTACTGGATTTCGGGTTAGCTCCCGTGCTCGCTATCGAGCAGCGGGTCTTTATGATGGGGCTACATTCCTATGGATCTCACTACTCTAGGTTTCGCGATGGGATCGGCGTGGCTTTCCGGCATCAATTTATACGCCACAGTCTTGACCCTTGGGTTATTGGAGAGATTCCACTTGGTCCGTCTGCCCGGCGATCTGGCTTATTTAGACCATACCTGGGTGCTCGTGCTGGCGGGAACACTTTACGCGGTTGAGTTCGTTGCCGACAAAATCCCGGCTGTGGATTCGGTTTGGGACATGGTGCATACGTTCATCCGCGTGCCGGCGGGCGCGGTCCTGGCCGCAACCGCGTTTGCGCATTTTGATCCATCCGTTCGGCTGGCAGCTCTGCTGGTGGGCGGCGGCGTGGCCCTCAGTTCGCATAGCGCCAAAGCGGCTACCCGTCTGGCCGCAAATACCTCACCCGAGCCATTTTCGAACATCGCATTGAGCCTGGCGGAGGATGCGGTCACCTTCGGCGGTGCGCTGTTGATGGCGCATAATCCTGTCGTGATCCTTGTTGTGGCGGCGGTCGCGGTAGGGCTCACGGCTTTCATGATCCGCGCAATGTACCGGGCGGTCAGGAAGCTGTTCCGCCCGGATGCACCGTCCTCGTCTACCTGATTCCTACGGCTTCTTCTTTTTATTCTGTAAGCCTTGCAGCGCGTTGCCGATAATTCCGCCCACTGAGTTGTCGTTCTGTCCTGTTGACTTCTGCCCTAATGCTTTGCCGATGATTCCGCTTGCGTTTGCCTTCGCCAGGGCGGCTACATCCGGAGTGACTTTAGGTTGGCTCATGTTGCCCGTCACAAGAATGGGGATTGTTCCCACGCTTTCCACTTTCGTGATCGTATGCATGTTGACGTCCTGATTAACCAGGTTCAGCGATCCACTTGCAGTCAGGGAACCGGCATCCAGCGCCGCGGTCAGGTTGTTCGTTGTTGCCACGCCGTTCACGATGTTCAACGTGCCCGCAAACTTCCTGAGTTTGGTTGCCGAGCCCAGGCCCTGCGCAATCCCCGGGTTGACGAATTTGCTCACCGTCGAAACGGCGCCCAGGATGTTAACGTTCTTGAGTTCGCCGTTTGCCACATTGAAGCTGAGCACGCCATTCAGCGTGCGGGCCAGCGCCGCGCTTGAGGCCAGGGCGAAGCGCAGATTGGAATCGGCCGATAGTGTGCCGTAGAGCGTATTCTTCACGGAGCTCACTGAAGAGAGCACGGCGTTTGCGTCCGCTCCGGCCAGTTTGATTTGGGCGGAACATTGCGGGACCGCCGGGCGCATATCCGCTGTTAGACTGCCGCTTGCTTTGCCTCCGAAGGTATCCGCGCTCAATGGCGAAAGCTGCACTACGCCATGGTCCAAAGTGCATTTCGTGCTCACGTTTTTCAGGACGATGTCCTCCGCTTTCAAAACTCCTACCGCTAGCGTTCCCGAACCCGATGTGGCCAGCAAGAGATCCGGCTCTTTCGCCCCGGCCGGTTTTGCAGGAGCAGCGTTGGCTGGCGCGGCGAGCTTTTGCAGCTCGGCTGTATCGATCTGGTCCGCGCTTAATGCAAACTGCAGCTGCGGCTGCGTGAAGCTCGTTGTCGCCAAATTCCCGCGCAATGTAGTGCTGCCGAGTTTGGCAACCAGGTTGTCCAAACCTGCTGAATTTTGCGAAAATTTCATGTTCGCGGAAGCGATCGTCAGCGGCTTTGTCAGTGCGGGCGTGGAAATAACAGCATTGGCGATGGCGCCCGTTCCCGCGTAAAGCAGCTTCGAAGAATCCTTCACCGGACCCTGCACATGCACATCCAAGTCCAGCTTTCCGGTTCCCGTAACGCCGCGCGCTCCGCCGGCTCCATAGGCCTTGGCCATGTTCAGCAACTCGGCGATGTTGGCGCCGGCCGTCTTTAGAGAGGCATCGACGTTCATATTGTTGGTTGCATATTGCGACAGCGTGAAGGACATTGCCAGCGCCGTAGCTCCGCTCTTTGCCGTGAAATTATTGGAGATCACCCGGTCTGGCGAGAGCGTCAGATCGATCTCCGGAACCGATACGGTCTGCTTGATCTCGCCCCCGCTGGCTTCAAGGCCCTTCGCGGAAATCGAACCGTTCAACTGCGGCGCGCTCGTGGGTCCTTTGGCGGTTAAGTTGGCAGTGATGGCGCCGTTGATTTTATAGGCGGGGTCGAAGGCGACGCCGAATGCGCCGGCAAGCTGCGCCAGTTGCGTAATGGACGAATCTTTGGTGCTCACCTGCACATTCAGGTTGGCCGGCGTGCTGGCTGCATCCACCTCGCCTGTCGCGTTGAAAGTGGTCGAGCCGAGTTCGATCTGGCCGGAGCGCACTTGCAGCTTGTTCTGTTTACGATCGGCTGTGACATCGTAATGCGCGCTGATCGGGTAGTCGAGCTTCGCGCCGTGAATCACTGTGTTCTCCAGTTTCAAGTCGCCCTTGCAACCGATGACATCGCCCTCCGATTTGAGGTCGGCGTCACCCGAAGCTACCGTGTCGGTCGCTGCGGGAATGGCGCCCGCAATAAAGCGATTCACGCCCGAGAGCGAAACCTCTTCTAAGGACAAGTGTCCGCTGACGGGCAGCGCGCCTGCGGCGGTTCCCCATGGCAGTGGACCAACGTCCCCCTTAAATGCCAGTATCTGTTTCCCCTCGCCAGGGAAATGAACGCCGATCTTAACACCAAACTTCTGGTTGGGAGCGAAATCGGATAACGTCGCGTCAATATGGTCATACACCGCTCGAGCCTGTTTGGCAAATGCATCGGTGAATCCAAGCTGCCCGTCGCTGACCTTCAGTTCGGCCAGCGTGAACTGGCTTTGTCCGCTGCTGGATTGCGCCCCCAGAGAAGAAAAATTCCAAACGCCTGAGGCACTGCGCACGATTTCGATTTGCGGCTTGTCGAGGGTCAACTCTTTCACCTCGGGGTTGCCTCGAATCAGGGAAAACAAACCCACGCTGACAAACACCTCTCCGGCCGTCGCGAATGGCTTGCCGGTGGGAAATGTCGGTGACTCTCCGATGGTGAGCTTCTCCACTTTAATGGAAAGAGGCAGTAATTTCAGGCCAAGGTGTCCTATAGTGACGGGACGGTTCAATTTCTGCTGCAACTCCGCCTGCACTTTCGGGCGAAAGCGATCAACGTCGCCCACGGCGAAAACGGCAACTGCCACGATCACGATCACGGCTACGAGCGAAACAAGGATCAAGCGTGCTTTCATATCGTCTCCTTACTATTAGATCCGAATTTTCGCTATTAGTCACAACCCGTTATTTCGCGGTCATCACCGGGTCGCGCTGAACGATTTCGGCATCGGTCATACTAGAAAAACACATCCGGTACACTAAGGGGTTTGGGTTTACGTCCCGGGGACTTGCTCGCCTTTAGTTGTCCAACGCTGAAACCTGCGTGGATCGCCTAACGTCAGGGGTGTGTTCCTCCCCGCGAGGATGAAAGGAATCACTTTTTATTGCGGCATGGAAAGGATTTGTTTTTAGAGATGATTCACCACAGGCTCTTCTGCCTGCGTACGCCTTTCGCCCCCGCTGCCGCAAGCTTGTGCGTTTTAGTTGGCTTCGCGGCTCCAACCGTTTTCGGCGCACGGCGTGCCGGAGCAGCCGCGCAACAGCAGGCCGCCCCCGTGCAAACTCCGCCGGCACAAAATCCGCCGGCAAAGAATCCTCCTGCGCAAAATCCCCCGCCGCAGCCTCCGCCCGCGCGCCCCAACAATCCTTTTGAGAATGTTCCGGAAGCGCCGCAGAAGCCAACTCCGCCGAACCAGCCTGCGCCTGCGCCGGCCAATCCTCCCACTGGGGTGCAAGAAGCCAAGCCGGTGCCCGTGGGCGACAACATTATTGAAGAGGTGGATTTCCGCGGTCAGCGAAAAGTTCCGCAGGACACCTTGCGCGCTCTTATCTTTACAAAGAAGGGCGACGTGTATGACGAAGAAGCGATCCACCGTGACTTCATCTCTCTCTGGAATACCGGACGTTTCGACGACTTGCGCGTGGAAACCGAGAAGGGACCCGGCGGAGGTGTTGTACTGCGCTTCGTCGTGACGGAGCGCCGGACGGTTCACACTATCGACTACACGGGCAACAAGTCGATCAGCAAGTCCGAAATCCTCGACCGTTTCAAAGAGCGGCACGTGAGCCTCACGCCCGAATCGACCTTCGATCCGGGTAAAGTGCAGCGCGCCAAGAATGTGTTGCAGGACTATGAATCCGAGCGCGGACATCAATACGCAACCGTCACTCCGCAGATTCGCCAAGTGCCTCCGGGCGGAGTAGATGTCACGTTTGCCATCGATGAGGGCCCCAAGCTCAAAGTTGGCAACATCATTATCGACGGCAATACCGCTTTCCCGAAGCGCATGGTGATCGCCGCGATGAAGAACCTGAAGCCGATAGGTATTCCGCATTCGGTCCTGTTTGAGAGTTTGTTCGCCCGCACCTATGACGCCACCAAGCTCGACGAGGATGGCGAACGCATCCGCCAGTTTTACCAGAGCAAAGGCTATTTCACGGCCAGGGTTATCAACCACACCGAGCAGGTGTATGACGTGTATGGCCATGGGATAAAAATTCCCTTACTCAATCCCAAGAAGCCCGGCAAGCACGTGGACGTCACGATGTTTGTGCAGGAAGGCGCCCTATACCGGCTGCGCAATTTCAATTTCGTCGGCATGAAGTTGTTCCGCACGCCGGATCTTATTGCGCGCCAGGTTTTCAAAATGGCGCCGGGCGACGTGTTCTCGACCGAGAAGCTGCAGAAGGGCCTTGAGGATCTGCGGAAGTTGTATGGCAATTTCGGATACATCGATTTTGTGGGTTCACCCGATCCTGAAATAGCGACGAACGGGAAAGACCAGGTGGATCTGACCTTGGACGTCGACGAAGGCCATCAATTCTTTGTGCGGCGCATCGATTTCCAGGGCAACCGCACGACGCGCGATAAAGTGATCCGCCGCGAGATGCTGATCGACGAAGGCGATCTCTACAGCCAGCAGCTCTGGGATACCAGCATTCTGCGCTTGAATCAGCTCGGATACTTCGAGCCGTTGAAGCCCGAGGACGCGGCCAGCATCACGCGCGATACCAAGACCAACACGGTCGACCTGCTGTTGAAGGTGAAAGAACGCGGCAAGAACTCCATTCAATTGAATGGAGGCGTGTCGGGAATATCGGGAAGCTTTATTGGATTTTCGTACTCCACGAACAACTTTTTGGGCTTGGGCGAGACGCTCAGTGTGAATGCGCAAATCGGAACGCTGCTCGACAACATTACGCTCGGGTTCACGGAACCATACCTGTTTGATAAGCCGATCCAGGCGGGCGTCACGGTTTTCTATCAGCGCTACAGCTACAACCAGGGGCAGCAGGCCTCCATTTTCGCCGGCCAGAATTTGACCGGCTATTACAACTCGCTGGGCGCAAACAACTTGCTGAATTACGTATCGAACGGCAAGGGCTTCACTGCCTTCGCGAGCTACAATCTGCACCGCAGTTTTGCGCGCGTGGGCTTGAGCTATTCGTTCAGTGTGCAGTCGTTGACTCCGCTGACTAACGCCGCGACTTCTTATTTCCAATATTTGGATTTCCAGGGCGTCGGCGGCCCGAACCAGCTAAACGGAATCAAGTCGAGCACCATTAGCCCCACTTTTTCTTACAACACGGTCAACCACCCCATCATTCCGACTCATGGCTTGCGCGTGAACTTCAGCTTTGGCTACACGGGTATTGGTGGCAACGTGAATACTCTGCAACCGTCGCTTGATGTTGCTTATTTCCGCCGCGGCATATTCAAAAGCAACGTGATGGGTTTCCATCTCAATACCAAGTTCATTACCGGTTACGGCGGGAAGGTCGCCCCCCCGTATAGCCGCTACTACATGGGCGGCGAAGACGACATTCGCGGTTTCAACATTCTAACCATCAGCCCGATTGCCTATATCCCGACCAATACGCAGATCAGCGTGTTCAACAATGACGGGTCGCCGCGGGTTCAGAAGGTTTTAAATGCCGATGGGAGCTACAGTGCAAATCCCGTCACTCAGACCATCCCGACTTATCAGTTGATCCTGCCCGGCGGCGATACGTCGGCGGTTTTCAACTATGAGTACCGCATTCCGATTTTCGGGCCGGTGACGCTTGCGCCCTTTCTCGACGCGGGTATTGACCGCCTCTCATTGCCCAGCCAATTGGGGCTGAACGCAGACCGCGTCTCGCAGCTGAATGCCCTTTTTCCGCAGGCCGATTTTGGCCAACGAGCCTATATTGCTCCCAATACACAGCCGCCGCGCGTTTCCACCGGATTGGAACTGCAGGTGCTGATGCCCGTGGTCAATGCGCCATTCCGCCTGTATTGGGCGTATAATTTGAGTGTTGTCAATACAAATTTGCAGGCGCCGTTTGTGGCGGATCGATCTTTTTTCCCGAACAACGCAACTTATCAGGCCGCTCTGTCGAATTTTGCCCCCATACCCTATGACGAGCGGCGCTCTATATTCCGCTTCTCGGTGGGCCGGACCTTTTAGTTAATCCGCCGCGTGCGGCACTCTGTTTGAGGCAGAAAAAAGCCCGCGTGTGTGACGATAGTCAGGAATCCCGAAAGGAATTGAGTCAGTAGATGTTTATGCGAAGCAGTTTAATCCCGGCGGCTCTGTTGTGTTTGACGCTCGGAGCCTACGGCCAAACGCCGCCCAGCAAGATCGGCGTTATCAGCATTCAAGGCGCGATTGTCGGCACGAAAGACGGACAGAAAGCCTCTCAGGAGCTTGACACCAAGTTCGTGCCCAGGAAGAAGGAATTCGATTCCCGCCAAAGTGAGATCGCGCAGCTCCAGGATCAGTACAACAAGGGCGGTACGGTGATGAGCGAAGAAAAGCGCAACCAACTGGCCCGGGATATCGACGAAAAGAAAAAGCGCCTGGAACGTGACATGCAGGATGCCGAAGAGGATCTGAAGAGCGAACAGCAGAAAGTGCTGCAGGGACTGGGGCAGCGCATGATGGCCGTGATCGAAAAGTACGCCAAGGATAACGGGTACAACATGATTCTGGATGTCAGCAACCCCAACACGCCGGTGCTCTACGCGTCAAGCGGTATCGACATCACGCAGGACATTGTCTCCCTTTACGACAAGAGTTCGGTGGGCGGCGGACCTGCGCCTACGGCGGCGCCCGCGGCCGCAAAACCTCCGGCATCCAGGACTCCTGGCACACCCAAGTAGCATTGGCTGTATAGAACAGCACCGGCGTTCTGGTGAAGCGCCGGCGCCCATCCTCAGTTGGAGGATGGCAGATCCGGTAGACCCGCACCGAATCGAATTCGCGTGGAGCGTTTCCTTGTATAAACTGGCACTCGCTTTCATCACCCTTTCGGCCATCGCTAGCGCGGAAGTGCGCCAACTCACGCTGCAGCAGACGCTTGAGATTGCGGCGCGCCAGAATCCGGATGTCACGCTGGCCCGGCTTGACGAGCAGCGCGCCGGGCAGGGCGTCAAAGTCGCCATCGATCCATTTCGTCCCAAGATTTACGGCGGCTCCGGCCTGGCTGAGACCTACGGTTACCCGAACAGCATTGATGGCAGCGCGCCCAGTCTGTTTCAACTGAAGACCGACATGGCGCTCTACGACCGGCCCAAACGGCTCCGTGTCGCCTCCGCGCGCGAGGGCGCCCGTGGTTCGCAGTTCGCGGCACAGGCCAAGGCCGACGAGGTTGCCTACCAAGCGGCTGATCTCTTCTTGACTGCAAGCCGGACCACGCATCAGAGAGAAACCATCTCCGGCCAGCTTCCAAGCCTGCAGCGGGTGGTGGAATCCATGTCCGCGGCTGTGAACGAAGGCAGTGAATTGCCTCTGGAGCTGAGCCGCGCGCGGGTGAACCTGGCCATTTCTGAAGAGCGGCTTAGTTCGGCCAAGCTCGACCAGGATTATTACGAAATGATGCTGGCGGTCCTGTTGGGTTATCCCGCCTCCGATCGCGTGCAGCCGGTTGATTCGGATTTAAGCCAGACTCCCACGCCGCCTTCCGAAGAGGAAGCCGCCGACATGGCGTTGCGCAACAATCGCGACTTGAAACAGATGCAATCCAACGTGCTCGCCAAAGAGCTGGATGTGCGTTCGTATAAAAGCGAAAAGTATCCCAAAGTGAACCTGGTGGCGCAATACGCTCTGTTCGCGAAATACAATTACGTCAACTACTTCCAAAAATTTCAGCGCAACAACTTCCAGATTGGCGCTTCCATTACGATTCCCTTGGTGACGGGCTCCGCCGCAGCCGGTCTCGCGCTGCAAACCTACACCGACATGCAGAAAATCCGCGTGCAGATGGATCAGGTGCGCAACCGCATCATCACCGATACCCGCCGCTCCTATGAGGTATGGGAGAAGGCCGAGAATATTCGCAATCTTTCGCGCATGCAGTTGGATCTCGCGCGCCAGGAGCTGACGGTCCTGTTGGCGCAAAACAGCGAGGGCCGGGTGCTGTTGAGTAAGGTGGAACAAGCGCGCCTGGACGAAGGCGACCGCTGGCTGGCTCTGTACGATGCCGAAACGCAGGTGACTCGCGCCAAGCTTGCCATCTTGCGTCAGATGGGGACATTGCTCGCGGTCATCCGGGGAGGGGCGTCCGCCACGCCCTAACGTGCATGTTCGAGGCAACTTCAGCAGCCATCGAGATACAGGATCTTCAAAAGAGTTATAACGGCGTTCCCGCCGTGGACGGGCTTTCGGTTAGCGTTCCACAAAGATGCTTTTTCGGCTTTTTAGGGCCGAACGGAGCGGGGAAGACCACCACCATCAAAATGCTGATGGGCCTGGCGCAACCCGACGCCGGAAGCATTACCATGCTGGGCCTTCCGATGCCGGCCAAGTCCTTGGAAATCCGCGGGCAGATCGGGCTGGTGCCGGATGATTCGCTCCTGTTCGACTATCTCAGCGGGGCCGAGTACCTGGAGTTCGTGGGACGGCTTTACGGGCTTTCCCGGCCGCTGGCAAAAGAGCGCGGGATGGAGCTGTTGCAGCTTTTTCAGCTCGATGAAAACCAGCGTAAGCTGATTGGCGAATATTCGAAGGGCATGCGCAAGCGCGTCGCCATGGCTGCAGCGCTCATCCACCGTCCGCGTTTGTTCCTGATGGACGAGCCCTTCGAAGGCGTGGATGCGGTGGGCGCGCGTCTCATGAAAGACATTCTGCTCGAACAAGTGCGGCGCGGCGCAACCATCTTTCTGACTTCGCATGTACTCGAAGTAGTCGAGCGTTTGTGCGATCAAGTGGCCATCATCAACCGCGGAAAAATCGTTGTACAGGGCACCATGGCCGATTTACGCAGGCAATCCTCCGATGGCGCCACCACGTTGGAAGACATTTTCGTTCACACCGTGGGCGGCGACCGTTATACCGGGAAGCTTGACTGGCTGTAGTGAATTCGACCGTGGCAAACTGAAAAAACATGTGGCCGCAGATCTTAGCCATCGGCTGGGCGCAGCTCCGCATCACGCGAAACCATCTGCCGCGTACCGGTTTCGGTACAGCCCTGATGTGGCTTCTATCGGCGCTTTGGTACGGCATGTTCGTAACGCTCGCGGTATTCCTGGCGTTCGCTCTGCCGAACGTGCCGCTCGCGGGCCTGCACGAATGGCTTCCGGCAGGTTTGCTGGCTGTGTTTCTGTACTGGCAGACCATCCCGCTCATGACGCTGAGCAGCGGTTGGGCGCTCCAACTCAATAAGCTGCAAATCTATCCAATCCCGGCCCGTGCTCTCTTCGGGATGGAGGCGCTGCTGCGGATTACCTCTTCGCCCGAGGTCGTCATTGTTCTGTTGGGCGCGGTCGTGGGCCTTTTGCGGCACCGGGAGATTCCAGCCGGAGCTCCGCTGTGGCTGCTGCTTTTTGTCCCGTTCAATCTGTTTCTGCAGTTGGCCGTGCGGGATTTTGTAAGGTTCGCCTTTGACCGCAGCCGCTTTCGAGAAGTGCTGACCATTCTGGTCATTAGCATCGGAGTGCTGCCGCA
>DATHIZ010000222.1:0-27232 GCA_035316385.1 Bryobacteraceae bacterium | reverse complement strand
CGCCGCCTCAATTTCCGGCGCGCAAAGTGGGCCAACCCCATTAAAGCACAATGCCGGTTGCCGTCCAAGCCGGCACGCTCGCCGCCGATGCTACGCTGAAATTTCCAATGCAACTTGAGAAAGTTTATGAGCCCCAGCGCTTTGAGCCGCACTGGGCTGAATGGTGGATTGATTCCAACATTTACCGCGCCGATGCCGCAGCCGCGCAACATGGCAGCGCGTTTTCAATCGTCATTCCGCCGCCAAACGTAACCGGCTCGCTGCACATCGGCCATATGTTCGAGCACACCATGATGGACGTGGCGGTGCGCTGGCATCGCATGAAAGGCGAAGCAACGCTGTGGCTTACCGGCATGGATCACGCCGGAATCGCGACCCAGATGGTGGTGGAGCGCCAGCTTGCCGCTGAAAACGTTACCCGCCGTTCGCTGGGCCGGGAAGAGTTTGAACGCCGCGTCTGGCAGTGGAAAGAAGAATACGGCGGCCGCATCAACAATCAAATCCGCCGGGAGGGCGCCAGCGTCGATTGGTCGCGCGAGCGCTTCACCATGGACGCCGGCTTGTCGCGCGCGGTCCGCGAGACCTTCGTACGGCTTTGGGACAAGGGCCTCATCTATCGCGGCGAGTACATGGTCAACTGGTGCCCACAGTGCCAGACCGCTATCTCCGATCTCGAAACCATTCATGAAGCGGTCGAGGGCCATCTGTGGCATGTGCGGTATCGCGTCGCCGGTAGTGAGGAAACCCTGACGGTTGCCACGACGCGGCCGGAAACGATGCTCGGCGACAGCGCGCTGGTGGTGCATCCCGATGATCCGCGCTATTTGCATCTGCACGGCAAGATCGCCATCCTTCCATTGATGAACCGCGAGATTCCGATACTCGCGGATACGATGGTCGATCCTAAATTCGGCACCGGCGTGGTGAAAGTGACGCCGGCCCACGACCCCAACGATTTCGAGGCTGGGAAGCGCCACAAGCTGCCTTTCATCAAAGTGATTGGCGAAGACGCACGGATGACAGCCGCGGCCGGCATCTACGCGGGACTCGACCGTTTTCAAGCGCGCAAGCAAATCCTGGCCGCGCTCGAAGCCTCGGGCGAACTGGTTCACACGGAAAAGTACACCGTCAACGTCAGCAAGTGCGACCGCTCCCGCACGATCATTGAGCCGCTGGTTTCCACGCAATGGTTCGTTCACACGAAGCCGCTCGCCCAGAAGGCCATGGAAGCGGTACGCGACGGACGCATCCGTTTTATACCCGCGGACCGCGAAGGGCTCTTCTTTCAATGGATGGAGAACATCCGCGATTGGTGCATCTCGCGCCAGTTGTGGTGGGGCCATCGCATTCCTGCGTGGCATTGCAAAAACTGCTCGAAAATCACCGTAGCACGGGAAACGCCGGCCGCCTGCCCGCATTGTAATTCGACGGAACTGGAACAGGATTCCGACGTTCTCGATACCTGGTTCAGCTCCGGTCTCTGGCCTTTCTCCACGCTTGGCTGGCCCGACCAAACCGAAGATCTCAAGACTTTCTACCCCACTTCCCTGCTCATCACAGGCTTCGACATCCTGTTCTTCTGGGTGTCGCGCATGATCATGCTCGGCATTGAGATGACCGGAGATGTGCCGTTCCGCGAGATCCATATCCATGGGCTCGTCCGCGATGCCGACAAACAGAAGATGTCCAAGACCAAGGGAAACGTGATTGACCCGCTGGTCATCATGGACAAATACGGCACGGACGCGGTGCGCATCGCTTTGCTGATTTCGGCAGCCGCGGGTAATGACATCGCGCTTAAAGAAGACCGCATGGACGCGGGCCGCACGTTTGCCAATAAGCTGTGGAACGCGTCGCGCCTGCTGTTCATGAATATGGAGACATCAGGCATCGAAGCGTGGACGCCGCCAGCGGCAGCCCCGGCGCCAGAAACCATTGAAGACGCGTGGATCTTTCCGCGCCTGCACCGCGCGACGGGGATCGTGAACCGCGCGCTGGAACTGCATCGCTATCACGAAGCCGCGCAAACGCTGTGGGATTTCGTCTGGCACGAGTTCTGCGACTGGTATCTGGAAGTGAAGAAGCTGCGCTTCCGTGAAAACTCGGGTGTGGACGCGCACTGGCAGGCAACTCTGACCGTCTATGAAGCGTCGCTGCGCTTGTTACATCCGTTTATGCCTTTCGTGACGGAAGAGTTGTGGCAGCGGCTGATTCACGTTACCGGCGCCGGGACCGGCCAACCTAAATCGATATCGCTGGCACGTTACCCGAAGCCATCGGAAGCGGACTTGGCGGAAGACCGGATACAACGGTTTGAACTGTTGCAGCAGGTGGTCACCGCGGCGCGCGAACTCCGCGCCGATAACAAGCTTGATCCGAAGGCCATCCTCGACGCCACGCTCTATTTACATGAAAGCATTTTTGCCGCGGACGATCTGGCGGCTATCGGCACGCTGGCGAAAATCAACGTCAAGCAGCAGCCTGGCGGCATTTCGGAACATAAGGGCTTAATCCGCTCCAGTCCTGATTTCGATTTGCAGATCCATGCCGTGCCGGCCGCCGCGCAAAACGGCGCATCGAGTCCTGAATCCTACGCGCGAAATGTCAAAGAAAACGAGAGCCTGCAGCGTACCATCGAAAACGGCGAGCGCCAACTGCAAGATCCTGTTTTCCTGGGGAAAGCGCCCGAGAAAGTAGTGGCCGGTCTGCGCGCCAAGGTAGCGGATTACCGGGAACAGCTCGCGAAGAACAAGAAGCTGCTCGAAGGCTCCGGGCAATAGATGTTTGACGTTCAGCATCCTGACGTTCAAGCTGCCGTCGTACGAGCACTGAGCGAGGATATCGGGTCCGGCGATGTCACTTCGGAGTTGACCATTCCGGACGGTTTAAACGCCAGCGGCAGCTTCCTCGCCAAGCAAGCGCTCGTGCTGGCGGGAGTCGAACTGCTTCCTCTCATCTATGGAATCCGTGGCGGAGCGGACGTCCGGCTTCTCAAACAGAGCGGCGCAAAGTTGGAAAAGGGTGATGTCATTGCAACGGTCGCGGGCAGCGCGCGCACTTTGCTCGAATGTGAGCGCGTTGCCCTGAATTTCATGCAGCGTCTGAGCGGCGTCGCCACGCTTGCGCGCCAGCATGTAGACGCAGTCAGCGGAACCAAAGTGCGAGTGCTCGATACCCGCAAGACCACGCCCGGCCTGCGCCAACTCGAAAAAATGGCGGCGGCGGCCGGCGGCGTCACGAATCATCGCTTCGGGTTATTCGACGCCGTACTCATCAAGAACAATCACATTACCGCGGCAGGCGGAGTTCGACAGGCGCTGGAGCGCACGCGCGCCTTCCCCGGCAACGTGGAGATTGAAGTGCGCACGCGGGCCGAACTGGAGGAAGCATTGGCCTGTGGCGCGAAAAGTTTGCTGCTGGATAATCTCACCCCCGCCGAAGCTGCGGAATGGGTCCGGCACATTGCCGGCCGCGCTACGACCGAATTATCGGGTAATATCCATCTCGCAAATATTCGCTCGTATGCGGAAGCCGCGCCGGATTTCATTTCCTGCGGGGCGATCACGCATTCAGCAGCAGCCGTTGACATCAGCTTCCGGCTTGAGCTTAATCCGCAGTAATGCCACTTGACATCGCCCGCATCCGCGCGCTGCGCCCGCAAAACGAATTGCACTACTGGCCCAGCCTACCCTCCACAATGATTGAGGCTGGACGCCTGGCCGCCGCCGGCGCCCCACACGGAACGGCAGTTCTGACAGACGAGCAGACAGCCGGTATGGGCCGCCTGGGACGCTCCTGGATCTCGCAAGCCGAATTGGGTATATATTGTTCGGTCCTGCTGCGCCTGTCGCTGCCGACCAGCGGTATTCCCATCGCAAGCCTGTTGCTCGGCCTGGCGGCGGCGGATGCGATCCAGAAGTGTACTCAGGTAGCCTGCGATCTGCGGTGGCCTAACGACGTGCTGATCGGCGGCAGAAAGACCGCGGGCATCCTGCCGCACCTGGTAGACCGCTGCGTGGTGGCGGGCATCGGCATCAACGTGAATCAGGAGCGCTTCGAAGCGAACCTGCGCACCCCCGCCACTTCGCTGCGCATGGAAAGCAACGGCTGCCCGCAGTCGCGCGAGAACATCATTGCCCAGCTGCTGGAGTCGCTCGATGCATTTTGCGGCATGCTGGAGTCAGATGGAAAAAACGCCATTCTACGAGCGTTTTCGGCAGCCTCCAGTTATGTTGCCGAACGGCGCGTACTGGTGGAAGAAAGCGGCCGGGAAGGTACGACCGCGGGCCTCGACCAGGATGGCTTTCTGCTGATCCGCAATGATTCCGGACAGGTTCAGCGGGTTGCTTCGGGGGGCGTGCGGCCGGCTCGCCATGACTGAAGCACTCGAGCCTGAGGATTCCTGGACAGGCAATTACTTTAACTACTTCACGGAAATAGAAGAGCATTTCCAACGGGCGCGGGGAACCAGTTTATTCCTGCTGTCGCCGCTGGATTGGGCCCTGATTGAAGGCTGGAAGAACGCCGGCGTGCCGCTCGAAGCGGTTCTAAAGGGAATCGACGACGCGTTTGAAAAATGGCACTCCCGCAAGGTCAAACGCAGGCAGGTCAACTCACTTGCCTATTGCTCGCAAGCGGTACTGGAAGCCGCGAACCGGGCTCCGAACCGTGAGCGAAACAAAGCTGCGGCCGAAGCGCCATTTGCGGTGGAGGAACTGCGCGGGCACCTGAATAAGTCCGCCGCGGCGCTGCGCGAGCGCCCGGAGATCCAACTGCACGAAGTTGCCGCTTCGCTGGAAGGACTAGCGTCCGATGCCGAAAATCAGGCGCGTAGTCTGGAAGACCTGGAGCGCCGTTTGACCGTCATGGAAGACAAAATTGTAGCCGTCATCCGCAGCTCGCAAAGCGACGATGATCTGTATGCCATTCGCGCGGCGCTGGACACCGAACTAAAGCCCTATCGCGGTAAGATGACTGCCGACCAACTGGCGATGCTGGAGCGCCGCTATCTGGATACTGCCCTGCTGGAGCGCGCCAAACTTCCCCGCCTCAGCCTCTTTTACCTGCATTAACGCCAGTTCACGGCAATTCTGATAGCCTGAGCGGGTGACGCTGACAGAGTTCAAGCCTCGACGTTTGCATTGGGTGGCCTTATGGCTGCTCGTGGTATCGGTATGCATTAACTATGCCGACCGCGGCACTCTCGGCGTAGCGGCCAAGAACCTCGAACTCGAGTTGCACCTGCAGCCGGAACAGTTGGGAACGTTGGCGGCCGCGTTCTCCATGACTTATGCGGTCTTCCTGCTCGCCGCTGGCAAATTGATAGACCGCTTCAATGTCAATTGGCTATTTGCGATGGCGTTCCTTTTGTGGTCGGCTTCCACCAGCGCCACCGGGCTTGCCAATACGTTCTGGGAGATCTTTATCTTGCGGCTCGTTTTGGGAGTGGCGGAATCGATTGCCTACCCGGCCTATTCCAAAATGATCGTCACCAGTTTTCCGGAGCAATTGCGGGGCACTGCAAACGGGCTGATAGATGCCGGATCAAAGCTTGGCCCGGCGGTCGGCATATGGCTGGGCGTGAAAATGATCGAATGGTTTTCCTGGCGCGGCATGTTCCTCGTGATGGGAGGCGCCAGCCTGTTTTGGCTGATTCCATGGTGCATCATCGCGCCTAAACTTCCCTCTAAACCCATCAGTTCCGCGCCTGCCGTCAACTGGTCCGCCGGCTACATGGAAATCCTGTCAAAGCGCGCGTTTTGGGGTACGGCCATCGGCCTATTCGGAGGCAATTACGCCTGGTATTTTCTGCTAAATTGGCTGGTCTATTATTTTCAGACCGAGCGGCACTACACGCATGACAAGCTCGCCATCTTTGGTTCTGTGCCTTTTCTGGTGGTCGCTTTGGCATCTATGTTGTTCGGCATAGTCGCCGACCGGATTATCGGGCGCGGGAAAAACGCCGGGCGCGTGCGTCAGGTCTTCCTGTGCACCGGGTTAGCTCTGTGTGGCTTCTTTATCTTTTCCGCGATCCTTGTGAAGGGCGAGTTTGAGAGCAACGCCCTATTAATATTGGCCTTTTTTTCACTCGGCGCATGGTCTTCGAATCACTGGGCACTTTCACAGACTCTGGCGGGACCGGAATCAGCCGGCCAATGGACCGCGCTGCAAAACTGCCTGGGCAATCTCGCCGGGGTATTGGGTCCGATGGTGACCGGTTGGAGCTTACAAACCACCCATTCGTTTTTTGGGGCATTCGCCATCGCTTGTGTGTTCCTCTTGTTTGGAGTATTCGGGTACTGGGCAGTGGTCGGAAAGCCCGCGCAAGTACTGAGAAACCCGCATATTTCAGATCAACCCAATTTGGCGTATATTAAGTAGTTCAACTAGTTTCCGTCGGAAAAATTTGAGTGGCAGCAGGCTTTACGCCCAAACCCAAGGGAGCTGCCCTCGTTGAGCTGGCGTGGCTATGAGCGAAGCTGCGTCACCGGTGGGTGTCTTCCTCCGAGCGCCCACCGGACTACTGCGTTCCTACCGTTTCCTGGCTACTAGGGCAATCCGAAAAGCAGGACGGTGTACCCGAATCTCCACCCTGCCTAGGCCGGCGTTCTTGCTCAAGTGCAGCAGTTCGCGCGGGCGAAATGCCGCGCGTACCGAAACCATGCCATCGTGCAGCGTGAGCTGACTCCAACGGAAAAACGGCCAGCTTGCCGGCAGGAATAAGTAGGGCGCTATATGGCGTTCCAGGTCGCAAACCAGGAGCGCCCGCCGTGCGATGGAATAAAAACTGGCCAGCAAGCAGGTCACCTGCTCGTCAGTGAAGTGGTGCAGGAACAGAGAGGCGAGCACGAAGTCGAAACTCCCCGGTTTGAAGGGCAGCGCAAAGGCGTCGGCGATCACTTTCGGCTGCGTGGCGGCGCTTAGATTTACGATATTGTTATCAAGATCCGTCACCGATGCCCTGGGGTAGAGTTCCCGGATGAGCTTGGCGCTGTCTCCGGAAGCTGCGCCGATATCCAAAAGCGTAAAGCTTTCCTCGCGCTTTGCTACCGAATCCAGCGTGTCTCGGAGCGTGGAATGGCCACCGAACCGCTCATTAATCCGCACCAGATCCGCCAGGTTCCGGCGGGCGGCTTCCGCCGGAGCGTGATCTAATAACTCCGGTTCAATCAGGCGCTTCGGGAAGAGTTTCAGTATAGGCCTCTCGGTACGTAAAACTCGAAATGGTAAAAGAATGATTGCATATAAAACAATGGACAACACATCGCTATCCCGTCGCAGCTTATTGAAGGCCGCCGGCGCATCGGCCGTAATCCTGCCTGCCGCCGCGCAGACACCCCCGAAGGCCGAGGAAGCGGGTCCCACCACATCCACAGTGGCAGATCGCGACCGCCGCATGCAGTGGTGGCACGAAGCGCGCTTCGGCATGTTTATCCATTTCGGGCTGTACAGCGTGCTGGGCCGCCACGAGTGGTCCATGGAAGAAGAAGGCATTCCGGTAGCGGAGTATCAACAGCTGGCCAAGCAATTTAACCCCAAGCCGCACGCCGCGCGCGCCTGGGCCAAGCTCGCGAAGGCTGCCGGCATGAAATACATGGTGATGACGACCAAGCATCACGAAGGATATTGCAACTTCAACACCAAGCTGACGGATTACTGCGCGCCCAAGCAGGCTGCGGGACGCGATCTGGTGGCCGAATACGTTGAGGCTGCGCGCGCGGAGGGAATGCGGGTCGGCTTTTACTATTCTTTGATGGATTGGCACCACCCAGATGGCGCCATCTGTCTGACGGACGAAGCCGCGCGGCGGCGTTTCGTGGACTACACGCACGGGCTTGTGCGCGAACTGTGCACAAACTACGGCAAAGTCGATGTCCTCTGGTACGACGTCAACTGGCCGCTCTCGGCGGAGGGCTGGGAATCGGAAAAAATGAACAAGATGGTGCGGCAGCTGCAGCCGGACATCCTGATCAACAACCGTTCCGGCATCCCGGAAGACTTCACAACTCCCGAGCAAACCATCAAGGCTTTCGCCATGCCATGGGAATCCTGCATGACAATGAACGACAGTTGGGGTTATCACCGCACCGACGATAACTGGAAGTCGCCCAAGACCGTGGTGCGCAATCTGTTGACGTGCACGCGCGACCAGGGCAATTACCTGCTCAATATCGGACCGAAACCCGATGGCTCTATCCCGGAACCGTCCGTGGAGATATTGACCGCAGTGGGCAAGTGGATGGACAAGCACGGCCAACTGGTGCATAAAGCGGACCCGTGCCAGATGAAGAGTTCCGAGTTCGCGCGCTTCACGCGTCAAGGAAATACGCTGTACATCCATGCCTATTTTTGGCCGGGTGAGGTCCTATCAGTGGGCGGCTTACAGCAGAAGGTCGTATCCGCCAGGATGCATCCCAGCGGCCAAGCGGTAAAGTTTGAGCAGGAGCAGTTCCGCGTGCGCTTCGTCGGCCTGCCGGCGTCGGCGCCCGATCCCATCGCTACAACTATAGCCGTGGAATGCGACGCGGAGCCCACCCAGGATATGCGCGCCATTCGCGTCAATCGTAAGCGGGAGAGCGTCTAGCGTTGGATGTTCTGATTCCGAATTCGGGCTGGATCGAAGCGATATGCGGTCCGATGTTTTCCGGCAAAAGCGAAGAGCTGATCCGGAGGGTGCGGCGGGCCATCATAGCCCGCAAACGAGTACAAGTTTTTAAGCCGGCCGTAGACAACCGCTACTCCGACAGCGAAATTGTGACGCACGCCGATGCGCGCATGCGGTCGGAACCGGTGGCTTCGGCCGCCGAGATCCTGGAAAGGCTGGATTGGCGGACCCAGGTAGTGGGGATCGACGAATCAAACTTTTTCGGGCCGGACCTGGTACAGGTGGCAAACCAGCTCGCCGATGGCGGCAAACAGGTGATTATCGCGGGGCTCGACACCGACTTCATGGGGCGGCCGTTTGTCCCCATGCCCGATCTCCTGGCGGTGGCGGAATCCATCACCAAGGCGCTGGCCATCTGCATGCGCTGCGGCTCGCCGGCGAAGCACACGCAGAGGTTAGTAGAATCGGAAGAGTTGATTCTGGTGGGAGCAGCGGGAGCTTATGAGGCGCGCTGCCGCCGCTGTTTTGAGCCAGGCGCGTCGCGCCAGGAGCTGTTTCCGTTCGCGCGTCCGGCGCTCGCAAGCATCGGCAAGCCGGTGTCGCCCGATTGAAACACGATGAACGGGCGGCACGTCCCTGTAATTAGCCGCGGTGAACGGATTATAATAACTGCACCGTATTCAATCGTCCTAGAGGTAAGCACATGAGCAGTCCCCAACAGCCGACCTACATCATTCCGCCGCCGTCCGGCCCTAACTGGAAAACGCCGATTCTCATCGGAGCCTTCGTCCTGCTGGCGGCATCTAGTGTTTTTCAATATGTGCAGCTGGAGCACCTCCGCACCGATACCAAGGCGGACCTGACGAAGCTGACCGCCGACGTAAACGCGTCCATCGAAAGAATGCGGATCGACTCGAACGAAGAAGTAAAGAACTCGCGCCGCAGCGTGGTGGACCTGCAAGGCCGCCTTTTGGCGCAGCGCCGCGCGGCCGAAGCTGCCGTGGGCCAGGCGAAAGTGGATGCGCAAAAGCACGTCCAGGTGCTCCAGGAAAAGATAGCCCAGAGTCAAGCCGCTCAGGCTGAGGCGATCAGCCAGGTGAAGCAGAGCGCGGAGACCGCAAACACTCAAATCGCGACCGTTTCCACGGATGTCGGCAACGTGAAAACTGACGTACAGAACACCAGGAGCCAGTTAGAGGCCACCATCGCCAACCTGAAGCGCGCGACGGGCGAGTTGGATAGCCACGCCAGCCTGATTGCCACCAACGGCACGGAATTGAAGGCGCTGAGGGATTTGGGCGAGCGGAACTATACCGAATTCAAGATCAATAAGAAAAAAGAATTCTCGCGCGTTGGCGACGTTTCCATCCAGCTCAAGAAGGCCGATCCGAAACGTAATCGCTTCACCATTGCGATCACCTCCGACGACATTACGGTAGAGAAGAAAGACCGTAACGTAAACGAACCCATTCAGTTCCTGACCAAGAAGGCCCACCAGCCTTACGAGATCGTGGTCAATTCGGTTACTAAAGACTTGATCTCCGGATATCTGGCCACGCCGAAAGTCCAGATTGGCCGGGGTGGCGCCTGAACGGCGTAATCGTAAACTGATCTTAGAGACCCTTATGAGATATCCCGAACAACTGATTGTGCCGATGCGACAGGATCTGACGCAGTACGGCGTTCAAGAAGCCCGGACCGTGGCCGATGTTGAACGCATTCTTTCGCCCAACAGCGGGTCGGTGCTGATGGTGACGAACTCAGTGTGCGGTTGCGCGGCGGGAAAAGCGCGTCCGGCAGTGGGCATCGCGCTGCAGCATCCGAACCGGCCCGAAACGGTCGCTACGGTCTTTGCGGGTGGCGATGTGGAGGCTGTGGACAAAGTGCGTGAGTTGACGCCAGGCGTTCCCCCGTCCTCGCCCTCCATGGCGCTGTTTCAGGACGGCAAGCCCGTGTTCACGCTCCATCGGTTTCAGATTGAAAGCAGCAACCCCGACCAGATTGCAAAGCTGTTGACCGAAGCTTTCGATCAATTCTGCGTCACTGCAAAGCAGTAGCGTCTTTCCTCCCGCGATTTTTGCCGAATCCGTAGAGTCCGTGCTTTTCGATGAAGGCGCGGACTTCGGAGGGCAGTTCCGGCGTGGCTTTATGAGCCGTTATCCGGGCGCGAATCGTGGAACTGGAAACCGGCAAAGCGATTCCGTCCATGCGGTGAATCCGCGCGCCTTCCGGAACGCGGTATTTGCTTTCCGGCCGCGCCACCACGATAAATTCCGTTAGCTCCACCAGTTCCTGCCAGCCTTTCCAGGTCTCCAGATCGTCGAATGCATCCGCTCCAATCAGGAAGAACAGCTGGTCTTCGGGATTGAGTTCCTTCCGGACACGGCGCATGGTATCCACGGTGAAACTACTTTGGCGGCCTGCTTCAAGCCGTGAAGCGCTAAAGAAAGGATACGGTTCGCAGGCAATTTCCACCATGTGCAGGCGGTCCTTGTATGGCGAGACGCTGGAGGCGTCTTTGTGCGGAGGATGAGCGGCGGGCACGAACAGGACGCGGTCGAGCGCGAAGCATTGCAGCGCTTCCATGGCGATGCGCAGATGCGCAGTATGGATGGGATCGAACGTGCCGCCGAATACGCAGACACGTTCGCCTGTGGGTTTACTCACCGTTGTGTTTCCGGTACAAATCGTTTTCCGTGTCCGGCTCGCTATGCAACTGCCTCGAAGCCGCTTCACTCGCCAGTTCATCACACCGGTTGTTATCTTCGTGGGAGGCGTGGCCCTTGGTCCAGGTCCACTCAACCTTGTGGTTGTTCACCAGTTCGTCCAGCAGCAGCCATAGGTCTTTATTGGTGACCGGCTTCTTGCTGGCGGTTTTCCAGCCGTTCTTCTTCCAGCCTTTGATCCAACTGGTGATGCCGTTGCGGAGGTATTCGGAATCGGTAACGATTTCGACGGAACAGGACTCTTTCAAACGCTTCAAGCCCTCAATCGCCCCGGCCAGTTCCATGCGGTTATTGGTGGTGAAAGGGCTGGAGCCAAAAAGCTCCCGCTTGAGTTTCCCAAAACGCAGGATGCAGGCCCAGCCGCCCCTGCCTGGATTCCCTTTGCAGGCTCCATCTGTGATCAGTTGAACGCTTTTCAAGCTACTTTGACGCACTCCACTTGAGCGCTCTCCTCTACTAAATGCTCAGAGAAGAAGGCGTCCACGGCGTCCAGGATCGAGGCGATCTCATGCGAACGGTAGATCTCGACGCGCAGTTTGGACCCGTTGCGCACGCCGTGCGTAAAGTAGGTGGCAAATTGCTTCATTTTCCCGACCGCGTCCGATTCCCCGTGCTCCCGCAGCATGACATAGTACGTCTTCATCATGTGGTAGCGATCGCGGTCCGGAGGCACGGTAAAGGAGCCGGCACGGAAATAATCATCGATCTGGCGGAAAATCCAGGGGTTCGAGGAGGCGGTACGGCCGATCATGACGGCATCGCAACCGGTTTCGCGATGCATCTGAAGAGCGTCCTCGGGAGTGATGATGTCACCGTTGCCGATCACCGGAATCTTCACCGCAGCCTTCACGGCGGCGATGCGCGACCAGTCGGCTTTGCCGCTGTAGCCCTGCTCCCGGGTGCGGGCGTGCAGAGCGACTGCGGCTAGGCCGCAATCCTCGGCAATTTGGGCCATGCGGACATCCACCAGTTCTTTGTCGTTCCAGCCGGAGCGAAACTTGCAGGTGAGCGGAATGCTGATGGCCGCCCGCGTTTTCCGCAGTATGGATTCCACCAGCGGCAGATCGCGCAGCAGTCCGGACCCGCCGTTGCACTTGACGACCTTATTCACTGGGCAACCGAAGTTTATGTCGACGATGTCGAATCCGCGATCCTGGCACACCTTGGCGGCTTCGGCGATAACGTCCGGATCGGAACCGAATAACTGGCAGGCAATCGGGTGCTCTTCGGGCTCGAAATACAGGTAGCGGAAGTTACGGTTGTGCTTCTTGGTCTTCTGGGTGCTGACGACGCCGTGTGAACTGGTGAACTCGGTCATCAGCAGACCACAGCCGCCCTGGCTGCGGATGAGACGGCGAAATACAGTGTCGGTGACACCGGCCATAGGGGCGAGTACGGTGGCCGGGCGAATGGCCACTGGACCCACGCTGTAGCCCGTGGGGAAATCGAAAATGAACTGATCCGCCATGCTTCTTAGTTGGATAATCTTATTTTAACTGCGTGGGATAGAAACGCTTGCGAACGATGCAACGTTCAAAACAATAGGGGGATCAGCATGGCGTCAACTAGCCTGGTGAAAGTAACCTCTGCATTTGTGGCAGGGATCGTGGTGGCGCTGGGGAGCGCCATAATTTACGTGAGAATGAATGAGGTTACGCCTCCTTCACACGAAGTGTTGCAAAGTCCGCCCGACGTCCGGCGGGCACCGGAGAAAATGGCGGCAATTCCGGCTGTTCAGCCTCCGGTACAACCGGCTGCGGCGCCAAAACCGGCTCCGGCCAGCACGCCCAAGCATGTGATTGCAAAGGCGGTTGCTAGACCTGTTGCTCATCTGGCCGGCAAAACGCCAAAAAGCAAACCGATCGAAGTGGCGCGGCGAGCCCCTCTCCCGGCAGCAGCACCCGCGCCCGTTGCGCCGGCTCCAGTCTTCGTTCCACCGCCGGTAGCGCGTCCGGCTACAGCGGCTCCCGCCGTCAATGAGGCAGCGGCTCTGAATGTTCCTCACGCGGAGGCATTGCCTGCGGGTTCTCCTCCTCCAGCGCCCGTGCAAGCGCCCGAACGGCACGTCGTAACCCTGCAACAGGGGACGTCTTTGGCGGTCCGGCTGGGTGAGACGCTATCGACCGATCATAATTACACAGGCGATACGTTCCGTGCCACGCTCGAGGCCCCGATCGTCATCGACGGATTCATCATCGCGGATCGAGGCTCCAAAGTGTTGGGAACAATTTTGAGCGCGCAAAAAGCCGGGCGCATGGCAGGGACGGCCAACTTGAGCCTGGCGTTGACCGAGATTAATACAACTGATGGGCAGCGGATTCAGATAGAGACCAGCCAGTTCGCGAAGCAGGGCGACTCAAGCACGGGACAAAACGCCGCGAAGATGGCGAGTGGCGCGGCTCTGGGAGCGATCATAGGAGCTCTGGGCGGCGGCGGTAAAGGCGCGGCTATAGGTGCGGGCGTGGGCGGCGCCGCCGGCACGGGAGCAGTCCTTCTTACACACGGCAAGCCCGCCGTTTTGAGCGCCGAAACACAACTCACCTTCCAGCTTTCGAGGCCTACGGTGGTCACGGAACAATTGAACTAGCGGATCTGGAATCAGGCTAGCCGCGTTTTACAGCTTCCAGCACCTGCCACTTGGTGGAATCCAGGCGGCGCGGGGTGGTGTCGATTTCCATGACTTCTTCGAGTTGACCGGCGTTGGCGGGGCGAAGCTCCTTGAACTTACGAGCCGAGGTGAGCACGTTGCGTTCCAGCGAACCAACGGTCTGGTTGTAAGTCTCCACTGTTTTTTCAATCGCATCCCCCAGCTTCATGAAATGCTGCCCCATGGTTAACAGGCGGGTGTATAGCTCCTGACCGGTCACCCGGATCTTGTCGAGATTCTCCGTGACGGTCTGCTGGCGCCATCCGTGCGAAATAGTTAACAGCAGCGTAATCAGGGTGATGGGCGTGGCGATGAGAACCCGCTTCTCGACGCTGAAATCGAGCAGAGAGGGATCATGCTCCAGCGCCGCGCTGAACAGAGATTCGAGCGGCAGAAAGGCGATGACGAACTCGGGCGAACCCGGCAGCCGCTCCCAGTAGGCTTTCTCTCCGAGCGCTTTGACATGCGTCCTTACCTGGTTGGCATGGTCTTTGAGGTGGCGCAAGCGGTCAGGTTCCTGCTCGGCTTCAATGGCGCGCAAATAGGCTTCCAGGGAAACCTTGGCATCCACCACAACCTCGCAGAGATTGGGCAGGCGGACGATCAGATCGGGGCGCAGGTTGCTTTCGCCGAAGAGAGTTTTCTGCTCGGCAAAATCGCAATATTCCAGCATGCCGGCCATTTCCACCACGCGGCGAAGCTGCACCTCGCCCCAGCGGCCGCGCTGCGTGGGAGAGCGCAGAGCGGTTTTGAGCTGGTCAGTCGATTGGCGCACCTTTTCCTGCAGTTGGGTGAGCACGGTTACCTGGGTAGAGAGCTCCGCGTAAGCGCCTATGCGTGAACGCTCGATCGCCTGGACCTGCTCCTCAAAGCGCTTCAGGGACTGGCTGACGGGCTCGACCAGGTGCTGCAGCTGATCGCGGCTGCGGTCGAGGAAAAGCTGGCTATTGCTCTTGAGCGCATCGGAGGCTAAGGCGGCGAACTTGTCTTCCAGTTGACGCTGAGTCTGCGTTAAAAGCTGGAGCTGCACTTCGGCTAGTTCCCGATGCTTGCTGACCTCGGCCTCCTGCTGAATCAGGGCATGGCGAGCTTGGTCCAATTCGACGCGATGGCGCTCTGCCTCCACGCGCTGGCGCTCGGCTACTGAAGACGTTTCGGCTGCGTTGTGACGCCAACGGCGCGCTTCGGAGAACTGGTAGGCGGCGAAAGCCACGACGGCAAACAGACACAACAAGAGGAGGACGACGAGAGCACTCATTTTTTAAAACCCGTTTCCGGTTTCCATGCTTCGAGAGTATTGAACACAATGGGGCAATAGACGGCGCGGTCGGCCATATGCCACATGCGGCTGAGCAGCGAGCCGTTTCCTTTGGTCAAGTGCGGGAACTGCTCGCAGGTTTGCGGACGCGCTGCATAGACGGAACAAAGATTGCCGTCCAGGAAGACACAGCCATTGGCGTTGCGCTTGAGAATACGGCCTTCCTCCTCCGATTCTTCGGTGTAATCGCGCAGAAACTCCGGCAATTTGGCGCCAAGAAAGCGAGCCAACCGGTCGGCGTCGCGGTCCGTGACCGGCGTGGTGGCCACGCGGCAGCAGTTGGCGCAGGCGGTACAGTCGATCTGATCCTGGATGTCTTCGGCGATCGTTTTGAGCCGCCGCTCCGCAAAGCTGTGACGCTTCATCCAGGCGCGTAACTGCTGGTTCTCCTCGCGGCTCTTTTCGCCGAACCGCTTAATCTGCACGAGGTCAGTTACCACCCTTCCAGTATCTCAGCAAAATCATTCCTGGCCGAATCTGTTTTGGCGGATGCAGCGATACCATGAAATTGTGACAGACCAACTATCCCTGTCCATTTGGCTGGAGCGGAACAGCCGGGCGAACCGGATGCGGCATTTCGAGAAGTTATTGCGCCTTTTTCCGTTCTCGCAGCGCGAACAGGGCCAATCGACAATCTCGATTCAAGCGGTAGATTCGACGGAGCCGCCGCTGCTGGAGCGGCCGGTCAACGGGCCCGTGGATGCTTCGGAAGTACTTGAAATTTTCAGCGAATATAAAGGCGAGGATGTCGCCTACTGGCTGGAGAGCTGGTGGGATCTTTGGCAGTTTCAGGGAGGGGACTGGATTCTGGCGCCTGCGCGCGTGGGCCTGGCATCCTTCGGGCCGGAATTCGACAACGGCACCGAACGCGCGATGCTGGACCAGGAAGATCTGCGCATCGATTTCGGAGTGGACACCCACTATCTGCCGCAGACAGAACTGGGAGGCGGCGCGCGTCTCACGGAATCGAACATCAAAAGCCTGCTGCGGCTGGTGCACGAACTGGATGCGACGCTGCCGGTGCTGAAGCGAACGCTGGAGACCGAATCCGGCGAGAATTTCGCTGGACGCCTCCAACACGTACTCAGGAGCAGCAGTTAGAGAGAGATGGCGCGTTCAGCCGAACCCGTTTGGCGCGAATTCTCTAGAACAGCCCCAGCGGCAAGCTCTGCGTGCTGAGCGAGAGGCCAAGCGTGATGACGTTGTCGTTTATGCTTCCCAGAGAAAACAAGTTGCCGTAATGCAGAAAGCTATAGCTGACGTTCGCCGAAAGGTGACGCCGCAAAACATAGCCGTAGGAGGCATTGAAACTCTCAGTGGTGTAAGAGCTGGTAACTACGTTGGCGATGCTTGTCAGATGAAAGTAGCTGGTGGCTAAACCGATATTAGAACGGCGCATGGAGAGTGAGTAGAGACCCGTAAGGAACTGATCGCGCGAAGTCAGGAAAGTTCCGTTGCCGGGAATAACTCCCTGTCCGCCGGTGAGAGACGCGGAGGAATGGCGGAAGAACCGCGTAAGGGAGCCCTGAAACGACGGAACGTAAGTTGTCCGCTCGTAAGGACCAACAAAGAAACCTTGAACGGTCTGCTGGCCCAGCAAAACAGAAACGGGCGTCGAGACCACGCCTTGCGTATAAGTGCGATTGATGCCAGCCGATAAACTGGCCTGCCAGTGGTCGGGGAAATCGTGCGTCAATGACAATGATTCTCCATCGACTGATGTGGTGCCGGCCCCCTGGGCGTAATGATAGTAGCTATGTGAATAGGTGGCTCCGACGGTGGTCTTACCCGTTATCCGGTAAAGAGCGGACGCCGCGCCGGATACGCCTTTACTGCCGATTGCGCCTACGTAATTGTAGTCGTTTAGAAAGAAATTGCCCGAAAAGACATAGCTGAGCCGGCGCGTCTGTTGGTAGGTAAAATTGACGCCCGTCTGCACGTACCGGGTTTGGGGACTGAGCGGGTTCGGAGCAACCGCGCTGCCGGCGCTGGGGGAAACAATATATCCGCCCGCTCCATACAATAGAACGCCAGCAGATACAGGAAGAGAAACCGTCCAATGGCGGCTCAGGCGCTTGTTGTACAGCAGAGAAAGATTTTGGTCTGTACCGCCGCCGAAACGGGTGGACGTATAGTCGCGATAATCGCCGCGGTAACTGAGCGATATGTCACCGTCTCGAAACTGATGAGCCAGAGTTACTCCGCCGCCCACCTGGTAACCCCAACTGCCGTTGCCGAGGGTTTGGCCGGAAGACGACAGGATCGGAAGCCGGCTATCGTAAATGGCGTTTCCGAAGACGTAAAAATTTACGAAATCATGGTCGAGCAATTGCCCCACCATCGTCGGAATAGAGCGAGTTGCCGGCGACGGATCTTGATCCTGGGCCAGCATCGCCGAAGCGGCAAATAACCCGGCGAGCACGCAACAGACGGCACGGCTTGTGCCCTTTGCGCTTTTGAGGCGTTGCACACTTATGTTACTGAATCCAGGCAGAGAGCGAAGCAGAAAGTCAGCCATGCAAACCTTTAAGTCTGACGAAAGGGGGCGTTCCCTGTCAAGCAGAGAACTACTAGAAAACACTGTTATTCTCGGAGGTTGAGAATAGTCCTGTTGGGATATGGAAGCGTGGGAAAGGCCTTCGCCCGGCTTTTGCGGGAGAAGCGTGCAGCCTACCCGTTTCCGATCGTCGGAATTCATACCGCGCGCCATGGAACGGCATTTGATTTCAAGGGGTTGAGCGTAAGTCCGGAGTTTGGGCCGCCAGTAAGTTCGGTGGACGAATTTCTGGAGCGGGCGAAGCCGGACGTGGCGATCGAGATTACTACCTTGAATCCGGAGACCGGCGAGCCGGCCATCACGCATATCCGCTCGGCATTGTTAAGGAACATCCATGTCATTACGGCTAATAAAGGACCGATCGCCCATGCATACGCAACTTTACGAGAAGAGGCGCGGCGGGCACAAGCGGAATTCCGGTTCGAATCGACCGTGATGGACGGAGCGCCAGTATTCAACATGGTTCGTAATAGCCTGCCAGGAGTGAAGATCTCAGGCTTTACGGGCGTGTTGAATTCAACGTCGAAAGTGGTCATGGCAGCTATGGCGCGAGGGGAAAGCATGGAGGCAGGCATTCGCGAGGCGCAGGCATTGGGCATTGCCGAGGCCGATGCTTCCTTTGATATCGATGGATGGGATTCGGCCGCCAAATCGGCAGCACTAGCAAATGTACTGATGGATGCCCGCACCACCCCTCAGCAAGTGGAGCGCGAAGGAATACGCGGTCTCACGCCGCGAGAAGTGGAAGCACTGGCTCGGGACGGCCAGACCATTCTTTTGGTCAGCCGCGCCGAGCGAGAGGGAAACCAGGTAAGGTTACGAGTAAGGCCGGAAATTCTGCCTAAAACTGATTTGCTGGCAACCGTACAAGGAACCAGCAACATACTCCTTTTTCACACGGACCTTATGGGTACGATCGGTACGGTTTCGATTAATCCGGGCGTGGAACAGACAGCTTACGGGTTGTTCAGCGACTTAGTGGATATTGCGCGTTCCGTCTAAGTTGAATCCCGTCCGGCTTAGGTTGGCTCAGTTAGCAGCTCTTTCACTTTTTCGATGTCCCCCGGTTCGCCAAACTTAGCGCCTTTCAGCGACGGATCTATGTTGCGGTTGAGGCCAAGCAGCACGGAGCCAGAACCGGCCTCGACGAAACGCCGGATACCTTGCCGCGCCAATTCGCGAATAGAATCAGTCCAGAGCACGGGATTGGGAATCTGTTCGAAAAGACCTAACCGTGCTTCGACGCCGGTGGTGATTTTCCGGGCTTGCCAGTTACCGATGAGCGGGATGGAGAGATCCGCGAATGCCGTGGCATCCAGTTCGACGCGCAAACGTTCCTGGGCAGGGCGCATGAGCGGACAGTGGAACGGAGCGCTGACCGCGATGAGAACGGCGCGCCTGGCTCCAGCAGTTTTGGCGAGTTCCATAGCGCGCTTTACGGCGGCGGCATGACCCGCGATGACGACCTGGTCGGGCGAGTTGAAGTTGGCGGCACTCACGACCTCGCCTTGCGCTGCCTCCTCCAGGACGTGCTCGAGCTGCCCGTCGGGAAGCTTGAGAATGGCGGCCATGGCTCCGGTTCCCGAGGGAACGGCTTCCTGCATATACTGGCCCCGGTTCCGGACCAAGCGCAGAGCGTCGGCAAAATCGAGAGAACCGGCGGCGACCAGCGCGGAATACTCGCCCAGACTGTGGCCGGCGACCAGAGCGGGCCGGTAACCCAGATCCTGCAAGACCCTATAGGCCGCGAAGGATACGGCGAGCAGAGCAGGCTGCGTATTCTGGGTTTGCTTCAATGCGTCGTCAGGACCCTCGAAGCAGAGCCGCGAAAGAGCAAAGCCGAGAACGTCGTCGGCTTGCTCGAGAACGCGGCGTGCTTCCGGGTAGGCTTCGGCGAGCAACTTGCCCATGCCGACTGATTGAGAACCTTGGCCCGGAAAGAGGAACGCGATGTCATTAGATGTCATTACTGGATTTCTCTGGCATTATTGTTTGATTTTTCAAGGGCGGCGCGTTTCTAATTCTAGCGGCAGTTCTCCAAGCGTCCAATTTATACCGCGTGATGGAGCGGCAGGGCTGGCTCCCATTGGGATATAGTGAAAATAGTAATGAAAAAGAAAGTGATCGCCGAACCCATCATCGCCCCGGAAATTATGGAAATGGCGAAGAAATCGATAGAAGCCGAACGGCCGGTGGCGATGAAGCGGTGCGCGGTTTGCGCGGCGTCATGCACGCCATTAACCGGTCCGCATGCGGCGGAAGACGAAGACTTGTGCTGGGTGTGCCGGCGCTTGAAGATCAGCGCGTGGCGGGAGTCGGACCAGCAGATGTCGGCGCAAGAATAACCCGCCGCAATCGTTCGAGCGGCTCTCGCTTAACAGCTGTGACCCAGGTGGTCTCGACCTGAGCGCGGTAGTAAATGTAATGCCCGCGTGTCTCCGCATCCGGGCGGCGCAGCGATAGCATGGTTCGCGCGCCAGTTAAGACCTGCTCCTCTTCTCCTTCGACGTCGATCAGGTTCCCGCAGTGTGGACAAATGCCCCGATACGGCGTTCTTGCCGCTACGAATAGGAGAAGACCATCTGCATTCGAGACGGCGCCCTCAATAACGACTAGTTGCGAACCTCATTCAGCGCCTACCAGCTGCGCTGCCAGCAGCGTGTGATCTCCGGCATGTGCGCCCAGATCGAAAAACACCAACCCCATGCTTCGCCATCTTTTGAATCGGAGCAGCTTCGTATGTGCCCAGCCGCGAAGTACTCGTTCAAGCTGGCCATTAGTTCATAAACTCTATCGCTAAATCATCTCGAGCGGGAGACGGGCTTGGACAATCTTAAGTTGTCACACAGAGTTGGACAGTTTGGGCGTATGGATAATAAACTAACAGCAGCGTGTTACTCAACGAAGTTCGCTCCCGGCAGCGCACTCGGCCACGTTACGAGGAGAGTTCGCATGACCTCATTCAGGCTTATTTGCATATTGGGACTGTTCTTGGCGCTTTGTACCCGGGAAGTCGCGGCGCAGGATGCAACCGGCAAGATCACAGGGTTAGTTACCGATCCATCGGGCGGGGTTGTACCAAACGCAAACATAACCATTACTAATTCCGAGACGAACACGAGCCAAAAAACCGCCACGAATTCAGATGGAATTTATCAGGTGCTGCAGCTGCCTATCGGGCTTTACAGAGTGGCGGTCGAAGCGCCTGGATTCCAATCCGTGGTTACGCAGTCCAGGACACCGCTCGAGATCAATCAAACTCTGCGCATCGATATTCAGCTTCAAATAAGCCAGGTAAGTGGAGAGATCACCGTGGAATCGAACGCCTCGCGCGTTGAAACCGAGAATTCCACAATCGGCGCGACAGTCACCGGGCAGGCCATTTTCGAATTGCCCCTAAACGGGAGGAACACGCTCGATCTCTTGAAGACACAACCCGGCGTCTCTCCGACGAATCCGGATTCGACGGCCGCCGGAGCCTACAGCATAGGCGGCATGCGTACCGACTCAGTGACTTATCTGCTCGACGGCGGCTTGAATAACTCACTTCTAACTAATGGCGTGGTTGCCAATCCGAATCCTGATTCCATCGCCGAATTTCGCGTCCTACAAAACAACTACAGCGCCGAATATGGGCGGACGGCGGGCGGCATTGTCAGCGTGGTAACTAAGAGCGGCACGAACAAGCCGCACGGCAGCGCTTACGACTACGTCCGTAACAATTTCTTCGATGCGAACAGTTTCTTCAACAACCAGCAGGGACTTCCCGTTCCCGTTCTAAAGCGCAATCAGTTTGGTGGAACCATTGGCGGTCCCGTGATGATTCCCAAATTAGTGAACGGCAAGAACAAGCTGTTCTTCTTTTTCTCCTACGAAGGCCAGCGGCAGACATCGCTCGACGCCAGCCCCGGGCGAGTAACCACGTTCACTCCAGCAGAAGCAAATGGAAATTTCTCGCAATCGGCCAACGCCCCGGCTGTCGCGGCTTTCCTGCAAGATCATCCGTACTATCAAGGGAATCCAAATCTGGCGGCTCTGGGCATCATCGATCCGGCCAGGATCGATCCTGTGGCAAAGGCTTACTTTGCAAATGGCCTCATCCCCACTTCGCGGACTGGCTATCTATTTCCACAGGCCGCCACGTCCACCAATTACAACGAATATCTTGGAAAGCTCGACTATACCCTCACGCAAAGAGACACCCTCAGCGCTACCTTCACGACGCGTGATACCCCGCAGTTATTTCCGTTCGGAGATGCGGCCACTTCGAACGTCGTTGGCTACCCCACCAGGGATGAGAATACAAGTTATTTCGGATCGGTTGCTTATACACATACGTTTACCCCGGCTCTCGTCAACGAACTGCGCGTCACAGCGCAACGCTCTAATTCACAACAGGGGATACCAGCCGGCAACCTGCCAACACCGGCACAACTGGGAACCGGCATCATTTCCGATGACCCGACCGGTCCTCCGCTCGTGGGCCTGCAAGGGTCCAACCTGAACCTCGGTTACAACCCAAACGGGCCCACCACCAGAATCGATAACACTTATAACTTTGCGGATAATCTTTCGTGGACCAGAGGGAATCACAATTTGAAGTTCGGCTTTTCTTTTTCGCCTTACCAGAACAACACGGTTTACGACTACTACGTGAACGGTGAATACTTTTTTTACGGACTGTCCACTGGAGTCGGCTCAGGATTGGATTTAGCTGACTTTTTGATGGGAAATCCCGATGAGTTTGTGCAATTCGGCAAAGCGCCTTCGAATGTGCGCTCGCATCAATATGGGGGCTTTGTGCAAGACTCCTGGAAAATCACCAAGCGCCTTACGCTGAATCTTGGCCTGCGGTATGAATACGCTCAACCTAAGTTCGATACGCAAGGAAGAACATTTAGTCTTGTCCCGGGCGCCCAATCGACACGTTTCGTCAATGCGCCCCAGGGCTTGCTTTTCCCCGGTGATGCCGGTGCGCCCAAAGGAGCAAATTTTCCGGATAAGAACGACTTCGCGCCGCGTTTTGGTTTCGCCTATGATGTTTTCGGCAACGCCAAAACAAGTATTCGCGGAGGATTCGGCATGTTCTACGACATCTTAAAAGCCGAAGATAATTTGCAATTCAACGGTCAGGCGCCTTTTTATAGTTTTGCGGATGTCTACCCAACCACTTACACCGGTTCCGGCGCCAGCGGTTTACAAAATCCCTACGCTTCCGCCGGAGCAGTGAATCCATTTCCTTCCCGGACGCCGTCAGCTACTACTGACTTTGCCAGTGCCGGCTTTCTGCCCTTTGGCGGCGGCGGCGTCTACTTCGTCGATCCGCATCTGCGTACCCCTTACGTTTTTCAATACAATCTTTCCTTTCAGCAGCAGCTCCCGTCTAACATTCTGCTGGAGGTAGGCTACCTTGGATATTCGGCGCACAAATTAACGGGCTTGATAGATGCGAATCCTTTTGTGCTTGGCACGAATAGCCGCCTTTACGGGCCGAATTTTAGTTATCTAAACGAATTCGAGAACGTGGGTAAAGCCAGCTATAACGCGCTCGAAGTAAATCTCCGGCGCGACTTCTCCAGCATGGGATCGTGGGGCAGCAGCTTCTTTACCGTAGGTTACACATTGGGACACGAAATCGACAATTCATCCGGTTTCCGGCAGCGTAACGCGAACGTTCCTTATTACGATCAAAATCTCTTCCGCGCCTCGGGCGATACGGATGTCCGCAACGTTTTCACGCTCTCAGGTGGTTGGGATCTGCCATTCGATCGTTTATGGCAGCATGGGCCGAAATTGCTGACCTCCGGGTGGAGCCTTTACCCCATCTTGACCGTGCGGAGCGGCTTTCCGCTGGATATCTTTGCGGGCCTGAATAATGGGGCCGGGGATCCGGGCCCATCGGGCGCCGGTGACGCGGCCAATGTCCGCGCCGATGTTGTGGGCCAGGGTATCGGGACACTCAACCCGAGTCACTTCCAGACGCTCACCAATCCCAACTCGGGAAGCAGGAACGCGGGCAATTATTACTTCAACCCCGCGAATTTCAGCATAGCGCGAGCGATCGCCCTGGATCAGAGCGGAACGTCAACGGCGTTCTATCCTTACGGAACCTTGCCGCGTAACGCCTTGCGCGGGCCGGGACAAGCGAATCTCGACCTCTCCATTGCCAAACATTTCAGAATAAGAGAAGGCATGAATCTGGAATTGCGCGGCGATGCCTTCAATGTTTTCAACCACACCCAATTCAAAAATCCGAACGTCACCGCAAGCAGCGACAGCTTCGGTCAAATCTCCACGACCTACGATCCGCGCATTCTACAGCTCGCGCTACATCTTAAGTTTTAAGAGAATTCAGTAAGTCTGGAGAAACGCTTCCACTCCGGCCTGCTGAGCCGCTTTGGAAGCGATGCATACATCGATATTTTCCAGAACCTGCGAAAGCGTACGTGGCGCGCCTAATAATTTGCCCACGCGCGGCTCAAAGAACTTCTTCAGTTCTTCTTTCGAATCCGCGTCGCAATAGTAACTGCCCACACGCGGGAGTTCCGAGCCGAAATCAAATCCGCCGCCCGTGGGCCGCTTTTGGAGGATTTCGTCAAAGTGCGTTTTCACAAACTCCAGCGGCATCTTTCGAGTAGCAGCAGAGTGCTGGCCGCTGAATAAGAGACTGCCTCCCTCGATGAACGGAACTTTGCCCGACAACACAGCCTGCATCCCGGCCTGAATCGACGCCGGATCGCGGAAAGACGCAAGCGCGCCAATGATGCGGGAGCGCTCGATGCGGTCTTTGCTTTTCTCCAGTTCGGCCAGAAAACGGTTGGACAATGCTTGATCGCCGTAATAGGCGGCTGTGTAGAGGACGGCCGTCTGCAGTTCCGGCTTAACGGCCGAGTGATCGCGAAACCACTCTTCCGCCAGAGCGCGCGCCTGCTTCGCCAATTCCCGGTCTCCTCCGTAAGTCGCCACGCGCCGCAACAAGATAGGACGCAGTAAACGAATATCGTCCGCTTCGCCCTCCTTTGCCGTCCAACCCAATTCCCGGGCCTCGTCAGCAAAATTTTTCCGCAGGAAGCGTTGGTAATTCGGCTCCAGGCTCTCGGGGATGAGACGGTCACTCGGGTCGAGGGCGAGATCGAGCGCTCTGATGACCACGTGGCGGTCCCGATCGGAATGGAAGGTCTCCACTAACTTGAGCGCGTCGGCGACTGGCAGTTTTCCGGCATCCACAAGAGCCTGTGCGTTGCCCATGAAATCGACTCGTTCTGGCGCGTCCAAGCGTTTTTGCACGTCGCCCGCGGTCAGCGAGGAAAGCAGCGCACCCTGGTAAGCGACTCGATAATAGCCGACGGCCTTATCGTTCGCCTGTACCCAAGCCGGGCAGCTCTTCGTGTTCAAGCTCCAATCCTGCTTGGCTTGCGTCATTACGGTGCAGGCACTTTCGGAACTCTCGCCGGCGGCATAGCGCACGCAGACTGGAATGTTCCAGACTTGATCCGCTGAACCCTTGGAGCCCAGCGGCAAAAAACGCTGCTGTTCCAGATGCAGCGTTGGTTGTGGTTGCTTGCAATCCAACGCGACCGAAACCAAAGGAACTCCGGCCTGGTTCAGAAACGTGGAAAACGGCTTGGTGACGTTCTGCTTGCTCGAAGAGCTAATGACATCTAGAAACTCGGGAGCCGTGGAGTTGCGAAAGGCGTATTGCTTCAGGTAACTCTGCACGCCCTGGCGAAAGGCCTCCGGGCCAATCCAGCTTTCGAACATGTTGATGACCGCCGCGCCCTTTTGATAGGTAATCCCATCGAAGGCGTCGCTGATGTCATCTTTCGTTTTGATCTCCTGCCGGATCTTACGCGCCGCAATTAAACTATCTTGGTCTTGGGCTCCCAACTTGGAATCAACGTCAGCCACGCGTGTTTTCCATTCCGGCTTCCACTCGGCTACCAGCTTCTGTTCCATCCAGGTGGCGAACGATTCATTGAGCCAAATATCGTTCCACCAAACTGGAGTAACCAGATCCCCGAACCATTGGTGAGCTAATTCATGCGCCGCAACCGACACGTATTCGCGTTGGCGCGTAGTGGTATCAGTGGCGGGGTTGCCCAAAATGTACGTCTGCGCATAGGTCACCATGCCGGCATTTTCCATCGCACCGAATCCGAAAGTAACTGGAATAGCCACGTTGTCGGACTTATCGTATGGGTAAGGAATGCCGAAATAGTCTTCGAGCCGCGTCAGGATTGTGGCCGTTACTTCAGCAGCGTACTTCGCCTCACTGGCGTGCCCCTTGGGCGTAACGACGCGAACCGGTACGTGATTTTTTCCGGCCGAGCCGGCGTCAACATAGTCAAACGGTCCAACAGCGAAAGCCACCAGATAACTGGGCAGTGGCTTAGTCGGCTTAAAGCTGTAAACTCTGCGGTCCCCTTGCTGGCGTTCGGTCGCGGCAGACGTATTACTGATGGCCGTGTTCCCGGCAGGCACATCCAACGTAAGCTGCCAAGGCACCTTATAGCCGGGCTCATCGAAGCACGGAAAAGCACTGCGCGCATCTGTGTTTTCGAATTGAGTGAACAGGTATCTGTTGCCGTTGTCCTCCATGCGGAACACTCCGGAACTATCCTGCAGCCGGAGCTTCCCGCTGTAATGAAGCGTGAGTTCGCCGGCGCCCACGGGTACCGGTGACGCAAACTGCAGACCGATAAAATCGTCGCCGGCCACGCTAGCTTTGGCGGTGTAAGTCTTGCCGCCGGCAGTCAGCACGGCGTCCGCCACGGCAAGTTGTGTTCCGTTCAGCCAGATAGTCTGAACTGCCTGCTTGACGTTGACCTTGATCGCGATGAGTCCGTTGAAATCCTGTTTGGCGGGATCGAGCGTTAGCTGCGCGCGGTAACTGGTGGGAGCCACTGTTTCCGGAAGCTTCAGTTGGGGCGGTTGTTCCGCCGCTGGAATAAGGCGGGCAAGTGAGAGGCAAACCGGCGCTAAGGCAACCAGGCGTTTCAATGAGAAGCTCATTAAACGCTATAGTTGCATAACAATTATGGGCCGGTGAGCGTGAGCCATTGCCCGGTCAAACGCCGCAAGGACTCTTCCTCGCGCTGAGCGGGCAAAATCCCCGAAATCACGGCCAGGGAATCGGCGCCGGCGGAAAGCACTTCCGCGCCATTTGCCAGCGTAATTCCTCCAATCGCCACTAGTGGCTTACCGGTCAGCAAACGCAGCCGCCGCAGTTCTTCTGCGCCGACTACCGGATCGGGCCGGAGCTTCGAGGTCGTGGCAAAAATGGGTCCCAGCGAGAGGTACTCCACCGGTTCCACGTCTCCGAGCTTGAGCTGTTCCTCGTTGTGAGTGGAAAAGCCAATGACCGCATCGCCGGCAACCA
>DATHIZ010000221.1:0-6664 GCA_035316385.1 Bryobacteraceae bacterium | reverse complement strand
CACCGGCTTATCACAAAGGCGGAACGCTGGGCCCTTTCTCGCGCTTCTGGGATCCGAAGAAGGAGTGGCCATGCCAGCAGCCGCCTTGGGGCAGGCTCAGCGCGATAAACGCCAATACCGGCGATGTAGTTTGGCAGATCCCCTTCGGTATAGTCGATGAATTAGAAGCAAAAGGCGTTCGCAATACCGGGTCACCGAATGCGGGTGGATCTGTTGTAACTGCGGGACACTTGCTTTTTATTGCCGCAACGACTGATCATCGCTTCCGCGCCTTCGATTCTCGTACCGGCAAACAACTTTGGGAAACCAAACTGGAGGCGGGCGGGCATGCGACTCCGATCACTTATCTGGGCCGCAATGGCAAGCAGTATGTATTAATCACTGCCGGTGGAGGATTTTCTTTTGATCATGTGGGCTCGGATAGCGTAGCCGCGTTTGCGTTGCCCTGAGAAATAACGGTATGCGCCGAACGATTCTGTTTCATTTGTTAGTCACCGGCATCGTGTTCGCGGCTGCGCCCGCAGCCATTGAGCAACCGCTGCCCTTCAGCCATAAGCAGCATTCCACTCTAGGACTCAAGTGCCAGGAGTGCCATCCGAATGCTGGCGGCGGCGAGCACATGGGTTTTCCGGCTGCCAGTAAGTGCATGGCTTGTCATGTACTCATTCAGAAAGACAAGCCCGACATCAAGAAGCTTGCGGAATACGCAAAATCGAAAGAGCCGATTCCGTGGAAGCGAGTCTACCGGCTACCCGACTATGTCTGGTTTAGCCATGGAACTCATCTCAGTGCGGGCGCGAAGTGCGAGAACTGTCATGGTGCAGTGGCCGAACAGGCGGCGATCGTGAAGACCACCAGCCGCTTTATGCAGGGTTGCATGAATTGCCATCAGCAGCACAATGCAAGCGTTGAATGTCAGACGTGCCATGAGGAGGCACATTGATTACTTAACGAACCGCCACGAACTTAATACAGACGGGGCTGGGTGTCTGCACTGACTTGCCGGCCGGCGTGAGCCGGCCCGTCTTCTGGTCGACGTGAAACAGAACAATATTATCGGAATCCTGATTGGCGGCGAATAGATACTGTCCGCTTGGATCGAGCGCGAAGTAACGGGGCGTTTTTCCGCCGGTTGGAGTCTGTCCTACAAGCGTGAGGCTCCCGGTCCGCGAATCAATAGAGAACTGGGCGATACTGTCATAACCGCGGTTAGAGGTGTAGACAAAGCGTCCACTAGAGTCCACTTCGATTTCGGCGCCGGTGTTTTCGCCCGAATAGTACTCAGGCAGCGCGGAGACGTTTTGAAATTCGTGCAAACTCCCGCTGGCAGCGTCGTAATGAAAAGCGCTCACGCTGGATTGAATTTCGTTGATTACATAGACGTAGCGTTCATCCGGCGTAAAGGCCAGGTGCCTCGGACCCGCACCCGGCTGGACCGTGACAAACGGCGGATCATTTGCCGTGAGCAACGCTTTGGCGGTATCGATGCGATAGGAAAAGATTTTATCCAAGCCTAAGTCAGTTACCAGCAGGAAGCGGTTGTTGCGCGGAATATTGACCGAATGCTCGTGGGGCCCGGTCTGCTTTGCCGGATCTTTGCTGGAGCCCGTGGCCTGAAAAAACGAAGCAGGCTCTTGCAGACTACCGTCGTCGCGTATGCGCAGGGCAGCGGTACTGCCCGTGCGGAAATTCGCGACAAACAAGCTTTTACCTGTTTTGTCGACGAGTAAGTGACAGGGGCCGCCGCCATGCGAGGAAACGGTGTTGAGTAAGGTTAGTTTTCCGCTCTTGAAATCGATGCGGAAGGCACTGACAGTTCCCTCTGCTACAGCGCTCACGGAATACAGATAATGCTCATCAGGGCCAAGGGCGATAAAGGACGGGCTGGCGATGGCGGCGGCCAACCCAAGCGGCGTGAGTTCGTGGTTTGAAGAATGGTAGCGGAAGGCGTAGATCCCCTTACTATCTTTTGTAGTAAAAGTTCCGGTAAAGACCAGATAATCCGTCTTGATGGAGGCGGCCTTCGTGGCCGCCGCGCAAGCCAACAGATTCGCGAGTAATAAAGCTGACGACGAAAGGGTTCGCATGTTTTGCCGGTTTAAAAGATAAGCTTGAGCGCAAACTGAACATCTCTGGGTAAGTTTACCTGCTGGCTAATCACACCCGCGGTAGACGATCCGATCACGGTGCCGGGCAGGCCAAATTGCGGGTGATTGAGGGAATTGAAGGCTTCCGCGCGGAACTGAAGCTTGACGTTTTCGAAAACAGAAAACTCCTTGTCCAAGGAGATATCCAAGTTGACTATCCCCGGTCCACGCAAACTCGAGAGCAAGCGTCCGACGTTCCCGTAGGTATACGGGGCGGGCGCGGTAAAAGCAGCGGTGTTGAAGTAATCATTCAATCTGTTTGAGATTGATCCGTCCACCGTTTGCGTCTCACCGTTCCAGTTTGGCCGCTGCGTTCCTTCGAAAGAACCCAGCGTGCTGGAAGCCATGGTGAGGCCAAGCGGAACTCCGCTACGAACCGTGCTGATGCCGGCGATCCGCCAGTTGCCGAGTATCTGGGTCACGAATCGCCCGTTCCCAAGAAGCGCATGGCCGCGACCGAACGGCAGTTCATAAAACGCGTTTAGCGTGAACGACTGGGGCGCATCGAATGGCGCCAGCGCGCGTTCACTGCGCCGATTGTTCGGATCTTGAAAGGCCGTGCCCGTGATCGATTCACCAGGGAAGCCGGTCTCGGTCGGGTTTGGCACATCGTCGATTAGCTTTGAAAATGTGTACGACACGAGGATGTTTAAACTGTTGGCTACCCGGCGGCGAACAGTCAGTTCAAACGCGTGATAAATCGAGGAACCGTAGGATGCATCGCCCGCGGTGACGGCGGAGAACTGCGGATACGGTAGCAGCAGTTGTCCGTAGGAGATGGCCGGAGTATTCAAGGCAGATCCGGCGGGCAGCTGTCCGTAGAAAGGGTTTGTGACTTTAGTGGTCAACTTACTGCCAAGCGCCAGATCCTGGTCCGGCAAGGCGTTGTAATTCAGATCTCCGTTCAAGTGAAGTCCGCGGCTGGCCGCGTAAGCCGCCTCCAGCACAAACTGGCCCGGCAGCGACTGTTGAATCCCAAAGTTCCACTGGTAGGAAGCGGGATCGAGGTGCTCACGATCCAAACCCACGATGGCGTTGCCCAGCAAAGTGGCAAGGCCCAGTGAACTTTGAGTAGCACGCGTGAGGCCGCCCGGATAGGGATTTGATAGATAATTTGTAGGCGTCAATCCGTCGATTGACCCGACCCACGCGGTCGAACTTTGGTAGCCGCTGATGGGGATGGAATTTCCATTGAACGCGTTAGGCGTGGGAGGTCCGTAGAAAATTCCGAAACCGCCCCGAACGACCGTGCGCGGCTTCACCATGTAGGCGAATCCAAAGCGAGGAGCGATGTCACCCCATGAGGAGTTGTATTGCCCCCTGGACAATCCGTTAACGCCGGGAAACTCAAGACCGCCTGTCAAGTTAAACCCTGGAACCGTCAGTGGCGAAGGCGAAGTGAAATTCAGATCGGTTGTGCGGTTATACCGTTCAGCCCAAGGACCGGCGTGGTCCCAGCGGATACCCAAATTTAAGGACAGACGAGAGGTGACCTTCCAATCGTCCTGAAAGAAGCCTCCCCAGGCGCGGTATAGCAGGGCCTCGCCGGGCCCGTTCGTGGTTATGCTTCCGCTCCCGAGGCCTAGAAGATAGCTCGCAAACGCAAGACCACCCGTGCTGCTGGCAGCGAGCGGGTTGGGGCCTTGTGTCAGGCTGGGCGTGAATGTGTAAGAAGAATTGGCTACGGAGTTACGGTTCGTATTGAAACGCTTTACCGTGAACCGGCCACCGAACTTCAGGGTATGCGTGCCCAGCGTGCGGGTGAGATTTCCGTAGTTGTTGAAGTTATCGTAACCGTCATTCAGGAAGCCGCAGCTTCCGATGAAGCCTCCACCAACGCCGGAAGCCAGGAGAGGAACGCCTAGACCGCTGACCGCAACAACCGGGAAACATGGACTTAATGCCGGCTGTAACTGGTTTAGATAAGAGGGGAACCCGAGATCGACGGGATTGAAACCCACGGCGGGAGTAATCCGGTTCAGCGTGTACCGGACGAAGCTGGAACTGAGTTCCAGAACCGTGGAAGGACTCAATACGCTTGTAAAGTTCGCGGTGGCCTGGCGGCTATTGTCATATTCGTTTTGCGCGTTAATTGGTGTGGCAACCAGAAAATCTTTGCCATACAACAAGGGCCGGCCCGTATCGGTCTGGTTAATGGAAGCGCGGACAAATAACTTATTGGAATCATTGAAAGTGTGATCGATGCGCGGAGAATAGGCGTCCTTTACCAGCGGAGCAGATGAGTCGGAAGTGAAGTTATTGGCGCCGGTGAAAGGCGCTCCGGGTAAATTGGCCATCGGCAGGTGCTGCAGGATGGCTAGCGCTACTGGATCCTGACGCGAAACCGGAATTCTATTTCCAGAGAAGGCGGCTCTGGTATAAGTGCCGGGAGCGCTGGGGTTGGGAACAGTTGACACCGGATCGTAAATGGTCACGGGTTGGCCGCTTTGGTTCCTTGTGCTGGAAAAATCGCCGATGCGCTGACCGTTCGTGGGCAAAGAAGCGGTGACCGGATAGCCTTGGACCCATCGCAAACCTTCGTAAGAGAAGAAGAAAAACGTACGATTGCGCCCGTTGTAGAGGTGGGGAATGACCACCGGTCCGCCAACTGTCGCGCCAAACTGATTAAACGTGAACGCGCCCTTCGTTTGTCCCGCTTGATTCAGAAAAAAGTTAGTCGCTACCAGTTTGCTATTTCTTAGAAATTCGAACAGGTCGCCGTGGACCTGATTTGTTCCCGACTTGGTGATGACGTTGACCACCCCACCTGTTGTGTCAGTGAACTCGGCGCTATAGTTATTCGTTTCCACCTTGTACTCCTGCACAAGATCGACGGACGGGTAGAATCCAGGGCCATTGAAGGCGGCATTCGAATTCGCCCCACCGTCGAGAAGAAATAGGTTCTGATTTGGGCGCGATCCGTTGACGGAGACGAATTGATCGGTATAAAACGAATAGGCGACACCGGTGAACGACAAGGCGGCTCGGACGCCCGGCACCAAGGTAGCGAATGCGTAACTATTCCTGCCATTTAGCGGTAGATTGACAATGGTGCTGTTGTCAATCGTTTGTCCCAACGTGGCGGTATCAGATTCAAGCAGCGGCGCGGACGCCGTGACGGTTACTTCCTGATTTACCGAACCAAGAGACAGAGTAAAATCGAGCCGCGCACTCTGCGCAACATCTAGTTTCAGGCCGGTCTGGACGATTGTTTCAAAACCTGTCTTCTGAATACGAAGATTGTATACGCCAGGCTCGAGCAGGACTAATGTGTAATATCCTTCATTATTCGTCTTAGTAGACCGTTGCGCATCGGTAGCACCACTTGTTAGTGTTACTTGTGCATCCGCGATAGGCGCCTTGGAGGAATCGGTTAAGACGCCCGTTAGTTGAGCCTTGTCTGTCTGAGCGGATAAGACCGTGGCAGTGAGTCCAATCATGCCGGCAAAGCATGCAAACCGGCGCAAAACGTGGTGGTTGGAAATCATTTCTTGCTCCTGGTCAGAGCTGGCCTGCTTGCCTGGCTCGCAATGGTCCACCGGTCTGACCATTACGGTATATCAGACGTCTTAGTGGCTGTCAAGCCCCTGGTTACTAATTTTTATGATTTTTCTAACTGCCCGGGAGTTAGAGATTGGCGATATCTGCGATATCATTGTCGGGATTCGCAAGGAGAGTAGTGCCGTCAGCCTCGAGGAGACGCCCATTAAGGTCCATCACACCCGTACGGCGAACCACGCTCACCGAAAGCGCCTTCGAGCAACTCATCTCCTACGTAGTGAATGGGAGTTGGAAATCGGGCGATCGTATACCCGCTGAGCGCGATCTTTGCCAACAACTGGGCATTGCCCGCACGTCTTTGCGCGAAGCGCTCAAAGCGATGGAACTGATTGGAATGCTGGACAGCCGCGTGGGCGACGGAACATTTGTATGCCCGCGCTCGGAATTTCTGTCCCGGCCGCTGCTTTGGGCTTTCACCGGCACGGACCACGCCGAACTGCGCGACATTATGGAGGCGCGAACGCTGATTGAAGAAAATCTGGCCGGCCTGGCGGCGGAACGCGGGTCCGAGGAAGAGATCTCCGCCATCGAGCAGGCGGTTCAAATGATGCGTGACAGCATTGAACGAGGCGATTCGATTCTCGAAGCCGACCTGGCATTCCATCTGGCGATCGCGTCGGCGGCACATAACGAGGTGTTGCGCAATGCGGTCCAGTTGCTTCGGAATCTGATGCGGCAGTGGCTGTATTTTAAGCTGCTGCTGCCGGATGTCCCACAAATTGTAGTGAAGCGCCACGAAACAGTTCTGCAGGCAATCCGGCGGCGCGATCCGAGCGCGGCGCGCGCGGCCATGCGAAAGCACCTGGATGAAACCGTCGCGCTGGTCACTCAAGTGATGAAGCAGCGGCAGGCAAAAACCGGGAGAAGTTGAGAGCTCGCTCTGCCTTGTGTTGCCGTTTGCCTCGCCTCGGACGCCCGTAACCGCCGGCTGCCTGGAAGCGCTTGCATATGCCGTT
>DATHIZ010000220.1:0-6287 GCA_035316385.1 Bryobacteraceae bacterium | reverse complement strand
GACGGATCGGCCGCTGCGGGGACGATTCCGATTGCGCCGGCCCACCGGAAGAAAAAGCTGCCCGGGAGGTAATAACGCTTGCGCCGAACATCGCCCCGGAACTCTCTAAAAGGCGGCGGGTCAGATCAATTGACATTTGATGGCGCCTTCCTCTGATCCGCCTGAGGCGAAGAGGCCTAATAGTGACAACACGAATTGACGCCGCACATTCCCCCAAGGGCAAAATTCCAAAATTCGACCGTCCACAGTCTGTGGGATGCCAGAATAGCTGACACATCAGGCGTTGACTCTAAAGGGTTGCGGACGCGCGTTTTGCTGTGTCACTATTGCTGGCAGAATCCTGCGGTCGTGCCATTATTGTTGGCATAATTCTACCGGCAGTGCCCTTCCCGCCGCCCACAGCCCGGAAACAACAGTGTAGGCGCTGAGGTATCAACTCGCCACATCTCATTGTCCCGCGTTTTGTGTCAAAGTGGCCGTTTGACCTGCCCTAGGCGGCTTGCGGCCCTGCGCCGACCTACCGATTGCCCAATTCCCGGCAATTCGCCTGTGCCGCCTGTTCCACCTGTCGCAGCAGGCGGTCCAGTTTCGCCCGGTCAAGCCATTTTCCTCGCAACGAGACCGCCGCGATCCGACTTGTGTTGTGAATGTCGGCCAACGGATCGGCATCGAGCAACACCAGGTCGGCCGCCGAGCCGGGCTCCACTGCGCCGTATCCAGCCGTCTCGCCGTAAAACCGAGGGATTCCGTCGGTCGCAATCCGCAGAGCTTCCATCGGCGTGAATCCCAGGTCCCGAACCAGCGTAACCAGTTCGTCGTGAAGACTGAAACCGGGGTATATGAACACTACCCCCGCGTCGGTTCCCGCCAGGTACGGAACGCCTTCCTCTCGCATCTCCCGGAAGTCGCGATATATGTTGGGGAGTTCCTTTCTCAACTCTTCGTATGGCGAGTCCTTGTTCTCCTCCACCTGTTCGCGCCAGTCCTGGATCAGGTAGCCACATAAGTATTTGCGCCGCGGATCGAGCGCGCCGTTCGTGTCTTCCAAGATCCGTTTGCCTTCGGCATAGGGGGTAGAGATGAGGCCAGTGACGTTTGTCATCGTATTGGACATATTCAGGCCCGACTTCGTCATCTTGCGGAGCAGTGCACGCCGTTCGGAGTCGGTCATGTTGTTCAATGGCGGGTAACTCAGAAAATGCTCGACGCTTCCCAGTCCGGCCTTTATCAGTTGTTCTGGAGGCGCGACCGGATGCGCCGTCAAGGGAAGATGATGACGTCTCGCCGCGTCGGCCACAGCCAGAAACGTCTGTAGGTCCGGGGTCGTTCGCATTTTGATATGGTCGACGCCTGCGACCGCGAGCCCGGTCGACCGCCCGACGCGCTTCGTCCGGATTGCCCACGCCCACACGAATCCGGTCTACCGGCTCAACGGTTCCCTCTCGCTTCACGCGCTCGACATTTGCGCGCGATTCCAGAATCTGCCCGGAAGTCTTGATGCGCGGTCCAATCAACTCTCCGGCCGCGATTCGCTTGCGCCAGCCATCAACCTCCGCGAAATCGCTTCCCATGTCCCGCACACCCGTGATTCCGTTGGCAACGAACAGCGGAAGCGAGAGCACCCCCGTCTTGGAGAGGTGGACATGGGCATCCCAAAGTCCCGGAATGAGGAACTTCTGTCTTCCATTGATGACCAGGGCACTCTTTGGAACCGACGAGGACACAGTCCCAATCGAGCGGATTCGGCCTCCCTCGAGGACTACATTGCGGTGCATCTGTACGCTGCGGTCGCGTGGATTGATCACCGTTACATCGGAGATCACCACCGGCTGGCAACAGCAGACAGCGCACCCAAGGAAGCAGTAAGACAGCCATCGTGCAAGGAAGGACATAGGCTATTCAAACCGTAGGGCCGGCAGCTCAATGCGTCTGACGCGAACCGAGCCGGTCTTGATGAAGTCCATTGTCACCTCGAAGATCTCGGGTGAAGACACGAACAGATCGTCGCCGTGTCCGGCACCCTCGATTAGCACGTGGTGACTGTTGGGAAATCCTTGGCGGATCTCCTCCACATTCCGTGGCGGGGTGCGGGCATCCAGCGTTCCGCTCAGGAACATGACGTGAATCGGCGAGCGGACCACGGTCCGCTCGCGGTCCGGCAATGGTGGCACATTCCAGGCATTGCAAACATCCGGGATCGGGAAATCCAGGTGTGCCACGAAAGTCTGTTGCATCTCGCTTGCGATCCTGGTGAACCGCTGCCCGGACGCGCTCGATGAGCAGTCCATCGCGTACGACATGGCGGAGCCGATAGAGCCTGTGCGCGTCGCGACGATTTCGTGCGCTACCTCTTGAACGAGCCGCGACGAGAGTTCGCGCTTTTCGAATGCCAGGAGCGTGGCGGGAAGCTTCGCTATGCCGCTTCGGGTGCCGATCATCCCGACTACCAGCTGTTCCATATCGAAGCGGCCGAGGACCACTCTTGCGCGCTCGGGTAACTCGGCGTCCGCCATTGGAACGACGAATGGCGTTCGTTCCGCATCAACGAGGACCCGCCGGACAAGATTCGCGAGGTTGGGAACCCGGGGCGACAGTACGGGGCTGCGGGCAATCAGCCGGCCAATGGCAGTCAATTGCGCCTCCACCGTTCGTGGCATCTTCAGCGTCTGATCCGGTCCCTCGACGCCGCTGAACACGGCCAGCAGCACACTTGGACCATGATGGCGAATAATAGCCATTCCCAGGTGCGTTCCATAACTACTGCCCCATAAAACGATTTTCGGCGCCCCGAGTGCCTGCCGCAGGGAATCGACATCGTGCGCGTTTTCCACCACGTTGTAGGCCGCCACCTCGACGCCGCGATCGCGCCAGAAACCCGCGCACGAGCGGGATGCATCTTCGAAGCGCTTTAGCAGCGGTACCAGATCGCCTGGAGCCGTGAGAGGGAAGCCGAGCGACCCGGGACAATTCAGGTTCGGCTCGGAGAGTCCGACACCGCGCTGATCGAGCACGATGACGTCGCCCGACTCACGCATTCGCAGGAACAGCGCGCCTCGGGGACCTTTCGCCAGTGCGATTCCCGAGCCACCAGGCCCACCGGCCAGGTAGAAGATCGGTCGTCCGGGATTCGATGACGTGCTTTTGAGCCTGAGGAACGCCAACCGGATCTTCCGTCCTCCAGGGACCGAATGTCGTTCCGGCACCGAAAAGTGGCCAAACTCGGCGCCGACATGCTGCCCCTCGCATTCGTACTCATAACGCTGGAATTGAACATCCTCTATTGCCTGCGCGGTCGAAGCCAGTATTGAAAACAGGAAAATGGTGAGCCATGTTGACATGGAAAACCCAGGCCCCGCAGTCCTACCGGTTAAGATACAACACTCTGAAAGGTTCTCGCCCTACTGCTGCGGGGGCTTGTAGATCAAGATGAGCCCAAAGTCGCCATTGCGCAGACTGGTCCCAAATCCACTCGGGCAGCCCGCTCCACAGCTACGGCACGGCGTACGGAGCCTTACCGTATTTCGCCACCTTTAGTGGCGCGTCTTGTCGTCATTTCTGGCACAAATTGTCAACAATTTAGTCAACCTACACAGTCCCTGCTAGGACGTCGCCACCAGCACCGAGCCATTGAGAATGGCGTTCAATTTGCCTCTCTGAAGGGGCTTGGTAAGGTAATCATCCATGCCGGCCGCAAGACAGCGTTCGCGGTCTCCTTTCATTGCGTGCGCGGTGATGGCGATGATGATCTGATGCTTGCCGCTGACTTTCTCACGGCGGCGGATTTCTGCCGTGGCCTCGAGCCCGTCCATCTGGGGCATCTGGACGTCCATAAAGACAAGATCGAAGCTCTGCGCTTCGAGGGCTTCGAGAGCCCTGATCCCGTTCTCGGCTATGACCACCGTGTGTCCCCGCTTTTCTATCAGGCGCTGCAGAATTTTCTGGTTGACGGGATTGTCTTCGGCGATCAGCACGCGGCGGCTTGCTGCGTCCGGGCGCACGGTGTGACGGGCTACTGGCCGGCTCGGAGCGGAATCTCCGGAATCCAACGCCCTGCTGATAGCAGCGTGCAGTTCCAGTTGCTTGAATGGCTGAGAGAGATAACCGGCTACCCCGAGCTGGCGGCATCGGGCCGCCTCGCCGTGCTGCCCGGCTGAAGTCAACAAAATTATTTTCGCGGAAGTCAGGTTGGGGTTGGCGGCGAGTTGCCCGGCCAAACTGGATTCGTCCGCATTCACGCCGTTCTGGTCGGCGGTACCCGCACCATGCCGGCCGAACAGGTGCGCGTCACAAAGGATCAACGCAAATTCGCTTGGAGAAACGGACCGCAACAGCTCCAGCGCGCCGGCCACGCTCGCGGCGCTGGTGGTCTTCATTCCCCAGCTCCGGATATCCGCGCTAAGCGCCCGGCTACTGGCAGGGCTATCCACCATGACCAGCGCCGAAATGTCCGCAAGCGAAATGGCCGTTGCCGGGCCTTCGATATCAAGCGGCGCGCAACGGCCAAGTTTGCATGTGAAGTGGAAGTGACTTCCCTTCCCTTGCTCGCTTTCGACCCAGATGTCGCCGCCCATCATTTCCACCAGCAGCGCGGAGATGCTGAGGCCTAAGCCGGTTCCTCCATATTTCCGCGTGGTGGTGGCATCCTCCTGGCAGAACGGCGCGAAGATGGCCTTTTGCTTCTCAGCGGCGATGCCTACTCCCGTATCGCTGATAACAAAGTGCAGGGAGACCGAATCGTCCTGGCGTGAAGTGGTTGTGACACGCAGCGCAACTTGGCCGCGGTCTGTGAATTTGATGGCGTTCGAGACCAGATTGGTGACAATCTGCCGTAGCCGCGTGGGGTCCGCGACAACCATCTCCGGAACATCTTCGGCAAAGCCGCACTCCAGTTCGAGACCTTTCTGATCGGCGCGGAACGCCAGGTCGCGCAAGGTTTCCTCGATGCTATCGCGCAAGTTGATGGGAATGGGATCGAAAGCGAGTTTACCGGCCTCGATTTTTGAAAAATCCAGGATGTCGTTGATGATGGTGAGCAAGGAACGGGCCGAGGATTTCACCGCCAGGAGGTTCTCTTGTTGTTCCGCGCTGAGGTCGGTATCGAGCGTAAGTTCCGTCATCCCGAGGATGCCGTTCATGGGGGTTCGTATCTCATGGCTTATGTTGGCCAGAAACTCACTCTTGGCGAGATTAGCGGCTTCGGCGTCTTCTTTTAGCGCCTCCACCTCCCGCAGCTTGTGCGCGATGACACCGGTTTGGATGCGCACGCGCCGGCGTAGCACCCAAACCCATACCAGGACGCCAGCCACAACCAGAACCGCGGCAGTGAAAACCCGGAACATGTGTTGCGCGGTCAACCAGGGAGCACGCTCCAAGACCACTACGTCGGAAGGCGAACGCGTAATGATTTCGAATGTGCGCGGCACCACCGAAATATGGAGATCTTTGACCAGGACGGAACACATTCCGGTGATGCGCAGCACCGATCCGTTCTCAATATGATTGGATAAATCTGCCGGGCCGCGCACGGCGAACGTGGAGCGGCCGGCTTGCATCAGCAGTGTGAGTTCCTGGCCGTCGCTAAACTGGCTCAACAGTTTGGCCTCAATCCGCACCAGTTGCGAATCGTGCTTTCCGGACAGCAATTCTTCCGCTCCGGCAACGAAAGGCGTGGGCGCGGGACCGCTGCCGAGCTTTCTGACCACGGCGTCCTGCACTTCGGGAGAGAACGGCCGTGGCGCGGCAAAACCGGCGGCGTCGAGGATATCGCCGGGCGCTAGCTTTAAGCTGTTGTGATTGCGGATCAGGACGCTGCCCGTGGCGTCGCGGATCCACGTCGGTCCAGTTGGATTTGCCGCCAGAACTGTGCCACGGAGATGCTGGCGGTGGCCGGACACATCGGAAGGCAGGAACCGCAGCAGGCTGTGAATGGGCCACAGCGGTGCTTCAAATGGGCTGCCCAGTGCCGGCCCCAACAAGTGAATCTGGTCGAGGCTTGGAACAAACAGTTGAATGCCCACTAACTGACGGTTTGCATTGTAGATCGTGCCGCAGGCGCCGCGCACCCGGATGTGGGCATCTATCCAGGAAGGCGGGAAGCTGATTGACCCGCCCATACGAAGCGCAAAACGGTGCGGCCCCCACGCCACCACCGCGATTCGACTCGAACTCACCTCACGGGCTACGCTTTGGATAATTCCTTCCAGCTCGACCCATTGGCTGTCGGCGCGTCCCAGAAAGATTTCTTCCATGCTCATATGCAGGGGTTCGGGATACGCCGCGCGCCCGAG
>DATHIZ010000219.1:0-6128 GCA_035316385.1 Bryobacteraceae bacterium | reverse complement strand
CTTGAAGCAATAAACCATTCCCGCGATGCCGCGGCGTTTTTGGCGTTCGTGCGGCGCGGCGCTGGCCACGTCGTCCGCAACCAGCACCGTGGCGGTTTTCAGATCCTCCAACTCCGCCATCTCGCTGGCCATTTCGAAGTTCATCACGTCGCCCCCGTAGTTTCCAAACAGGTTCAGAACTCCGGCGCCTGCGTCCACTGCGCGGATTGCTTCGGCGATGAGGTCCGCACCGGGGGACGCAAACACATCGCCAATAGCGCAGGCATCCAATAAGCCCGGTCCGACGTAGCCGGTAAAAACAGGGAGATGCCCGGATCCGCCTCCAGTAATAATACCGACTTTTCCTTTGACTGGAGCATCCGGGCGGACGATTACCCGGCCTTCCTCCCCAATGCGCTTGTAATGTGCCGGGTGCGCGGCCGAAAGGCCTTCCAGCATTTCATTGACATACTGCGTGGGATCATTCAGAATTTTCTTCACACGTATCCTTAATCTCTATTTTTAAATGATGGCCCTTGGCGTTATGCCGAAGCTGCACCAATGCAGGCAAGACCGATTGTGTAGCCGCCTAACATGAATGCAATGTATTTGGCTGTTCCGGTGGGCGCATCTCGAAATTCGCGCCATACCAGCAGGCCCCACAAGGCCGCGATCAGTGTTGCACCTTGCCCCAGAGCATAGGAAACTGCCGGTCCGGCAACGCTTGAGGCGACGACGTTAAAGCTCAGGGCGATCATCCATATCACTCCGCCTAAGATGCCAATGGAATGCAGTTTCAAACTTCCACGGAAATAATCCGCGTAAGTCACCCCTCCGATTTTCATAAATATGGTGTTCCAGAGTAAGTTACTGACAAGCACGCCAACGGCGAAGAAGACCAAGGCCAAATAGGGCGTTAACATCCCAGGCACGATGGGTGAGGAACTGAAGGCGGGAGAGATGGAACGCATCAACTGCGGATAGAAAAATCCTTGTATCAGGCCCGCGGAAATGGATGCGATGACGCCCAGCATTGGACTGGTGCGCTTGGCGCTTTGCGCGTGCGGGAGCCTTCGATGCGCAACCGCCGACATGACCATGGCGAATACGATCAAGGTTAAGCCGCTGAACAACAGGCTGGGCTGGCCTTGCGGGCTCTGCATAAAGCTACCTACCGTGCCCAATACCAGCGCGAGCCCGACTCCGATGGGAAAGGCGATTGCCATACCGACGGCGTCAATTCCGACCACCAGCAAGACGTTCGACAGATTGAAGATTGCACCGCTCAGCAGAGCTGGCACAATAAAGCCCAGGTGCATGGCGCGAACATTAGCCAAAGCCGTAATGCCAGCTCCCCCGTGACTGCCAAACGTTGCGGCGAATGCCAGGGAGCACAGAACCACGCCGATGGCGTAGTCCCAATAGAACAGCTGGAAAGGCCATTTTTCTTTTCCGGTTAGTTTCTGGGTATTGGCCCAGGAACCCCAACCGAGCATCGTGACAATACAGAAGAAAATCGCGAGTGGCAGACTGTGCACTACGAACATGGATTGGGAGAGTATATCGAACGAAGTTTTGACGGGGCTTGATACGCTCGTGTCATGCATCGAGGTTCCCCGTTGAAATACATCCTCGCCCTCGACCAAGGAACAACCAGTTCGCGCGCCGTTCTCCTGGGGCATGACGGACAGGTGCACGGTTTGGCGCAGCGATCCTTTAAACAAATTTTCCCCAAGCCTGGCTGGGTGGAGCATGACCCGGTGGAAATTTGGTCGTCACAGTTCGGCGTAGCGAATGAAGCGCTGGCACAGGTGGACGCGCGGGCGCAGGATGTGGCCGCGATCGGCATCACCAATCAGCGCGAGACGACTATCATCTGGGATCGCCAGACCGGCGACCCCATCTATAACGCGATTGTCTGGCAGGACCGGCGGACGGCAGGTTTCTGTGATCGTTTGCGGGAGGCAGGCCATGAGGAAACGATTCGGCAAAAAACCGGGCTTGTCATTGACGCTTATTTTTCAGGCAGTAAGATTCGCTGGCTGCTGGACAATGTACCAGGCGCCCGCGAACGGGCCCAACGCGGCGGCTTAGCCTTCGGAACCGTGGATAGCTGGCTGATCTGGAAGCTGACCGGCGGCGCGCGGCACGTGACTGATGTCACCAATGCATCGCGCACGATGCTGTTCAATCTGCATACGCTGGCCTGGGATGAGGACCTGCTCGGCTTGCTCGACATTCCGACGTCCTTGCTTCCCGAAGTGGCGAGTTCGAGCGAAGTGGTCGGGAAAACGACCGGAGTGCTGGACGGAATACCAATTGCGGGAATCGCCGGAGATCAGCATGCGGCGCTTTTCGGGCAAATGTGCATGCATCCGGGAATGGTGAAGTGCACCTATGGCACTGGCAGTTTCATGCTGTTGAACACCGGCGAAAAGCCCGTGGTCTCCAAAAACAAGCTGCTTACCACGATTGCCTGGCAGCTAAAAGGCCGCACATTTTATGCGCTCGAAGGCAGTGTGTTCATTGCGGGCGCGGTGGTGCAATGGCTGCGCGACGAACTGCAGATCATCCGCACGGCGGAAGAGATTGAAGAACTGGCGGCCAGCGTGCCGGATGCTGCCGGCGTTTATTTCGTTCCGGCCTTCTCCGGTCTGGGCGCGCCGCATTGGGACCCCTATGCCCGTGGAACCATAGTCGGCCTGACGCGGGGCACCAACCGTGCGCATATCGCCAGGGCCGCGCTCGAAGGCATTTCGTTTCAAACCGCCGACATCATTGAAGCCATGGAAACGGATTCCGGCGTACCCTTGAGAGAATTGCGAGTCGACGGGGGCGCGGCGCGCAATAATCTTCTGATGCAGATACAAGCCGATTCCCTGGGAGTGCCGGTGACGCGCCCAGCGAATCCGGAGACAACCGTCTTAGGTGCAACTTACCTGGCAGGGCTTGCGGTGGGCTATTGGTCCGATCAGGAGACTATCGCACAGCAATGGAAAGCGGACCGGCGCTTTATACCCGAGACGGACCACAATATCCGGCGTGAACGTCACAAAGGTTGGGCGCGCGCGCTGGAGCGGGCACGCAACTGGGAGACGGCGTAAGGAAGTGACTGCAAGCCTTTGGCGCGCGGATGTCCTGCGTGAACTTGGTAATACGAACGAGTGGGACGTGGTTGTGGTCGGCGGCGGGGCAACCGGTTTGGGGGCCGCGGTAGAGGCTGCTTCGCGCGGCTATCGAACGCTATTGCTCGAAGCTCAGGATTTCGCCAAGGCGACTTCGAGCCGCAGCACCAAACTGGTGCACGGCGGTGTCCGCTACCTGCAGCAGGGCGATGTAAAGTTGGTGCTCGAAGCACTGCGCGAACGCGGCCGCATGCTGCGCAATGCTCCGCATCTGGCCCACCGGTTGGGCTTCATCATACCGGTTTACGCGCTATGGGAATTTCCGTTTTATGGCGTAGGGTTAAAAGTCTACGACAAATTGGCAGGCAAAGAGGCGTTGGGACACTCGCGCATTCTTTCCAAGATGCAGGTGCTGGCGGCGCTGCCCACCGCGCGCCAGGAAGGCTTGCAAGGCGGGGTTCTTTACTATGATGGGCAGTTCGATGACGCGCGCTATGCGATTTCGCTGCTTCGGACGCTGTTCGATCTAGGCGGGCTGGCGCTCAACTACGCGAAAGTGAGGGGGTTGCTCAAGCGCGATGGCGCGATTTGCGGCGTCATGGTGGAGGACGAGGAGAGCGGCTCGCGTTTCGAGTGCGCGGCGAAAGTGGTGATCAATGCGACCGGCATCTTTAGCGACGATTTGCGGCGGATGGATGAGCCGGAGACGCCCAAAATGCTGGCCGTGAGTCAAGGAACGCATCTAGTCTTGCCGCGCGCATATCTGCCCGGCGAGAGTGCCTTGATGATTCCTCGTACCTCGGACGGACGCGTCCTCTTCGCCATTCCCTGGCACGGCCGCGTGGTAGTGGGCACTACCGATGATCCGGTTCCAAGTCCCGAATATGAACCACGGGCATTGCCCGATGAGCGCCGTTTTCTACTGCAGCACATTGAGCGCTTCCTGGGCCGGCGGCCGGAGCCGCGTGAAATTCTAAGTATGTGGTCGGGCCAGCGGCCACTGGTCAGTAAGACGAAACTTTTGAATACTTCATCCATTTCGCGCGATCACACGATTCTGATATCTGGTTCGAACCTGGTGACCATTACCGGCGGCAAATGGACCACGTACCGGAAGATGGGGCAAGACGTGATCGACCGGGCGGCCGCGCTCGCGGGCCTGCGGACGGTGGCTTCCAGAACAGCAGGCATGCGCTTGCACGGCGCAACGGAACAGATTTCGAGCGACTGGAAGCAGGGCGACTGGAAGCAGGTTTATGGCGCTGACCTACCGTTGCTTGAAAACTTGGTCAGGGAAAACCCAGAGTTCGATGGGTACCTGCATGAGCGTTTGCCGTTTCGGCGAGCCGAAGTTGCGTGGGCCGTTCGATATGAAATGGCGCGCCGCGTGGAAGACGTGTTGGCCAGACGCACGCGGGCGCTATTCCTGGACGCGCGCGCCAGCATGGAAGCGGCTCCGGTGGTGGCGCGCATCATGGCCGCCGAGCTAGGGCGCGATGCCGCCTGGGAATTGCGGCAAATAGCGGAATTCGGCGAAATCGCCGGGCAATACCAATGGAATGAGTAAAAGGGGCGCCTTGTTATGCATTTGGATGCAGCCGTTTTAGGCGAATTCGTGGGAACCATGATCCTGATCCTTTTAGGAAACGGCGTAGTGGGTGGAGTCCTGCTTGCGGGCTCGAAGGCGGAGAACGCCGGATGGATGGCCATCGCCACCGGTTGGGCGCTCGCTGTTTTTGCGGCGGTCACGGTGGCCATCTCGATTGGAGATTCAGACGCGCATTTGAACCCGGCGTTCACGGTGGCGTCCGTGGTGATGACCGGCCATGCGGAGCGGCTGCTTACCTACATACCGGCACAGATATTGGGAGCCATGTCGGGCGCGGTTCTGGTTTGGCTGATGTATTTGCCGCATTGGAAACCCACTACGGACGCCGGCAAAAAGCTCGCCTGCTTTTCCACTGGGCCGGCCATTCGCAGCCCCGGCAGCAACTTTTTGAGTGAAGTCATCGGAACATTTGTGCTGGTGTTGGTGGCTTCTTCTCTGGCATCACGACGGCTGGCCGCGGGTGGAGTAGCTCCCGGTCTGGGTCCGGTGCTGGTGGGGGCGCTGGTCTGGAGCGTTGGATTATCATTAGGCGGAACCACGGGATATGCTATCAACCCGGCGCGCGATTTCGGACCTCGCCTGGCGCATAGTTTTCTACCTATAGCGGGAAAAGGCAGCTCGGACTGGGGCTACGCGTGGGTGCCAATTGCAGGACCGGTCGCGGGCGCCGCCTTAGCGGCGGTGTTCATCCTGTGGACTGGTATTTGATAGCCGGTAAAACCATAATCCGTCCACTTCTTTGCAGGTGGACGGCATGAGCATCCGGCAAGCGGCCCGGGAGTTCGGCCTGGAGCGAACGAACTTACCGCCGCTGACGGCAACATATCAAAGATAATGTCTTCAATCGCCCAAAGTTGAAATTAGAATCTGCTTCGTATTCTCTAAGAGAGAAGGCAGCGGTGTAAGGCTGGTGTGGGTCATGTGAAGGGTATTGTTGATAGTGGCAACCCCGATGATTTGACTTTCATGATTTGTATCGAGCGCCATTGGACCCCACACGGCTTTAATCGCCACATCTCTGAAACTAGTTTCAAAAAACAGTTTGCCGAGATTGGTTACAACCAGGTCCACTGCAAATTGCTGCTTGATCATTTCCACCGCGGCTTTCTCATCGGATGCCGAACGGAGCATTTGTACCATGCCCAATGTACTGGCATGATTACTTTCTAGAGATTTCGCGATGACCGCTTGCCCCGCTACAATACAAGCAGTTCCCAAAAGCCCCTTGCTTGACTAGGTTCAAATGCAGTGGCAGCATGGCCAACTGATCTCGGAGCGCCTTTCATTGATATTCGAAAACGGTATCGCATAGGTGCCTTCTTCAAGCCGTTTGGCCCACACAGCAAATCCGTCGCGATCCCAATATAATATTTTCACGCGGTCACGTCTCCGGTTGGAGAAAACGTACAAATGAC
>DATHIZ010000218.1:0-16743 GCA_035316385.1 Bryobacteraceae bacterium | reverse complement strand
CTGCTGCTGATGGGCATGTTATTGAGCGTGAGCGAAAATACGCCCTGAGCAGCTATGTCTCGCTCGATCGTACTCACTGGGGGCGGAACCGGCGGTCATGTCTTTCCGGCGCTGGCGGTGGCGCGCGTGCTGCGAGGGCGCGGACACAAGCTGTTGTTCATCGGCACCCGCGAGGGAATTGAGTCCCGCCTGGTCCCGGAGGCAGGTTTCGACATGGAGTTCATTCGCAGCGGAGGACTGAACCGCGTGGGTATTCGCCAGCAATTGCAAACCGCCCTCCACTTGCCGGGCGGAATTGCCGCGGCTTGGCGTTCGCTCAAGCGGTTCCGCGCGCAAGCCGTTTTCAGCATGGGAGGTTTTGTGGCCGGCCCGGTCATGCTGGCGGCCGTGGCGGCGGGCATTCCCGTCGTCCTCATGGAGCCGAATGCCACTCCCGGCCTTGCCAATCGCAAGATGGCCAAGCGCGTCTACAAAGCGCTGCTGGGTTTTGACGCCGCCCGCGCCTGGTTTCCCGCGTCAAAGTGCGAAGTCACAGGCTTGCCGGTCCGTCCCGAATTTTTTGAGTTGCAGCCGAAATCATCCGGCGTCTTCACGCTATTGATCACGGGCGGCAGCCGCGGCGCGCGTACTCTCAACCGGGCCGCGCGCGAAAGCTGGCCGGTCTTTCAACAAGCCGGCTCGCCCATCCGCATCATTCACCAGACCGGAACTGCCGAGCATGCCGCACTTGCCGAGCAATTTGCAGCGACAAAGCTCGATGGCGTCATTCTGCCTTTCATTCAAGACATGGCCGGAACGTTTGCCCAGGCCGACCTGGTAGTCAGCCGCGCCGGTGGAACGGTGTATGAGATTGCGGCCGCCGGGATGCCTTCGCTGCTGATCCCGCTGCCCTTTGCCGCTGACGATCATCAACGCCGCAACGCCGAGGCGCTAGTGGAAGCCGGAGCAGCTCGCCTGGTGCTCGATGGCGAATTCACCGGAGAGCGTTTATTTCAGGAGGTGGAAGCGCTACGGAAGAATCCGGGCGTGCTGGCAAGCATGCGCGAGCGGGTGCGTCCCTTTGCCAAGCCCGGAGCCGCTGAACGCGCTGCGGTAATACTGGAGGAGGCCGCTCGAGTTTGAGGGAATAAGCTGCTACGATCCAGTACCGTAATTACGTTTTCATCCGATTTCACGCGGTATTCGATTGACACACCCACGGAAAGCCGAAACAATATTGGTGACAAATGTTTTTTAAGCCCCAGCACGTCCACTTCGTTGGAATCGGGGGCATTGGGATGAGCGGAATTGCCGAGGTTCTGCTGACTCTTGGATACCAAGTCTCCGGCTCGGACGTAAAGTTGAGTCCCATCACCGACCGGCTGGCCAAGCTGGGTTCCACCATTTACACGGGACATCGCGCGGAAAATGTGGCGGACGCGAAAGCGGTTGTGGTGACTTCGGCGCTCGATTCCGCCAATCCGGAGGTTGCCGAGGCGCGCCGCCTGCAAATACCGGTGATTCCGCGCGGCGAGTTACTGGCCGAGCTGATGCGCTTAAAATTCGGTATTGCCATCGCGGGCAGCCACGGCAAGACAACCACGACTTCCATGGCCGCTTCCATTCTCAACACCGCGGGCCTGGATCCCACCGTGGTTGTGGGCGGGCGCGTGGCGGGGATGCAGGGATCGAACGCGCGCGTCGGCAAAAGCACTATCCTGGTGGTTGAATCCGACGAAAGCGACGGTTCGTTTCTCAAGCTCGCGCCCATCGTGGCAGTCGTCACCAACATCGATCGCGAGCACCTCGATCATTACGCCTCTATCGAAGAGATCCGCGGCGCCTTCACCGAGTTCGTCAATAGAGTGCCATTCTACGGCGCGGCAGTACTCTGCATGGACGACGCCAACGTGCAGCAGATTTTTCCCAACATCAACCGCCGCACGATTACCTACGGACGCTCTCCGCAGGTCGATCTGGAAATTCAGAATGTGGTCCTGTCGCCGGCGCATAGCGATTTTTCCATCCGCCGCCACGACCAGGATCTGGGCTCTTTCCGCCTCAACGTGCCGGGCGTTCATAATGTGTTAAACGCTACCGCCGCTATCGGCGTCGCACTTGAGATGGACGTAACTGTTCCGCAAATTCGTGAAGGGCTGGCGGCTTTCAACGGCGTCGACCGCCGTTTCAGCGTGCGCGGAGTGGAGCGCGGCATCACCGTAGTGGATGACTACGGCCATCACCCGACCGAAGTCAAAGCTACTCTCGCGGCCGCGCGCCTCTCTCCCTACCGCCGGGTGCACGTGCTGTTCCAGCCGCACCGTTTTTCCCGTACAAAGTTTCTGACGGAGGAATTCGGCACCGCCTTTCATCAGGCTGACACTTTGTTTCTACTCGATATCTACGCCGCGTCCGAAGCTTCGATTGAAGGCGTCAGCGCGCAGGCGCTGATCGACAAAATTCGTTCCCATGGGCACCGCGCCGCGCATTATGCGCCCACTATCGAAGCGGGTGTAACCGCGATCGCCGCCGTTGCCGAACCGGGCGATTTAATCATCACCTTGGGGGCGGGCAGCGTGTCGCAGGCTGCCGATAAGATTCTCGAAAAGTTACGGGAGCCTGTGTAAGTGGCAGTATCGTCGCGTTCTCAAACATCGCGCGCGCAAGCCCAAAATTGGGGAGTGCTGAACGATCTCCGCTGGGGCCGCTTTCTGTTATGGCTGGTTGCCGGAGTGCTGCTGATGGTGGGCAGCCTGTTCGCATGGCACCGTACCGAAGATTTTTTGATCAGAGACGACCGTTTCCGTGTAGCGGAGGCGGACGAGTTCGCCGGGCAAAGCCCGAATCTCATACTGGAGGGAGTACATTATGCGTCGGCTTCCCAGATCCGTCACCTCTTCGCGCAGGACTTCGGACGGAGTCTGTATTTGGTCCCGTTACAAGAGCGCCGCGGGCAGCTCCTGGAAATTGATTGGGTGGAGGACGCAGCGGTTTCGAAGGTTTGGCCGGACACGTTGAAAGTGATGATTCGCGAGCGCCAGCCGGTGGCTTTTCTGCGGCTGCCGCCGAGCCGGCATGACAGCGTGGCGCGTTTTGCGCTGGTGGATCATGACGGCTATATTCTGCATCCTCGCGTGGCGGCGCAGTTTACGCTTCCGGTCATTGCCGGAGTTGCCGAGAACGAATCGATAGATGCACGCCGCGCGCGTGTTCACCGGGCTCTGGGTATGCTAAAAGAGGTAGGTCCACTCGCTGCGCAAATCTCCGAAGTGGATGTGACCGATCCGAACAACCTGATTGTTGCCGAGCATGTGGGTAACTCCGTGGTGAACTTAATCATCGGTGAAGACAACTTTGCCGAACGTCTGCAGAACTTCGTTGCGAACTACAAAGAAATCAATACGAAACGGCCTGGCGCCACGACTCTGGATTTACGCGTGGACGGCATAATCACGGCGGTAGGGGACAAGCATCTTGGGCAGTAAAACAAACTTGGCCGTGGGCCTCGACCTCGGCAGCAGCAGTACGCGCGTCATCATCTGCGCGGTGGAAGATCGCGGCCTGCGCTTTCTGGGCCATGGCGAAGCGCCGGTGCAGGCCTGGAACAAATCGCGCCTGATCGATCAGGACGCGCTGGCGCAAAGCATACGGTTCGCGCTGCATGAAGCCGAACTGCGGGCCCAGGCCTCGCCGGAGTCCGCCCTGATTGGCGTCGGCGGTTGCGTAACCGGAGTCAACAGCCGCGGCCTGTATGAGTTCGGCCGCCGGCGTGAAATTGAAAACAGCGACTTGCGCTACTCGGTGGAACTGGCGGCGCGCGTGCCCCTTGAAGGAGACCGGCAGGTGCTGCAGATCTGTCCGCAGGATTTCACATTGGACGGCCGCGCCGGTTATCGCAATCCGAAAGGCATTCTAGCGGCACGCCTCGAAGCCCACGTGCACGTGGTCACCGCTTCGCTGCAGGAACACCAGGCGCTTATCTCAGCCGTGCACCGCTCGCACCTGGCCGTGGAAGAATCGGTTTTTGAAGCCATCGCCGCCGCGTACGCCGCCGTTCTGCCGGAGGACCGCGCGCGCGGCGTGGCGGTCATCGATATCGGCGCGCAGTCCACGGAATTGGCCGTCTACGACGGTGAAGCGCTGCTGATGGCCGACACGCTGCCCGTCGGCGGCGATCACTTCACGCGCGACCTGGCGTGGCTCTTTAAAGTAAACTACGATTTTGCCGAAGGCCTGAAGCGCGAGTACGGCTGCGTGACCACCAGTTCGGTTTCCGATAATAGCCTGGTGGAGTTGCCTTCCGCCGAGGGCCGGGAAATGCGCGAAACCAGCCGCCGCCATTTGAGCGAAGTGCTGGAAGCGCGCGCGGAAGAACTCTTCGAGGGCGTGTATCGCGCTATTTCACGAGTGGGCATGGAACAGTCGCTGCTCGAAGGCGCGGTGCTGGTTGGCGGCGGCGCTCTACTCTCCGGCATGTGCGATGTCGCGGAGCGCGTGATGAACTGCCAGGCTCGCAATGGACTGGCCATGGGGATCGAAAAATGGCCTTCCGAGCTCGACAATCCCGTCTGGACCACGGCCGGCGGATTAGCCATGTACTCGGGGCGGCTCAAGTTGAAACGCGATTGGAAACGTGCCTCCACCGCAGTGGCTGGGTCCGCCGTTAAATAGCGCGGCCAGCCGGACGAGTGAGTAACAAACCAGTCGGGAACATAGAAGTCTTGGAAAGCGAACGAGGGAATTAGTAATGGCAAACGATCTGAAATTCCTCATGGAAGAGGAGGATACGGCAATGGGGACGCGCATAAAAGTTGTCGGCGTCGGCGGCGGCGGCTCAAATGCCGTGGGACGCATGCTGCAGGAAGGGCTGAACGGTATCGAGTTCTACGTGCTCAATACCGACAAGCAAGCGCTGGCGGCCTCCCCTGCCGCCAACAAGCTCACCGTCGGCAAAAAATTGACCAGCGGATTGGGAGCAGGCGCGGATCCGGCGGTGGGACGCCAGGCGGCGCTTGAGGATACCGAACAAATCATCGAAATTCTCGAAGGCGCCGATATGGTGTTCGTCACCGCGGGACTCGGAGGCGGTACCGGTACAGGCGCCGCTCCCGTTGTGGCTTCCCTGGCGAAAGAACTGAACGCGCTCACGGTAGCCGTTGTTACAAAACCATTTCTGTTCGAAGGTCCGCGGCGCATGCGCCAGGCCGAGCGCGGCTTGGCCGAACTGGCAAGCAGTTGCGATACCGTCATCAGCATTCCCAACGAAAAGTTGTTATCGCTAGTGCCGAAGGGCACCAGTTTCATGGACGCCTTCCGCCTGGCCGACGATGTGCTCCGTCAAGCGGTGCAGGGGATCGCCGACATCATCACCACGCCCGGCATCATCAATCGCGATTTCTCGGATATTCGAACCATCATGCTTGGCATGGGCTACGCCATGATGGGGACAGCGGTTGCGACGGGCGAAAATGCTCCCGTGGAAGCCGCTCAAAAGGCCATCAACAGTCCGCTTATGGAAGAGGGTGGAGTTTTGGGAGCGCGCGGCGTGCTCATCAACATCACTGCTTCCAGCCAAATCGGCCTGCATGATGTGAATGAGGCTTGTAACCTGATCCGCGCCGCGACCCAGAACGACGATGTGCAGATCAACTTTGGCGTCGTGATGGATGAAAAAATGGGCAACAGCGTGAAGGTGACCGTGATCGCCACCGGCTTCCAGCGCGATTCACTGCCGGAGTTTGAGCGCCGCAGCCAGCATTTCCCATTCAGCTCCACGAACGCTCCGCAAACCGATGCCCGCTCCGGACAGCAAGCCGAAGTTCCGGCAAGCGCACCGGCGGCCGAACCCGCGGCGGCCGAAGCGGAGAAGGAACCCAAGGACGATTACGAAATGCCGGCGCTGTTACGCAAGCAGCGCCGCGCCGCCGGCACTTCTTAGAACGCGGCGGATCTTCAAACAATAAAAAAGTGGCACGGTTGTGCCCCTTTTTTTTATTTGCGTTTTGCGGAAGTTTTAAGAAGACCGGCGGCTCAAGGCGATCTGCCGTTTTCGCCAAAGCCAAGGCGCCGCCAATGCCGCAATCAACAGTAACGCTGATTCGGATGGCTCCGGGATGGGTGTCACCGGTACCACCGGTGTGACCGGAGTCGTCGGATTACCCGGTGTATCGGGAGGCGTTGTAGGACCTGTTGGCGGCGTGGTCGGACCGCCTGGACCAGTGGGCGTAGTGGGAGCTAACGGCAGAACCGGAGGAACAAAGGCGGTGCTTGGCGGAGGCACGATTGCGCCGCTTCCCCCTATCGGAGTCTCGGCTCCGGACACGCTGGGTACAGAGTTCGGGACAGGAGCCGGGGCAGCTCCGGTGTAGCCACCGGGCACCAAGGCCGGTGTTCCCGAGCCGGACGGAGGCAGGAACAAAGGCGGCGGCGGCAGCGAAGCCATCAGCGGATCGTCCACAAGTCCATTCAGCTCGTTCGGTTCCAGCTTGGCGACGGGAGTTTGCGGGGTCAGCGACAGGCGGTTCCCGCAGCGGGTACGCGCCATGTGCTTACCGTCAGTAAGAACCGCCTCGCCCTTGCCGATCTTGTGTTTCTTGGCGGACCAGTAAACGCGGTTCGCTTTCCGGTACGAGACATACACGTACATGTCGGAAGCTAGTTTGTTGACGGTTACTGCGTCGCCGAAGTCCGAGTAATGCGCCGTGACCACCGGGTCTACGCGCCTCGCTCGCTGTAACTCGTCGCCTGTGTACACGCCTCCCGGCACTACCGAATACCGGTACACTTTGCGCGGAGCGTCTACCTTATAAGCCGTCCTTCCCGTCTTGTGGAAGAACAGCTCCGACGGGCTATGGCTAAGGCGCGAACACGATCCGAAAGAAAGGGTGGCTAAGACTACGCTTCCCCAGAAAGATGGCTTGTTAATAAACACTAAGAAAAAGACCCTCAAGCCGTCTTAGGCTCATTTTTACCTCTAAAGTATACCGCCCTCTTACTACCTAGGGCACTTAATTTCTTGCAAGAAAAATCCGATCTAAAGCCGAATAATGGCGATAAAGCTATGTGATAGCTTACTTTAGGTTTTGCACGATTGCAATCCTGCTGCTCATTGGGATATCTACGTGCGCGGCGAAAGCCCGGCAATCCTCCCAGTCGAACGAGCCTGAAAGTACGAAGGCATACGCTTCTAAATGGGTCGGACTTTCGACGCCACACTTCGAGCTTTACACCACAAATGAGCCGCAAGCGGCGCTAGAAGCGGTGCAACGCCTCGAGATGGTGCATAGCTTCTTCCGGCAGGCCGGTGCGGATGCGGGCCTATTTGGCGCCGTTCCCGAAGCAGCGGTCCAGGTGATCGCCTTCCGCTCGGCGCGCGAATATAGCGCTCACCGGGTAAATCCCACAGCCTGCGCCTATTACCAGAGAACGCGTAGCGGAGATTACATTGTCATGCAAGACCTGGCGCCCGATCACTATCAGGTTGGCGTTCACGAATACACCCACTTTCTTTTTCAGCATTCCGGTCTGAAGCTTCCACTGTGGCTGAATGAGGGGTTGGCCGAATTCTACTCCTCGCTCGAGTCGCGTAATGGCCAGGTGTTTCTAGGCCGGCCACCTTTCGGCCGCCTGCATTCACTCCGCACGCAGTCCTGGCTCAGCCTAACGGCGCTCTTTTCCGTTGCACAGGGATCACCCTATTACACGCAAGCTGACAAAATGGCCATCTTCTATGCCGAAAGCTGGGCTTTGACCCATATGTTAGCCATGGATGCACAGTATGCTCCACAGTTTTCAGGCTTGCTTACGCTCATTTCGAATGGAACGCCGGCGCCGGAAGCCTTTCAGACTCTTTATCATAAGAGTCCCGATCAAGTAACCGCGGATCTGAATAACTATTTGCAGCAAAGACAACTCCCCGTACGCGTCTTTGACTGGAGCGCGGCTCCCGCAGTCATTCAACCGAAGTTTCTTCCGTCTCCGCTTGCCAGAGTGGATTTTGCGCTGGCCGACTTAGCCGCATCGAATCCATATTCCGGATTGGGCGCTGCCGGGCAGTTGGACGAGGTCTCGAAAAAATATCCCGAGGATCCAGAGGCCGAAGAATCGCTGGGTTTTCTTGCGCTTCGCCAAAACCGCCCTTCCGAGGCTCGTGTTCACTTCGCCAAAGCGGTTGAGCGTCATTCCGTTGCCCCGGACGCATTGTTCTACCTGGCGCATCTCGATCTGAACGCCGGGGCTCCGGCGGGCCCGATCGTCGAATTGTTGCAACGCGTTCTAGTACTTGACCCCAGTCACTATAACGCCCATCTCGATCTGGGGTTTGCCCAAGCCAAGGCCAACCGGTTCGATCTGGCTGTTGTAGCCCTGAATAGCATCCCCAATGTCCGTCCGGAACATGCTTACCTCATTGCTTATACGCTGGGATACTGTTACATCCAGATGCATCGCGCGCCGGAAGCGCAGACCCATGCCGAGAAAGCCCAGCGTCTGGCCGGCAGCGATGCCGACCGCCGGCAAACCGATCAGTTGTTGCGCTACATCGAGAATGAGCGGGTTCGCGCCAAACTAATTGCGGCAAACTAAGGCAAATTTCGGGGTCTGTTGCGTAGCCGTTCCTGATCCTATACTGTAAATGGCTGCTCTGTCGCGGCCAGTATTTCTCCTGGTCGAGAATAGTATGCACACTGCCAAAAGCTTTCCCGTGGCGCTTCTTGCCGCCTGCTCCCTGCTTCGCGCGGCCCCTAGTTCCGTCACTCCCGCGCCGGTTACAATCCTGGTCGACTTCGAAAAGCCGCACTCTCCCGTGTCCGTGGCCGCCATGCGGCGCGAGTTGGAGTCTCTGCTCACTCCGGTGGGTCTAAAAATAGATCTGCAAATCCGCAGCGAACTAAAGCCCTCGCAGGAATTCGCCGACCTGGTGATCTTCAAAATGAAGGGTTCCTGCATTATGGAATCTTTGCCTATTGCGGCGTTGTCTGATGAACGCGGACCCTTAGCCATGGCTTACTCGAGCGACGGAGAGGTTCTGCATTTTGGTGAGGTGCAGTGCGACAGGATTCGCGAATCTCTCAACCGCGTGGTTGGCCGCGTGCCCCACGATTCTCGCCAGTCGCTTCTAGGCCGGGCAATCGGCCTGGTGATTGGGCATGAAGTTTATCACATGATTGCCAACTCCACAAAGCACACCAAGCACGGAGTAACTAAGGAAAGCCTCAGCGCCCGCGAACTCCTGGAAGGCGACCTGCGGCTGCCCGATCTCGCCCGTATGGCGCTGCAGGAAGCATTGGCTTCCGGCCGCCCGCCCGCGGCGTCGACGAGCAACGGATTCTTTTAAGTAATGTATTTGCAGGAAGCGCATGGCGGTGATACACTCCTTAGTGATAACTCGTCAGCCTCCGAGTTGTTTGCCCGTAAAGGACAAACCCCGTAACTCCCGAGGTCTCTGTTTTCGACGTGTACGCGCTCCCCGGTCGCAGCCGATTACAATGTGACTTTTGTTAGCGTGACGAAGACCTTTGGGAATGAAGTTCGACTTCGGTATCCGCGGCTATAGCTTATCCACGCGGCATGCCGGCATTCTATTGCCGGGACGCGCGCGGGTTCAATTCCTATGTGCTCCAGTTTGCAGCCGGTTTTTGTATCATGTTCCACCATCGCAATCGTTATGAGCGGGGCCCAGTCCGCCGCCGTTTAGCCAACAACCCCATGCCGCCGCCGCGCGGCAGTCACTAAACAGGAGACACGATGCAACAAATTCTCAATGCCGACCAACAGGCAGATCTTATCCGCCGGGGCTTTTCACGCCGCCATTTCGGAAGGATCGCTTCCGTAATAACCGCTGGGGCCGCGCTGCCGTTTTACAACGAACCCGCATTGGCTCAACTTTCGATGGTGAAGAACATGCCGGCCGACGCGGTAAAGATCAACGCCAACGAGAATCCGCTGGGTCCGTGTGCCGAGGCTGCCGACGCGATCCATAAGATCATCCCGCAAGGCGGCCGTTACCGCTACGAAGATACCTTTGAGATGGCCACCACGCTCGCCGAGCAGGAAGGTGTGAAAGCGACCGCCAGGGGCGAGGGATCGTATGTGGACGCCTATCCCGGTTCGAGTGCCCCGCTACACCAGGCGGTGATGGCGTATTGCTCACAGGACCGCCCGTTTGTGAAAGCCGAACCCGGTTATGAAGCCGGCGAGAGAGCTGCTAAGTTCATCGGCGCGTCCGTCGTCAGTGTCCCGCTGCGCCAAGGCACTTGGGATCACGATGTGAAAGCCATGCTTGCCAAGGCTCCCAATGGCGGCCTCTATTACATCTGCAACCCCAACAACCCGACCGGTTCGATTACCAGCAAAGCGGACATTGAATGGCTCGTCGCCAACAAACCCGCCGGTTCCATCGTGCTGATTGATGAAGCTTACATTCACATTTCGACCAACGCCGTGAAGTGCTCGGACCTGGTGGCGCAAGACAAAGACGTCCTGGTTCTGCGGACTTTCTCAAAACTCTACGGCATGGCCGGCCTGCGTGCCGGAGCCGCTATCGCGCGTCCGGACATCCTGAAAAAAATCGCGCCCTACACCGCCGGAGCGATGCCCATCACCGGTATGGCCGGCGCCAACGCCAGCCTCAAAGCGAAGAACCTGATTGCCGAACGCCGCAAGATCATGGGCGACAATCGCGAAGATACTCTTTCGTTCCTCACCAAGCACAACGTTGAGTTCGTTCCGTCCGAGAGCAATTGCTTCATGATGAACGTCAAGCGCCCCGGCAGGGACTTCTACGCCGCCATGGCTGCCAAGAAAGTCTACATTGGACGAGTGTGGGAAGCTTGGCCGACCTGGGTTCGCGTCAGCGTCGGCAGCAAGGAAGAAATGGCCAAGTTCAAAGAGGTCTTCGTTCAGGTCTACAACACGTAATTCATCTCCGTGCGAGAGCGCGGCGAATCAGTTGTATTACAAAAAGGGGAGAACGGATGTGCTCCGTTCTCCCTCATTCACGCGCGGTAATCCGGTCCTAACCCAGTTCGTTTTGCCACTTTGCCAGTGCGATTCTGACGTGTCCGGAATCGAGACACAGGGGTGTGAACACTTGAGATTGCTGCGTCTTCGATATAGCTGGAAGATTTTTGGCGGCGATTTAGCAGGCGGAGCCATTGCCGCGTTGATCGCTCTTCCTTACGGCCTCGCCATGGCGAACATGATGGGCCTACCGCCTGTCCTGGGGCTGGTGACTTCCATCGCCACGGCCCCCATCACCGCGCTGCTCGGCCGCAATCCGGTGCTCATCGGCGGCACCGCCAGCGCCACCGTTCCATTCATCGCGCAAGCCGTGCAGGCGCAGGGAGTGGGTGGGGCGGCCAAAGTTTGCATCACCGCTTCCGTGTTCATGCTGGTGTTCGGCGTGCTACGCCTGGGGCGTCACATTCACCTGGTGCCGCAACCCGTGGTGACCGGCTTTTCGTGTGGTATCGGCGCCATGATGTTCCTCTCGCAACTCGGCGTCATGCTGGGCGTCAGGGCCGTGGTGGACCGCACCTCAAACAACATGCTCTACCAAAGCTGGCAGGTTCTATCGCATATCCCCGAAACGCAATGGAGCGCTTTTGTCATTAGCTTTGCCGTTATTATTGCCGCTTTTCTATGCGCGCACTTCATCCCCAAAGCTCCCGCTCCGTTGATCGGCGTTATCGCTTCCGTGGTCATTGCGGGGGTGTTCGGATTGCATCAGCGAGAGGTGGGCCGGCTGCCCCTCGAAATCCCGCCGTTTGCCGGCTTTTTCTGGACACCCAATGATGTCTTGAACGTGCTGCCCGCGGCCTTCGGTCTCGCTTTCGTATCCAGCGTTAACATCCTTTTAACCTCGCGTGTTGTCGAGCATTTTCGCGGCCGGCACAAACATCTGAAAGCGGCTGATGCCGATGCCGAACTTGGCGCTTACGGAATCGCCAACATGGTCGCCGGAGTGTTTGCCGCTCCCATGAGCGTAGGAATTCCGGCGCGCAGTCTCGCCAGTGTGCGTTGCGGTGGCACCACGCGCATGTCGAATCTGTTCCACGCCCTGTTTATTCTTGCCTTCGTGATCCTGGGCGCGGGCTACATTCAGCACATCCCGATTCCGGCGCTGGCTGGAGTCACGGCCTACATCGGTATCTGCCTGCTTGAATGGAGTACCTGGCGGCGTCTCAAGCGCATGCGGCGCGTCGATGCCGTGGCGTTTCTATTTACCGCCGTCGCTGTGCTGGTCGTCAACGCCGTGCTCGCGGTCGCCGTCGGGTGCTCTTTCTATGCAGCGCGCTATCTCTACTATCGATGGATCCGGCCTGTTCCCGCGCCAGCTCAAGAACAAACGCAGGGCGTGCTCGCCGGGAGCGTACGCTAGGCGGCTTATAATCAACGCGGCCTTATAATGGCTTCTTCCATGTCCAGTACGATTGAGCAGTACCGCGAAGCCAAGGCCCAATATCTGAAGCTGAGAAACCAGGCGAAAAAAGATTTGGTAACGCGTTTTCATGCGCTATCGAACGAGTTGTTGCAGGTCCAGCGCGAGCTGCTTGAAGACTTCGGGGAAAAGATCTCGATGCCGGCGAAATCAAAGAAGACTCGCCCGCAAAAGTCGGCCAAGCTGCCCGAGCCTAAGCCAGCCGCGGCGCCTCCTTCACCCAAGGTGATTGGTATTGAAAGGCAGCTCGACAAGTTGAAAAAAAAGCTCGCCGAGACGCAAGCCGCCGGGAAGCCCGTGAAGGCGATTGAGGACAGAATCTACGAACTCGAAGATGAGTTACGTCTAGCGCAAGCCGGGTAAGCTCGCCGCCATTCTGTAGGTTCAAACGCTGTACGGGGTGCTATTGACTTTTCATCTGCCCAGCGCTACATTGTGTAGTGCTACAACTGTAGCAGATAGATGCCTCTAAAGCCGCCTCTTTCCCGCCTCGAGCAAGAAGTGATGAGCGTTATCTGGTCGCGCGGAAACGTCACGGCAACGGATGTCCAAAATGCCCTTGTGTCACAACGCATCCTCAAGGATTCGACCATTCGGACTGTTCTCACACGCCTCGAAGAGAAGGGCTATGTACGGCATGAAGTAGACGGCCGTACCTTCGTCTATTCCAGCCTGCAGCCACCCAGGAGTCTGGCGGTTCGCGCGGTGAAGCAGATCATCGATCATTTCTGCCAGGGTTCGGTTGAATCGCTTCTGGTGGGCATGGTCGATGACGAGATGGTCGATGCTGAAGAGCTGCATCGAATCGTGGATCGCCTCGCGGAAAAAGGCGCGCCCAAGCCGCGCAAAGCCTCAAAAAGAAAGGACCACTTGAAATGAGCATCAGCGAACTGGAGTCTCTGAGCCGTGCATCTGGAGCGATGCTGCTGGAAATCGTACTGCGATCGTCCGCGCTCGCGGCGGCGTGCGCGCTTGTGAACCTTTTCTTTCGATCGCGAACGGCTGAAATCAGACATCTCATCTGGCATGGAGCATTGTACGGGTTGCTGCTTTTGCCGGTGCTCCAGTTCGCGGCGCCTCCGCTGCGCCACGCTTCCCACGTTCTGTCTAAAGCCGAACTGACAGTGTTCCCCGTACAGCCAATTAGAGGAACGCAAAGCACCGTATCCAAAGTCACGCCGCACACCGGCCCAGCCAGCGAGGGACAAGCGTTTCCTTGGATGCTCATCGCATCCTCGATATATCTGGCCGTCAGCGCCGCGCTCCTATTGCGTTTAGGACTAAGTCTCCTCGCCTTGGAGAAGTTGCTGCGCCGGAGCGAGTCCATTCTTGACGGGGATCTGCAGCAACTTGGACATGACGTTTGGCTGGAGAGTCTTTCGCCATTCAAACCACGGATTCGTATCTCGACCGATGTTTACGTGCCCATGGCCGCCGGTATCCACGAAATCTCGATTTTGCTGCCTTCCTCTTGGAGGCTCTGGCGGCGCGACAAACTGCACGCAGTCCTCGTGCATGAGATGGCGCATGTGCGCCGCGGGGATCCGGCCACGGCATTTCTCAGCTCGCTGGCTGTGTGTCTTTTCTGGATACACCCTCTCGTCTACTGGCTGCGGAGGCAGCTCGCCGCATTGTCGGAAGAGGCCTGCGACGAGGCTGCGCTGCGGTTTGTAAAGCCCGAGCCGTATTCCCGGATCCTGATAGAGTTTGTCTCGGAAGTGGCGATGGCGCGCAACCGGCTGGTTGCGGCGTCAAGCGTGGTCTTACGCCGATCCCTGATCAAGAAACGCCTAGACCGGATCTTTTCCATGCCTTCACGCGCCGTAACAAACTATCGCCGGTTCAGGCTTTGCTACTGATTGCGTTCTTCCCGGTTCTGTATCTGACCGCCGCCGCGCGATTCGACCAGGCGCAGGCCGCAGACGGCCAGTTAGCGGGCAGCCCGAGCTCGCTAACAGGCCAGAGGCCATCCGGCGCATTGGAATTAGATCTCCAGCAGAATCCCGAAGATCTAAAAACGCGTGGCGTTCTCATGGCCTTTTATGCAAATGGAGGCAACGAGGCCGGCTTCACAAGGCATTTGTTGTGGGTGATCGATCACTATCCGGACGCTGCGATAGCTGGAATGAGGTTTTTTTCGAGACGCGACCAGACGGAGGCATCCAAGAACCGGGAACCGGTGAAAGCTGCCTGGGAGCGGGCGTTAGCCACGCATCCGGATTCAGCCGAAGTGCTTTATCACGCTGGACTTGGCTTCGTGCAGGATGACCCCCAACGCGGGCTCGCCTTATTCAAGCGGGCAAGGGATCTGGCGCCGCCTCGATCCCACGTGCAAGGACCCTATGTTCACGCAATTGCGATGGTTTACTCCGCGGCTGTGATTTCGGATCTTCATTCGGGAAATGCGCGTTTTCGGCTGAACGGCATCGCCATGGCTCCCAATATCGCCGGTGGATTGCGGACTGAACTGGAAATTTCAAATGATCCAGGGCTTCTCAGCCAGGTAGGCACTACGTTGGTAAGTGTTTGCGGTGCTGAGACGGCTCCAACCGGCTTGGACTTTATTCAGAGAGCCATTGATTTAGAGCCGGGCAATCCTAACTGGACGGAGGCTCTCGAATCGGCTAAAGCGGAGCCCACCCGGCGCAGTAATCTACGGAAGATAGCGGCAGCCGGACAAACTCCGGGCGCATCACTGCGGAGGTAGTAAACGCAAACCTGCTAACAAAGGTTGAGCCGCAATATCCGGCTCTGGCACGCGCAGCATTTCCAATGTGCTCTCCTGAACAAATGGGCTTCGCTTTGTGGATCGACACCGAACAGCGCCTGGCCTGGGCGCGCGGCACGCACGAATACCGGCCGATGGGTACTGCCGTCATCGCCGTGACCGACCGCTTCCGCCATCGCGATTTCCGCCAGACGCGCCCGGCGCCGGCCCGCTTGCGCTCGCGGTTCATCGGTTTCTTCGGGTCGCTTGAAACCGTGAATGAACATTTGCACTCCGGCGCCACCATCAAGCTGCGGGTCACGCCCTCCCATTTGCTGTAGGATCTTGCTGCGCGAAAGCGCAGAATTGCTCCAGGAAGCTTAGCCGGACGAGCGTAACTTCCCGGATACTGGCTGCGAATTCCATTATGTTAGGCGCATTTGGGTTGGGCTGCGGATAGCGGTCTGGGCGTGGATAATGGGTGGACGGCCTTGATGAGCGATCCCCCCAGTCCAGATCCCCACACCCAGCGTGAGGCGGAAAGCTTGGAAGCTCTGATGGAGGCCTATCAACGAGGAGATCGCGCGGCTGCCGATACGTTAATCGAACGGGTTAGTCCGGCGCTGCATCGCTTTTTTGCGGCTCACGTGGGAGACCGCCGCCATGCCGACGACCTGCTGCAAGACGCCTGGTTTCGTATTCATAAGGCGCGGCACACCTACCGGCCAGGCGAACGCCTGCTGCCCTGGCTGTATGCGATTGCAAGGCACGTCAAAGTGGACGCCTTTCGAAAACGCCGCTCGGAACGGTATGAAGAATCTCTGGATGCGACGCCCGGGCGCGCTCCGGCGGTTGAGCCGGCCGTGACCAACGGCGTCCAAGCGCTCGAGATGGAGCAACTGCTGGCCGCGCTTCCGGGCAGCCAGCGCGAGGTGATCTCGCTGCTCAAAATCTCCGGACTGTCCCTGGAAGAAGTCGCGCGCGCCACCTCTTCGAGCGTCGGCTCGGTGAAGCAGAAAGCTCATCGGGCCTATGCCAAATTGCGAACGCTCCTCTCCGAGGCCGGCCAAAAGGCGAAGGCCAAGGAGGAGTGCACCGTGACCTGCCGCGAGATGGACGACCTTATCTTATTGACCAGCGCAAGATTGACCAGTGCGCTGGGGGATAAACTGCCCGCGGAGGCCCAAGCGCATCTGGCGACCTGCCCGCACTGCCGGGCGTTGTTGGGCTCCCTGGTTGCGGACAGCGCCGGCAGAACGGTAAGTCCGGCGGTGCTCGAAGGAATTCGAAAGCCGATTCTGGCTTCGGTTACGCCGGTACGTCCCATGCCGGGCACCGCAGCCCTAACCGCCGTGTTCTGCCTGCTCTTTGGATTGGCCGCCGCAGTGGGTTCTTTCTTCCTGGGCTTTGCCGGATTCCATGCGCTTTCCCCGGTGGACCGGGTGGCGGTGTGTTTTTTTCTCTTGGTGCTTGCGATTGCGGCAGCCTTTGCTATCGCCCGCAACATGCGTCCCGCTGCTCGCGGCATTCCCGGTTGGCTCCTGCTGACCGCTGCCGTCCTGGCCTTCGAGGGGCTGTTTTTTCTGCTGCTGAAGGACTATAGTCCCGGCCGGTTCCT
>DATHIZ010000217.1:0-3279 GCA_035316385.1 Bryobacteraceae bacterium | reverse complement strand
CAGGCGCGCGCGGCGCCGCGCTTCCTCCGTTGGAATGCCGGAGCGCACAAGATCCTCGGTGTATTGCTCAATGTGGAAATGCAACTCCTCGGACATACCGTCTTCGAAATCACGCCGGGAAGTGAGCAAGCGAAACAGAGAACGGAAACGCTTGAACATCTCACACCTCCTCCGATGTCGCATTGAGGGCCGCGGCAATCGCGGACGCTAACCGGTTCCACCCAGCCGTTTCCTCACGTAGCCGGCGTCGTCCTGCTGCGGTTAGCGTGTAGTACTTTGCCCGCCGGTTGTTGTCGCTCTGTCCCCATTCGGCGGCGATAAGATCCTGGTGCTCCAACCGGTACAGCGCCGGATACAAGGACCCCTGCGGAATCTCAAGCGCATCGCCTGAAATCTGCCGGATGCGCAGTAACACGCCGTATCCGTGCAGTGGCTTCAAAGACACCGCCTTGAGGATCAGCATGTCAAGCGTGCCTGGTAGTAAGTCTGCGGTTTTGCCCAAGATGGGGTGACCTCCCTAGTCTTACTAGGAGTCTACTCCGGACTCTCCTAGTTTGGCAAGGAGAAGCTTAGGCCGGCGACGTAAGATAAATGTCAGGCCGGCAGTTTTTCCGCTGCGGGATAACCGTGTTGCTCGCGCCCTACTTTTCCGTCGTACTGCGTCGTGGTCTTGAAAAGTTCCAGCCGTCCGTCCGCAGCATATTCCGTGCACCGCGTGGCTAAAGCCTGCCGCTCGGCTTCGCTCATAGGTTTAAAATTCAGCGCGATCTTCAGGTTTTGCTCCAGAACTTCCAGCGAATCGATTCCGCTGATCGTACAAGCCACCGGAAGGCTCATCGAGTAGCGCAGGGCTTCTTCTACCGTCACCGCGCCGCTTTTCACCATCTCGCCGCTGCCGCCCAGGCTCTTCATCCCGAGCGCCGCAATCCCTTGACGCCTCAACTCGGGAAGCACCTGCGATTCAAAACTACGGAACGTCGCGTCGAATGGATTCAATGGCAATTGAACCGTGTCAAACGGAAAGCCAAGGGAGAGTACCTTTAGATGAAAAGATGGGTCCTTATGCCCCGTGAATCCGACGAACCGGACTTTGCCTTCCTTCTTCGCCTGCAACAATGCCTCGGCGGCTCCGTCTGGGCCGAAGATCATCTCCGGGTCGTTTTCATAAACCACTTCGTGAATCTGCCAGACATCCAGATGATCGGTCTTTAAGCGCCCCAGCGACTCTTCGAGCATTTGCATGGCGACGCGCTTCTTCCGCCCGTGCGTGCATACCTTCGTCATCAACAGCGCTTCTTTGCGGCGCCCTTCAAGCGCCCTGCCGAGCCGCGCTTCGCTCTCGCCATCCTGGTACTCCCAGGCACTATCAAAGAAGTTAATGCCCGCGTCCAGCGCGCCGTGGACAATGCGGGTTGCCTCCTCCTGATCTTTTGTGGCGCCCAAATGGAATCCGCCCAAGCCAAGTATCGAGACCTCCAGTCCGGTTTTGCCAAGGGGCCTTTTACCCATCTGGCTTACCGGGGGTTCAACATGTTGCGTATTACGTTGTGTCACATCGGGAGTGGCGCCTGCGGCCGCGGCGCTCTGAAGAAACATGCGGCGGCTAGGCTGATTTGGGTTCTGCATTGTATTTTGTTTATTGGTACGAAGGAAAAGGCTTGCCGGTATTATCGGTGGCGCGGATCATTTCTTTCACTTCCATCTGCTGCGGATCAATCGGAAATCCGTGCGCCATCCGAGCCTCCGGGTTGTCGTATTTGAGAGAGACTTTGTAAAGTTCGAACCTGCCGTCCGCCGCCACGCTCCGGCATCGCGACCGCAGTGAATCCATTTCAACGGGAGTCATTGGCTGGAACTTCTGAGCAATCTTCAGGTTCTGTTCGACTATTTCGGGTTTTTCCATCCCGGTAATGGTGCATGCCACCGGCAGGCTCATCGCGTACCGCAGCATCTCTTCCGCCGATACCAAGCCCTTCTTCACTGCATCTCCGCCCCCATTGAGCGGTTTCATGCCTAGCGGCGCAATTCCCCGCCTCACCAACTCGGGAAGAACCGCTTTTTCAAAGCTGCGGAAGCTAGCATCAAACGGATTCAAAGGCATCTGCACCGCATCAAATGGAAAGTTGGTGTCGAGCATTGCCAAGTGAACTTTGGGATTCTTATGACCGGTAAAGCCGGTGAATCTCACTTTGCCCTGTTTCTTGGCCAGCGCTAGCGCCTCCGCCGCGCCATTTGGCCGGATGAACAACGCGGGATCGTTATCAAACCCAACACCGTGTATCTGCCAGAGGTCGAGGTGATCGGTTTGCAACCGCCGCAGCGATTCTTCGAGCATCCGGAGGGCAAGATCCTTATCGCGTCCATGAGTGCAAACCTTCGTCATCAGGAAAACACGGTCACGCTTTCCTTTTAGGGCTGCTCCCATCCAGTCTTCTGTTTTGCCGAGATGATATTCCCAGCAATTATCGAAGAATGTGATGCCTCCGTCCACCGCAGCCGCTATTATTTGCTTGGCTGTTTTCTCATCGGCAGCCTGTCCTAGGTGATGCCCGCCTAAACCGAGTGCTGAGATAAGCACATTAGTTTTTCCCAATAAGCGTGTAGGGATCACACCAATTCGATGCTTAATTCAACAAAAAGTTTACCTTTTGTCTCGGACACTCCGATCCGAGAAGCTATTCGCCTGGCGTACGCACAAGTGGCAAGCCCGAAGATTCAATCGCCCGCCACCCGCCATCGAGCGAGAGAATATCGTGGTATCCCATCTTCTGCAAATTGTCGCTGGCCAGCGCCGAACGGTAGCCGCCGCCGCAATACAGTACTAACTTAGTATCTTTATCGGGAAACGTCTTCTCTATGTCGCGCTCAATAATTCCCTTGCTCAAATGCATCGCTCCAGCCGCATGCGCCGCTTGCCATTCGGAATCTTCCCGCACATCCACCAATTGCCCGGCATCGCCCGCGGCAACCATTCGCTTGTATTCGTCGATATCGATTTCTTTGACGCGCTTTTTTGCGTCGTGAACGATAGCCAGAAAGCCTTCGCTATGGTGTTTTACCGCCGTACTCATGCCTCCACCTCGGCGGCCCCGGCGGCAACGCTCGACCCCGCGCCGCTCTCCGTCATGCGCTGAATATTGGCCCCCGCGCCCGCCAATTTCTCCTCAATGCGTTCATAGCCGCGATCCATGTGATACACACGGTCAATCGTCGTCTCACCTTTCGCCACCAGGGCCGCCAATACCAGCGAAGCGCTGGCCCGCAGATCCGAAGCGATTA
>DATHIZ010000216.1:0-2305 GCA_035316385.1 Bryobacteraceae bacterium | reverse complement strand
TTTGCTTCGCGATTCTGCCCTGTCTGGCGCTGTTCAGCGCAGTGTGCGCGGCCGTGCGGCAGCCCGATCCGGAATCTCTGCCCGACGATGCCAGTCAAGTGGGCAAACGAACCTCCCGCAAAGCGCAGCAAGCGGGAGTTTTTCGTGAATACCCGGCCTGGGAATACAACGATTTCCCTCTTCCGCCCGATTTCAAAACGCCCGGCGAATGGGTATTTGCGCGCTTCATGTATCGCGGGGTTCCCACCTGGCGGGGGCGCGGCCTGAATTGGACCATTGATTATCCACGCTCCGACCGGCATCTTTCCGCCGCCGTCAGACGTCTCACTCGTATTGACGCACGATCCGTAGAGGAGCCGGTTGCAGCCGAGGATGCGGACGACATTTACAATTGGCCGTGGCTGTACGGAGTGGAAGTGGGGCACTGGGACCTCACGGACTTCGAAGCCGCCAAGCTCCGCGATTTCCTGCTGCGCGGCGGGTTTTTTATGTGCGACGATTTTCACGGCACGGTGGAATGGGAGACTTTTGTGGCCAGCATGCAGCGGGTGTTTCCGGACCGCCCCATCGTGGACCTGCCCAACAGCGACCCCATTTTTCACGCCGTATATGATCTGGACGACCGCTACCAAGTGCCGGGCGCGCAATTCCTATATACTGGCCGCTCGGCCGAGAAAGACGGCTTCGATGCGCGCTGGCGAGGCATTTATGACGACAAGGGCCGTCTCATGGTTGCGATTTGCCACAACATGGATCTGGGCGATTCCTGGGAACACGCCGACGACCCCGAATATCCGGAGAAGTTTTCCGCGCTAGGTTTTCGGATCGGGGTCAACTACCTGACTTACGCGATGACTCACTAAGCCAAATTCATTAATCCCCCACATCACATGTTCGAGTTTCTTTTCAAATATCCGTTCAGCGTATTTGCCAAAGGGACTTTTGTGCTCCTGGGTTCCTGGCCCCGCTGGATCTTGATAGTAGGAATCATCGCGGCAGCGGCGGCATTAGCCGTATTCGCGTTGCGCAAGCGCGAGCAGTTCACGCCGGCACTACGGGGCGGACGCGCGGTTGTGCTGTGGCTGCTGCAATCGGCCTTACTCGCTACGCTGCTTTTCCTCTTATGGCAGCCGGCAATTTCGGTTACCGCGCTCAAGCCGCAGCAAAACATTATCGCCGTGGTAGTGGACGGCAGCAACAGCATGGGCATACAGGAGAACGGTATCTCACGGGAGCAGGCCGCCCGCAAGCTGCTCGACAAAGGCTTGCTGAAGGATCTGCAGGGGCGCTTTCAAGTGCGCTTGTACCGCTTGGGCGCGGGCGTTGAACGCGTTACCGATACGAACCAATTGAATGCCTCGCAGGCATCCACGCAAATCGGCAAAGGTTTGCGCCAACTGGCGGACGAAGCAGCCACGCTTCCCATTGGCGCGGTGGTGCTGATGAGCGATGGCGCGGATAATTCGGGGGGCGTGGGGCTGGACACTTTGTCCGAACTGCGGCGGCGGCGCTTGCCCGTGAACACCGTCGGCATCGGAAACCGCGAGATTTCAAACGACATCGAACTGGAAGGCGTGGACGTGCCCGCCAAAACGCTGGAAGGTTCCAGGCTGCAGGCGCGCGTGACGATCCGGCAAAATGGTTTTAGCGGCAAGCGTGCGCGGCTGACGTTGAGCGGCAGCTCCGGGGTGCTGGCCAGCCGGAACGTGGAATTGAAAAGTTCGCCCGAACAGGTAGAGACAATCGAATTCAGCGCAGGCAAGCGCGGCGTGATGAACCTGGCGGCGAAACTCGATCCTTTACCGGGCGAGACCAACGCGTTGAACAACCAGTTGACGCGCGTGCTTTCGGTGGATAACACCAAACACCGCATTCTCTACGTCGAAGGCGAACCGCGCTGGGAATATAAGTTCATCCGGCGCGCCGTGGAGGATGATCCGGCCATCGAAGTCGTCTCCATGCTGCGTACCACGCAAAACAAGATCTACCGGCAAGGCATAGCAAATCCGAACGAACTGGTGGATGGCTTCCCCGATAAGCCGGAGCAGTTATTCGAGTATCAGGGCCTGATTCTGGGCAGCGTGGAGCAATCGTTCTTTAGCCTGGCGCAACGGCAGATGATTGAAGATTTCGCCAACCGGCGCGGCGGCGGCTTATTGCTGCTGGGCGGCCGCTACTCGCTGGCTGACGGCGGTTACAATGTGGCTCCGTTTTCTCAATTGCTGCCGGTGACGCTGCCGACGCGCAAGAACACGTTTCAACGCAGCTTTGTGGCCGCGGAGTTGACGGACGCGGGCAAATCGAG
>DATHIZ010000215.1:0-11443 GCA_035316385.1 Bryobacteraceae bacterium | reverse complement strand
GCGAGCCGGTTTTCCGTGGCGTACGCGTCTGACGGGGCGAGATGTTGGGTGACTTTGCGGGCTAGCTTGTTCGCTTTGCGCTCGGCGGCGCGGCGGATGGCGCGTGGTGTCATGTTTTCCTCCAAATGGAAATGGCCCACGGAACAGGTGGGAGCCTGTGCGCGAGCCTGCTGAAGCGTAGCACGGCGGAACACGTGCGCCAGGCGAAGGAAATGGGAAGGCGGTACGTAAGGCTTTTAGATTCAGTTTGGAAATATTTTGGGAAGTTCTGTCACCGAAAAAATCTCACCGGATAAACAATACATTTCATATGCGCTTTCAGACGTCCAGGGGGCTTCACCGATTGGAGACGTCCTTTCCTCTCCGTCCGGTTTTGCGGCGGAGCGAGTCTCTTCCAACGCCCGGTCCAACAGAGTTTTGATAACCGCCTGACGGCTAACGTTGAGCCGGGCGGCCTGTTCGTCGAGTTCCCGTAGCATGCCTTGGGTCAAATCGACATTCACTCGTTGGACAGGTTTGACCACAGTGAACTTGTTGGTAAAGTAAGCGGAGATATTTTCGCCGCGCGACGCTTTTTCGGCGATCTCGTCGGCGGACGGTGTGGCTCTAGGCATTTTCGGCATATATAGCTTTGCTCCTCCTCTTTCGTCGCTTTCCACGCTGTGACTAGACGGTAGTACGCTCCTTCCTCGTCATACCTGATTTCAAAGATGACAGAACAGAGGCGTCCCCGGCACCAGCCGATGGCACGGACTGCTCGGGGTCATCGTTCTTTTGGTCCACTAGATAAGTCTGGTCGAAGATTGATACAAGAAGTAATCAAACCACGCTATGAAACAGTTCGATCCTTTCCGCTAGGCTTCGAAATGATTCAGCAGCTTTCATCTCGATAGGCTGAAACGTATACTTCATTGGATGCCATTCGCGGGCATCGTGCGGCCAGATTCCCTGAAGCGGTGCGGCTACTCGACATTGGAACCGAAGGGTGAGCATCGGGAAAGCGCACACAAATACCAACTGCGGCAGCGCAATCATGATGATATTTCCGGCGGCTATTCCGCCTCCGATCAGGTCGTGAATGACCCCGACTTGAATATGTCCGAAACCTTCAAAACCGGTGTGGCTGCCAGCTACAGCGAAGCGACCAGGATCACCGTGGATATCGAGCTTGAGTTGCCGAAGAAAATCCGGACCCACTGGAGATTCTGCACCTACGGAATGAGACTCGATAATTGCTGTTTTCCCGACCCATCTAGCTAACGTATAACGCTCATCGGCGGACAATGAGCCGAGGTCGCGTTGACCATCTATCAATGCAAGAATTATCGGCTTTGCAGACTGCTCAAGCTCAGACATCCACCCGCCATTGCAAGCCTTACAAATCTTTTTCAGCCTGAAGGAATCTATCCTGTATTCTTCCCGAAGAGGTCGCCGGGTACCATCAGCCAACTCCCTTGATAACCCCATCTGGAGGTTCATGGAACCGAATCGCTTCAACAACCACTGAGCAAATACATGCTCCTTCGATACCGGGGAAGAAGTGATACCGCATGCCAAGCATTCCATTTGCAGTTATTCTATCCCGCATCACTTTCGCTGCTCCACTTTCACGGAACCACGCCCTGCTGCCGTTTGTTTAGCTTCAGCAAGTATGAAATAAGCGCCGGCTGGAAGCTCTCCTATGTATCCGTCGAGACTCGCATGCGACAATGCGGAATATTGCCGCCACTGCATGTGGGTAAACATTTTTAAGAATTTCTGGTGCGGAGTAGCTTCCTCGGGCTTACCTTGCAGCAGATAGACCCCAAGCGTTTTCCATGTCTTTGCCTGCCGTATTTCATCCTGCCTGAATCCACTGATGCGGATTAAGTGATCAAGTGCTTGTTTTTGTTCGGCGTTGTAGGCATCCCATTCGGGCTTTCCGGCATAAGCCTCATCATCATGAAGATGTCTTCCGACACGAATTTTGGCGCGCTTAAATATTGGAATGCTTCGCGATGCACCTTTTGCGCCATTGTCTCCGCCAAGGACGCCAACGGTTCGACAAAGGTCTTTGCGTCGATCGGCGGTTTTGAGTCAAGATCCATTGTCGGCAGCATACATTAACAAGCTTCTAGCGAGCCATTCTGCCTTCGAGCGTAAGACCAGCATCCTCGCTGCGCCAGTTTAGTAAATTAAGCGCTGTCTTCATGGAAGCAGTTTCCGGAGCGGCGATCAAACACCAGGACACCACCGGCCAGCATATAATCGCCTAGCGATGAATCTTCCTTCTCTCTCTCGAAAGAACTCCGGCTCTCCAAAGACCTCCAGCAGGCGTGAGCTGATTCAAGGGCTGGCCGTGGGTCTGGCCGGGCTGGGTGTCTCCTCTGCCTATGGGCAATCCGTTGCGGCGCGCGATTGGTCCGGCAGTCAGCCGGTACGATACCCCGATCCCGATGTCATTGCTCTTGAGAAAGAATTCGGCAAGTATCGGATTGGCACTGCAACGATCGAGCGTGTTTGCACTGGGTTTCGGTGGGCTGAAGGGCCAGCCTGGAATGGAGCTGGGAACTACCTGGTGTGGAGCGATATTCCGAATAACCGGCAGATGCGATGGATTGAAGAAGATGGCCATGTCGATGTGTTTCGCAAGCCGTCGAATTTCAGCAATGGCAATACGTTTGATTGGCAAGGACGCCAGCTCAGTTGCGAGCATCAGACGCGGCGACTCGTTCGCTATGAACAGACCGGCGAGGTCACGATTCTGGCCGAAACCTTCAACGGCAAACGGCTCAACGGGCCAAACGATGCGATCGTCCATCCGAACGGCGATATCTGGTTTACGGATCCTGGCTACGGAGGGCTCAGCATCTATGAGGGAGGCAAGTTTCCCCTCGATTTGAAGGAAGCCGTTTACCGGTTGGACGGAAAGACTGGCCACCTCGAGATGGTTACGGATGAACTATTCAAGCCTAATGGACTCTGCTTTTCGCCGGATTTGAAGAAGCTTTACATTTGCGATACCGGCGCTACGCATTATCCGAAAGCTCCGAGGGAAATTCGTGTTTATGACATCGACGGGACTAAGCTGCGGAATTCCAAGCAGTTTTTATCCACGGCGTGGGATCACTACACCGGTATTGCCGACGGAATTCGAGCCGATACGGATGGAAACATCTGGGCGGGAATTGGGCAAGGCGCGAATGGAACCGGCTCCGCCAAAGCGGATGGGGATGGTGTTTACGCGATTTCACCCGAAGGCGTGAAGATCGGCAAGATCGTACTGCCGGAGATCTGCGCTAATCTTTGCTTCGGCGGCACGCGGCGGAATCGTCTGTTTATGGCGGCCAGCCAGTCGGTTTATTCACTCTATGTCGACGTAAAGGGAGCGCACATTGCGTAATGTAGATCAAGGGGGGTGCGTTACCGGACTCTTTGTATAGGAGGCGGAACCCAACGGCCGGCGAGCACAGCGTTATCAGGCCAGTACATGCGCAAGAAAACGATGAACGGATCTCCTTGAGGAATCGGCAGCCAATTGCAGAAGGGCGTACCACCCGATGGGGCCGTTGGCTGGAGATAGAGGTCCAGCGAATTATCCGGATTCAAGCACGCCGAGTGACCTTGCACTTGCGGGATGCCGATTGCATTGTAACTTACGACGTTATTGGCGACTAACGTTCCATCCTGGTTGTAAATGGTCACCGACCAGAATGCGTTGGGGTTCACAGGTGGAATTTCCCCGGCATTGCCGGCTGCCGTTTTGGGGTTGAAATGGATCGCATAACTATTGCTGCCATTCAACGGAAGACCTCTGCCGTCCAACGTTCCGTAACCATACACGGCGTCTATCGGATTGTTTGCACCGAAAGCATTGACCGCCACTTGGGCCCTGAGAAGATAGTTTGTTCCGTAAGTACCGACATCGAGCGGCATCAACCAGAAGTTAGTCTTTGCCTGCGGAAGACCCGGCGGTACTTGCAGGCGAGCTCTCGCCGCCACCACTGCCAGTTGCAGCGCCGCCAGCTCAATACGCTGCTTTGCGCGTAACGTTATACAGTCAAAAGACTGGTTCGGAAGGATCCCGATATCCGCTAATTTTTGTGCTACCGCGGTATCAGCCGGAAGTGACGGGTTGTACTTCATCATCGCCGCGAGAGTTCCGAAAAACGCACACGCATCCATTCCCGCGACCTGATCTAGTGGCGAGGTCACGGTCTCTATGGAGGGGTCCAGCGGCAGGTTCGCTGGCGGTTTGTAGTGCTTGTGGTATGCGCTTAAGGGTGTGAGCGTGAGGGTCGGATAGATTTGATCCTTCACAAGAGCGATGTCATCGGCCGTCCCCTTTGTGTAGATCCGTCCTATGATCCACATGGAATTTGTGTCCATTTGAATTACGTTTCCCGGTGAGATACCAGAGGGTAAAGTACCTGTCCAATCGGGCCCCACGAGCGCGTAGTCGCCCTCTTTGCTGCCTAAACGGCTGCCCGGCGATTTATCGCTGACATTGGTCCATCCATCCAACATCTGCAGCAGAAAAAAACGATCCGTGATGTTGGGAATATGGAGGATAATTGGCTCCGCCTTCAGATTGATAAATGCCGAGGCGTACAGCGTAGTAGTGCTGGGTAGCACCACATCCGTGAAAGAGCTGTCCGGTAGACCGGGCTCCTTCCCAAACTGATTTAAAGGCGCTCCGCCAAGTTTTACGCCAGCGCTCGGCACTGTGATGGCGATCCTTTCGGTTAAGCCGAACATGACCAGCGGATAACCGTAGACATATGCGGCAACGCCATTGCTAAAAGTCGAAAGGCCCGTTAGCTCGGATTCATTGTTAGTCTGTCCGACCTGGTCGGTTACCTGACTTTTAGCCAGTGGTGAAGTTATTGAAACAAGCACAACGGCTGAAATGATGCGAACCAACGAGCTTTGGTTTGACATATTTACCTAATCCCTCTTGTGTGAAATCCGGGAATAGAATGTCATGTTACTAGTAAATCTGTCAAGACAAGTCTTTAGTCATGCCAGAGCAGTAAATAAGTATACGCTGTAAGTCAATTGACTAACTTGTTCGACTAGCTACTGAAAAGCCACGTCGTAAATCGAGTCGATCTGGAACTCCGTGACGCCGAGCGGAAGCAGTCGTTTAATATCAGCAGTTCCCGCCGCGACCGGGTCCACGCCCGCGCCGCTACCGTAGTGGAACGTGTTCACCGTCGGCACCACGGCCACCTTGTGTTCCTGCGCGTAGCGAACTGCCTCGGGCGTGATGGTCTTTTCCCCACTCGAACAGGAAATACAACTGCGAAACATCTTCGCCGCGTGCGACTGCTTCCTGCAACTGCTTGAGTTTCACGTTCACGCGGGCCTTCCCCTTGAAATAGCGCTGGCCCTGTCCGATTCCGATAATGTACGTGGAATCCAGCAGGTTCGTGCGCCGCAGTTGTTTCTCGATTTCCTGATAAAAAGCGCCGTCGTGCTCCGGTTCTTTGATATCGAGCATCAAATGGAGCCGACCTTTACAAGCATCCGCAAGCTCGGCGAACGTCATGGGCGCGGTGCCGCCGGGATTGGCTTTTAAGGCGCGCACCTCTTCGATGGTCACTTCACCCACGTGGCGCTTATCGCCGTAGAAGCGGAAGAAATTGGCGTCGTGATTGGTGATCACAACGTGGTCCTTGGTTTCCCGGATATCCGATTCGATTCCCCAGTAGCCTTTCGCGACCGCAGCTTCGAGCGACGCGGGGCTATTTTCCGAATAGCGTGGGTCCACAATTCCGCCGCGGTGCGCGATCAGCCGGACACCCGCGGGAGGAGCGGCCTGGCACCCTGTCGCCAGGCCAAGCACCAACAAAATTGATTTCAGAGTTGAAAGATTGCGTTTCATCGTGTTTCTTGAATTCCCTAGAAAATGAGCTTCAGCGCAAGCTGGTTCTGCCGCGGCGGATTGATCTGCGTTGAAATCACTCCGAGCGAACTGGACGGCACCGTCGTATTCGGCGCCCCAAATCCAGGCCTGTTCGTGACGTTGAAGGATTCGGCGCGAAACTGCAGCGTCATGGATTCGCGCAACGTGAAGTCCTTGAACAAGGACAAGTCAATATCGAACAAGCCAGGCGTCCGCACGTCCGGCAGCGTCCGGCTCGTGTTGCCCAGCGTGAAGGGCGCGGGCTGGCTGAAGACGGACGTGTTGAAGTACCCGTTGAGCCGGCTCTCGATTGAACCGCCCAGCAACGCGCTAGTGCCGTTGTTGTTCGGCCGTTCTCCCGGATTGAAAATGTTCGCCGTGTTGGAAGCCGATAAAGCGAGTGGAAAACCGCCCTGGAACGTGCTGATTCCATTTGCCTGCCAACCGCCGGCGATAACGTCAATCCAGCGATTCCAGTTTGCGCCGAAGCGCTGCTTGCGGCCGAACGGCAAGGTGTAGACGCCGCTCAGTACGAGCCGGTCCTGCACATCCGCTGTCGAAAGCGACCAATCGCTGTGCCGGTTGTAGGCGTCCTGGCTCGTGCCTGATCCATTGAAGTTGCTTTGGTTATTACTGGAGGCATCATCCATCAGCTTGCTTTTCGTGTAAGAAGCCAGGAGCGACAAGCCGTTGCCGAAGCGTTTTTCCACCCGCACTTGCAGCGAATTGTAGTCGGAGCTGGCGCCCGGTTGATAGCTCCAGCCCACGCCAGTGAACTGCGGATACGGCGGGAGCCGATAGCGTTGCTGCACGGTTGGCCCGGCAAGCGGACCGGCAGTCGTGATTGAGCCGTAAAACGGATTTTTCACGTTTTGCAGCAGCGCCGATCCCATGGCCAGATCCGAAACCGGCAGCTGGTTGTAGCTCGGATTCCAGATCAACTGCACGCCACGGCTGCCCACGTACGACACGTCCACCAGCCAGTTACTGGGAAGCTGATACTGCAGTCCAAAGTTCCAGTTCTGCGAGTAAGTGGACGGCGAATGACGCAGCGGCGCGGCGATGCCCCCGCCGGCGTTAGTCAAAAGACCGAGCGAGCTTCCCGAGATCGGCAGGAACGAGCCTCCCGGAAACGGATTGGAAAGGTAGTTATTCGGCGTGACGCCATCGACCGACCCTAGCAGCGGTGTATCCGTGCGGAAGCCGGTGGAACCGATGGTCGCCGCCGCCTCCGTGGCTTGCGTCGTGAAGAAAATGCCGTAGCCGCCGCGCATCACCAACCGCTTGGCGGGATGGTAGGCAAAGCCGAACCGTGGCGCAAAATTTTTGTAGTTTGTGTCGGTTTGCGTGCGCGGCGCGCCATTCACACCTACAAATCCCAGGCCGCCGACCAACCCGGGAATGCCGCTGGGGCCCGCCAGCGGTGAAGGGGAGGTCAAGTCCAGAAAGTTCGCCCGGTCATGCCGCTCCGTCCGGGGAAGGAACAGGTCGTAGCGGAGTCCGATGATAAAGGTCAAATTGGACGTGGCTTTCCAGTCATCCTGAATGTATCCAGCCCAGTAATGGCTCAGCGTGTCGATGATCTTGAAATTGTGAGTTAGGGACCCGGACCCAAGCCCCACTAGAAACGAAGCAAATCCGTCTCCGGCCACGTTAGAGGCGCTCAACGCATTCGGCCCCTGTGTATAGGTCGGGTCAAACGTATATGAGCCGGTCGACTTACCGACCTGATTGGCATTCGTGACGTCGAGCCGGGTCTCCACGCCGTACTTCAAATTGTGACGGGAGAAAACCTTGTTATCCGATAGCTCCCAGGTGTGCGTCGTGACGCCCAGCTTTCCTACCGACCCCGAGGCGCCGCCGCCAATGGCCAAATAGCCAGATGGTGCAAAAGCGGGGAAGGTCAGGAGGTTTGCGCTATCGCGTATGTAACCGGGAAACCCGAGTTTCGTCGGATCGAATCCATCAGACGCACTTTGCACTGCGATGACCAGGCGAGTGACGCCGTAGCGGAACTGCAGAAGGTGAGTCGGGCTGATCGCGAAGGTGTAGTTGAGCGCCCCGGCAATTCCGTTCTGCGTGCTGGAGGTGGAGGGGAGCGCCAATGCGATGTCCGCCGGGAACAACTGCGCCGGCGTGCTGGTGGGGTTGCGCTGCGACGCTCGGATCGAAGGCGCTGCCGGTCGGGGATGATATGGTCTCCCTTAATGTCGTACTGATCGATATTCGTCGCCGCGCTTCCCGACGCGAAATAGTTATTCACCGGCGATCCATTCGTGCCCGGCCCGTTGGGAAGCGGCCAGTAGTTGGTCACATTCGCCGCGACTTTATCAATCTGGCCAGAGGGAATCCGGTTGCCTGCGAACGCCTGGCGAACGTAGGCGCCATTTACCAGCCTGGTGGTCGTCGGATCGAAAATCGTAACCGGCTTGCCTGCCGTCGTCTTCACCTGCGAGAAGTCGCCGCTCCGCTCGGCTTGCGTCGGCACAGTGGTCAAAGCCGTCGTGGCCTGCCCGCTGGCGCAAGCCTTCATAGTCCGCGAAGAAGAACGTCCGGTTTCGTCCGTTGTAAGCCTTCGGAATCTCGACGGGACCTCCCAGGCTGAACCCGAACTGGTTTCGTTTGAAGCTCGCCAAGGATACGCCCTGGCGGTTCGAAAAGAAGTCGTTCGCATCCATCACTGAATTCCGGAGGAAGTCGTACGCGCTCCCGTGGAATTGGTTTGACTCCGATTTGTAGAGGAGGTTGATGATTCCGCCGCCGCTCACCCCGAACTCGGCCGAGTAGCCGCTGGTCTGCACTTTAAATTCCTGCACCGCATCCACCGACGGAAAGATGGCCAGCGCATTGAAGGAGTCGTTTGGCGGCGCGGACGGCACGCCATCCAGCAGCACCTGCGTAGTGCCTTGCCTTCCGCCGTTCACGTTGAACGCAAGGCCGTTGTTGATCGCGGATGAGCTGCCGGTGACGCCCGGCACCAGCAGAATCAAGCTGAACGGGTTGCGCTGGTTCAATGGCAGATCAACAATGCTCTTGTTGTTCACAACCTGCCCTAACGCCGAGGATTCGGTTTCCAGTAACGGCGCGTCGCCGGTTACCTCCACAGTCTCGGCCGCCTTGCCTAATTCCATCGTGAGCTTCAAACTGGCGCTCTGATCCACATTGAGCACCAGGTCTTTGCGTTCCAGGTGCTTGAATCCGGGCGCCTCAACCGACAGATCGTAGTGGCCAGGAGGCAGGACCGGAGCCAGAAAGCGGCCGCCTTGGTCCGTCGTCTGCGAAAATACTTCCGACGTGCCCGTGTTCGTAATGTGTACGGCCGCGTTTGGCACCGCGGCCCCGCTGGGATCGGAAACATCGCCGCTGAGTGACGCGGTAATGCGCTGCGCGTAGGCCGGCAGTGTACTGAAAAGAAGCAACAAAATGCATGCGAAACGTTTCATAGGACGGAACCCATTGTGGCCCGGCCCAATTTCCAAAGCAAGGTTAATTATCAATGACACACGTGTGTTATTGAACGATAACGACTTATCGTTCAATAATTATCGTGTGCATGCGAAATAGTTATGTTACTTTTTGCTGAAACACACGTGTGTTATTGGCGAACTTACAGCGTTGCGCCATCCGGAGAGCGGAATGTACAATAGGCAGAAATCATGTCGGCCTCCATCAAGGACGTCGCCCGGCTTGCGGGAGTTTGCCATTCCACGGTTTCCCGCGCCCTGCGGAATCACGGCGTAGTGAACGCGGAAACCGCTGACCGGATACGCCGCATCGCGAAAGAAGTCGGATACCGGCCCAATTCGATCGGCAGAAGTCTGGCTACCCGACACACGAACACGGTTGGAGTGGTAGTCACTACGGTCGCGGATCCTTTCGTGGCGGAAGTGGTGGCAGGCATCGAGGCGGTACTCCACGATGAGGGCTATGCCGTCTTCCTGGCTAACAGCAACGCCATTCCTGAGCGGGAAGTCAGCGTGGTGCGCTCCTTTCATGAACGCAGGGTGGACGGCGTGCTTGTGATGGCGTCACGCGTCGGCTCTCTCTACAAGCCGCTTTTGCAGGAACTGGACGTGCCCATCGTCCTCATCGATAATCAATATCCGGGCGGATTTGCCCATTCCATATCGATTGACGATCGCGGAGGAGCCCGTCTGGCCGTCCGTCACTTGATCGGATTGGGCCACCGCCGCATTGCCTATCTGGGCGACCAGTTCGGATTGCAGGCGGACGCGGACCGGCTCGCCGGTTATCACGATGAATTGCAAGCGGCTGGCATTGCCGGCTCCGCCGAGCTGGTGGTGCAGGGGGACGGAAAACCGGAGAAGGGCCGCATTGCGATGGGTTCGCTGCTTGCGCTGCGTGAGCCTCCCACCGCCGTATTTTGCTACAACGACATGACGGCCATCGGCGCGCTCCGCTGTCTCCACGCTGCCGGCTGGAGCGTGCCCGGGCGCATTTCGGTGGTGGGCTTCGACGATCTGCCCATCGCGTCCTTCCTGGAGCCTCCGTTAACCACTGTGTTGCAGCCCCGGATTGAGATGGGCCGGCGCGCGGCACGAATGCTGCTCGATCTGCTCGCGGGAGGCCGGATAGAAGGCAGCATCCGGGTTCCCGGCGAACTGGTCGTGCGGGGTTCCACCGCGCCGGCTAACCGGGGATAATCTTTTCCTTCTTCAGGCGATCGAACAAGCGGAAGAAGGACGCCGGAGTGCTTTGGTAGACGTCAAAGCCGAGCAGGCGGCTCTTGGTCATGTCATTTACGCATTCAATCTCGCGCCCAAGGTCTGCGTCCGTATGCCACCAGGAGGCCAACGTGTCCACTCGATTCTCCCGCAGCCCGTGCTTTGCCGCAATCTTCTCCCAAACGGGGGCGATTCCCGCCATCTTCGTCTCAAGCGGCGCGCGTCCTTCGGGCGGCTCAACGGGAGTAACGTTGAAATACGCTGCGAGTTGCGGCCAAAGCCAGCGCCAGCGAAACACGTCTCCATTCACAACATTGAACGCCTGATTGCGCGCCTGGGAGCTAGTGGATGCCCATTCCAGATGTTTCGCCAGCACTTCGGCATCCGTCATGTCAGTCAGACTATTCCACTGGAAGCGCGAACCCGGAAAGACAAAAGGCTGGCCCGTCTCGCGGCAAATAGAGGCGTAAACGGCGAGAGTAACGCCCATGTTCATGGCATTGCCCAGCGCGTATCCAACTATGCTGTGCGGCCGCTGAACGCTCCACGAGAAGCCTTGCTTTTCAGCGGCGGCAAACACGATATCTTCCTGAGTGTAGTAGAAATTTTCACCTGGAATTCGCGGCGAGTCTTCACGGAAGGGCGTCTCCGCCGTCATTTTTCCGTACGATTCAAAGGCGCCAAGATACTGCTTTGTTCCGGTCACAAGCGCAACATGCGCCAGGTTCCGGGCGCCTTCGCGCGCGCTGAAGAGGCTCCTGACCATGCCGCCATTCACGCGAACATTTTCGGCTTCATTCTTCTGCCGGAGCCAGGCGCCAATAAAGACGTGCGTGATGTCGTGTCCCGCCAGCGCATCGCGCACGGATTG
>DATHIZ010000214.1:0-6520 GCA_035316385.1 Bryobacteraceae bacterium | reverse complement strand
GCAAGAGACGCCCACCGCTAATGTCATGATAGGGCGTGAGCTGACCGATTTCATTGGCTGCAGCATCGACGGCCGTCTGAAAATCGAACTGCGGGTGCGCGAAGTGACTCAGCGTTCCACTGAGGCGCGCGCTGGAGCCGCCCTGGACAAAAGATAAATCCCGGACCGTAACGCGATCTTTTTCGAGGCGCGCGTTTGCAATCAACCGGAAAGGCAAAGAGTGCAGTAAGCCCGATCCGGCTTGCATGTTGCGGGATGACAAGTGGATGTCATAGCTTGCTTCGCGCCGAAAACGCCGGCTGTTGTAATTCACAAGCAGCGACATCTGTTCGGCGCGAGCATCCAGCGGTATGCGCCGGTCATTCGCATGCAGCAGCCCATGGGTCAGCTCAAAATGTCCTACCTTGAGAGCAAGCAATTGTTCCACGGCGCTCATATTCTCCGGCATGCGGGGCGAAGGAACATTCGTGCTGCCGTCCTCACGCACCAAGAGATAAATCTCCGGATGACTCACCGCGAGCGAAGCAACATCGATGTCGCGCTCCAGAAGCGACACAATTTTCAACCGCACGCGCAGGGAACTGATGTGAAGGAGCGGAGGGGAGCCAGGGGGTTCGCTCCCATGGACCGTAAACCGGGTAAATTCCGCGGCGAGCGTCTGCCAGTCGTAGGTAAATCCGCCTAGCTCCACGCGGCCGCCGGTGGCTCGTTCCACTTCAGAGACGATCCTCGCGCTAATCCTATTTTTGAGCCAATCCGACTGAATCACCCACCAGACGCCTACCACCGCGACCAGCAGCACTCCGCCGAGAACAGCGCAGACGCTCACGAGAATTTGTTTTCGACCGCTCATCTTTATCTACTCAAGGTATTACTGAAGCGTCTTATCCAGATATACGATAGACAGCTGCTTCCGGCCTTCCGCCAGCCAGGCACTTAGTGCTGTATCCGCCCGCTCCGCGGTAAGGGTCTGCCGAATTCGCTCCCTGATAGCATCCAGGGCCGGCGGGTTTTCGTGATGCGTTTCCTTCCAGTTTGCGACTTCGCGCTGGTAAGCAGCTTCGATCGCGGTGTCCGGGACAGCCATATCGGAGGTGAAACGATAGTCGACAAACCGCACAGTAGTCAGCTGCAGCGCGAGATGTTGCTTCAGTGTATTCTCAGTAAGTTCATAGGAGCGCAACGCCGCGGCAAAATCGGCCGGCCCCCCTTGCTCCTTGCGCACCGATTCCAAATACTTCGCCACTTCCTCTTCTTCCGGCAACGGATAGCGGCTGAGATTCATCTCGTGACGAATCAGAAATTGCTCCACCAGGCGGTCGGCGGCATCGCGGCGCGATTCCAGATTGCGAGCGATGGGCTGATGATTCAGAAATGCGGTCACTCTTAGCTCTTCGTCAATCTGCAATTCAGTGATGACTTCGCGCCCGACGGCAATCGCTAAGCGATCTACCACTTCACCCTGCAAAACCGCGGCGAAACACGTTAATAGTAAGAAGCGGCGCATCAAAAAGCCTGCCCTAAAGAAAAGTGGAACTGGAACGCATTAATCTTTTGGACGGTGGAGGGAGCGGTCCCATTAAGGTAATCCTGCTCAGTCCCTTTTAATCCGAAGAACCTGGGCGCGTCGGGACTGAAAGACAGGTCGAGGCGAACGGGCCCAATGGGAGTACGATAGCGAATTCCGAAACCGACCGATTGTACGGTGTAGTTAAAGTCTTCGAGGTTCGATTGGCGGAAACGCAGACTGAACGCGCCCAATGAGCTATACACGTTGCCGGCGTCATGAAACAGTACTCCTCCCAGGTTGTCGCCAAAGAGCGGAAAGCGCAACTCGAAGGTATTGGTAAACAGAGCATTTCCACCCAACGGAAACCCGGTCGTGGGATCGCGCGGCCCGGCTTGGAAATCCGGAAATGCGCGCAACGAAGTAGAGCCGCCGGAGTAAATCCGCTCAGCGAGGGGGATGCCGGGCCTGCCGCCGGTGCGACTGATGAGGCCAAACTGCGTGGTACGGGCGAACACAAGATCACGGCCAAACAGGTGATAGGTGGAGTTGCGAAATAATCCACGCACGAATTGGTTTTGTGAGCCGAGCGCGCTGGGCGCATAGCTTAGATTGAGCGTTGTGTAGATGCCCTGATGCGCATCCGTGGGGTCGTCGCGCTTGTCCTGAATGAGGGAAATCTCACCCAGGCCGACCGTTTCCGGCTGAGACAAGAGCGGCACAAGCAATTGCTGAATCTTCAGGTTGGAGATGGTCACATTGCGGAACACCATGCGGTATTGCACGCTATAGGCACGCGAGAGCCTTTGCCCAAGCTGAATAGAGGCCTCGCGGCGGTGCGCGGTAAAGGTGCGGATATCGTTGGAACTTTCAATCAGAGCGGTGGCCGTGAAGCTCAAATTGTCATGTGAAATGAAGTGCGGAATGAAGTAAGTCAGGGCAGCTCGCTGTTCGATAGTGGATACGGCCGTTTGAAGGCCCAGTGTCTGCCCTAGACCCAGGAAGTTGAGCCGCGTAATGCCGAGCGCCAGGCGCGGAGCGAATCCGGCGCTGCCGGCAGGATTGTCGAGGCTGGTCACGCCGCCTCCAATACGCGCAATCTGCGCGCCCACGCCGACGTTTAGCGAATAGTGACTGGCTTCGTCGATGTCATACTGCACGTACTTGCGGTCTTCGTCGCCATCCGGATTCTGGATCGCGGTGTTGACGCGCGCGAAGATGCCGAGGTCATACAAGCGGCGCTGCGTGTCGGTTTGCGCCGTTAGCGACAGAGGCTCGCCGCTGGACAGTTCAACCCGGTCGAAGACAAGTTTGGAACGTGTAGTTTCCAAGCCTGTCACCAGTACATCGCGCACATATTTTCTCGGCCCTGGCCCCAGGATGTAACGCAAGTCGACGTGTTCGGGTTGTCCTGACGGATTAATATGATAATCGAACGTGGCGTTCAGGTAGCCGCGGCTGTAGTAGTAATTCAACAGATTGGCGCGATCGTTGGCCACATTTGCTTCGCTGAACGGCTGGTTCCTGGACGATGCCAGCATATCTTCCAGAGGCGCGCGGTCGGGCGCAGCCACGCCCTCAAGCGACAGGTTCGATACAAACCACTGCTGGCCTTCGACGATGTCGATAAAGACCGCGACTCGCTTCTCCCCGCCTTGAAACTTGTCTACAATTCGCGGCGTAACCTTTGCGTCACGAAATCCGTTCGCGGCATAAAGACTTTGCACGGCCTGCACGTCCTGCCGCAGATATGTTTCATTGAACCGTCCATAAGGAAAGCGGGGGAAAGTGGCCGGTTCGATATACAGGCGCTCTCGAATGGTGGCGGCCGGAAAGTAATGATGGCCCGTGATGCGGAGCGCGACGAATTTATGGCGTTCGCCGCGATTGACCTTGTAGGTCACGGTCTGCTCATGAGTATCGGCGTCTGTGGTGACTGCGTGGGTAACCCCGGCTTCGAAATAGCCGCCCGACTGCAGGTATTGCTCGATGTTGCGCTCCCCCTCCAACAGCAAGTCCGTATCCACTGAACGTTCCTGGTACAACGGCACCAACTCGGTTAACTTGCCGTGGCTAAGCTTGACGCCTTGGATGCGCACCGTGATTTTTGGACCGGCCGCAATGGAAATGGACGGTTGCACGGTATTCAGCTCCCGATGGTAGTCGAGGCGGGAAAGCGTCACCTTGGTTTCGAGGAGATCGCGGCTTTCGTAGTAGCGCCGGACATTATCCATGCCTTGGCGGACGCGCGCATCGTTCACTTGATTCCAACCCAGCCCGAATAATCCATAGAGACGTTTCCAGCGGGTGGCGCGCACCACCGCGTTGGCGGAGCGTTCGGGATTTCCGTAAATCAGCGGCCGCTCAAAGCGAGCGCGCTTGCCGGTCTGGATGTTGAAGATGAGATTTGCCTGCTCCGTGGAGGCCCGGAGTTCTACCTTTGCGCTGACCTTGGCGTTATAAAAACCGTTTTGCCGCAAGATGCTGGTCAACGACTCCGTGGCCTGCAGTTTGTCCGAATCCACAAAAGGAGCGCCCAGGCCGAGTTTGGCAGCGCTAATCAATTGGCCGCTGTTCGGAGGCTGCTTGACACCTGTAACACGCACGCTTCCCACAAAATAAGCTCGTTGCGTCAGAAAACGCAACCTGACCCGGTCACCGGCGCGTTGAGCGTCCACGGCCAGATCGGCATAGCGGCCGGTGGCGTACAGGTTTTGTATCGCTTGACGTAAATCGTGTTCGTGGAATGCTACCCCTGGCGAGAACGGCAAGCGGCGGCGCAGTTCGTCGTCCGGCAGCGGCTGATCGGCCGGCTCGAACTCTATGCCGTCGATGGGAAGCCCTTCATACTGGAGTGCGTTCTTCAAAAGAGCGGCGTCTTTCTCCTGACTGGCTTCCTGCGCTGGCCGGGCTGGAGTGGAAGCCGCCAAGGCGCTGGAAAATAGGATGGCGCACGCGGTTGCTAGGATCAACTTATATGACACCGGGCGAGAAGGAGCGGTACTCCCGGCAGATTCTGTTTCCGCCAATCGGGGAATTAGGGCAGGAGCGCATCCAACGGGCCGCGATTTGTATCGTAGGCTGCGGCGCACTAGGAAGTTTCCAGGCAGAATCGCTCGCGCGCGCCGGCGTGGGCCGTTTGAGGCTGATTGATCGCGATTACGTTGACACTTCGAATCTTCAAAGGCAATGGCTCTATGACGAAGCGGACGCGGCAAATGAGTCTCCGAAAGCTGTAGCGGCCGCGCAAAGATTGCATCGAGTAAACCGTCACGTTCAGATTGAACCGCTGGTCACAGACCTGGCACCCTCCAATGCCGAAGAATTAGCCGCTGGATTCGACATTATTTTGGATGGCACCGACAATTTCGAGACCCGGTACCTACTCAACGATCTTAGCGTTAAGCTGGCGATTCCTTGGATTTATGGCGCCGCCATCGGCAGCTACGGCGTTGTCCTGCCCATTGTGCCGGAGCGCGGCCCTTGTTTTGCATGCGTGTATCCGGAGGCTCCGCCCGGTGCGCAGCCTACCTGCGATGTCAATGGAGTGCTCGCGTCAACGACAGCGGCGGTGGCGTCTTTGCAGGTGGCGGCGGCGCTACGCCTTCTGGTGGGATGGGAGGGCTTCGAGGCGCGCATCCAAACTCTCGATATCTGGAGCGGTGCGTCCAAACAGGTAAGCGCCGGCAGCCGTGATCCGGAGTGCCGCGTGTGCGGCGCGCGCGAGTTTCAGTTTCTGGAGGGGAACAAGCGTGCGCCGGTCAGCCTGTGCGGGCGGAATGCCGTGCAACTGCACGACAGCACGCGCACGCTGAATCTGGAGCAACTTGCCGCGCGACTGCGCCCGCTCGGTGAGGTGCGCGTCAATGAGTTTGCATTGCGCGTTATGCTGCCGAAATATCAGCTAACGTTTTTCCCGGACGGACGTGCCATCATCAAGGGGACCACGGATGTGGGAGTCGCCCGCAGCGTGTATGCGCAGATGGTTGGCGGCTGACGTGCGAAAATGACAGGAGCCGGGCGGTTAGCTCAGCCGGTTAGAGCGCCTGCCTTACAAGCAGGAGGTCCACAGTTCGATCCTGTGACCGCCCACCAAAAAACCTTTAAATTCAGCAACTTGCAAGAGCGCTGAATTATTTCAAAAAAAGACCCCATCAAAACCCCATCAATATCTGATTCGGCAGCAGACAGATGAACGCAATTTGCGTGGGTGTATTCCGGCAAGAAAAGCTCCATTAGCTCACCTTTTCCTGTCTTTGACCGATCGTTCCTGTTCGTTTGCCAACCGATTCAGTCTTTTTGCTCGTGAGTTCGTCATCCCACCCAGCGACACCAGAAATCAAGCTTTGGTCTAACACCTTCTGATAATGCTTGAGTGTAGTCATCGGCTCCGCGTGGCGGAGTAGCGTTTGCGCGTCTTTCACGTTGCCATGCTTTTGAAAATGAGTCGCGGTCGTCCTGCGTAAGACCTGATGATTTAGCCGGGATGTCCGCTCTCCCCGTTCTTCTACAACATCAATCCCGGCCAGCACGCCCAGTTTTTTTAGTGTCCGGTCCAAATAGTTGTCGTGGCTTACCGCCGTGCCCGTGGTGCTTGGAAACAAGAGATCGGTGATGCCTTCGTCCCGGATGTAGGCGCGCAGTTCCGCTTCCAACTGCGGCGGAATTGGTACAGTCGCGTTCGATCCTTCCGTCTTTGTCTGATCACGAACCGCATAGTCAACAACGGTTTGATCTATGCGAAGTTCACCGGCCTCCAAATCGTTCACGCGAAGCGCGAAAAGTTCACTTGGCCGAAAGCCTAATACCATGAACAAGCGGAGGATCAAGTTGTCGCGCCGCGAAGCGACCTCAAGCAAACGCCGACACTCGGTTAGTGTCAAGAACCTTTGAGAGGCTCTTCGTGTTGGTGGCATTGCAATCTTCTTTCCCGGATTGCGTTCCAAGATTTCATCATCGACCGCAGCCTCGAACACGGCGCGGATCTGCGTCAAACACTTATTCACCATGCTG
>DATHIZ010000213.1:0-5950 GCA_035316385.1 Bryobacteraceae bacterium | reverse complement strand
AGGAGTATTTCAGCGAGCGCGCTTGCCGCCGCAGCGTGATTTAAAACCATGGGCGATTTTTCCTTTCGCCTCATTCCGGCAGCGGACCGAGGATCTCAATCTTGTGTTTCGCCGCCAGAGTCATCAGCTTTTCCATGTCCGGAGGGGCCGTGGGGGGCGTATGCGGGTCAAGTGCCGGCTCACTCATCTCGAGAACGAAATTCTCGAATCCGCCGCCCGGGATCGACATAAAGAAAACCCGCGCCGGGGTGGTTCCTTCAACTCTGAAACCGTGCGGAACATTGCGCGGCAAGAAGGCGACGCCCCCGGCCGCAAGTTCCAGCTGGCGCCCTTGTGAATAAAGACGCAACGTACCGTCCAGCACATAAAAGATTTCGTCTTCGGCGCGATGCACGTGAAAGGGCGACGCAAATCCGGCGGGGACGATTTGGTCCACCAACCCGAACGCGCCGCCGGTAGTTTCGGCAGTTGCCTTGATGAACGTCAAAGCTCCGAGGAACCACACGGGCGTCCCCTCTCCGTGGGCGAGTGTCCATGGCTGCAGCTCTTTTGGTTCGGATTGCATTCGTTTGTTGTATCAGACGGGAGTGCCATGATGAGAGCAGCGTGACCTGCAAGCACTGCGCCGTCCCGATGAAGGAACTGAAGGGACACATCTACCACAAGAAAAGAAAGTGGCGATGTCCGAAGTGCAACCGGATCAAGATGCAGGCTCAGAAGCCTTCCTCAAATTTGCGGTGACTTATGATCCGATGTAGGGATAGAAGGTCAATCAACTATGAAGCGCGACGGAATTTCGAGACGGTATTTCTTTTATGGGAGTCTTTTGGCGGGAGCGGTCCCATTGGGCGGCTTTGGCAGTGTGCCATCGCTTAAGCAGCTGGGATACAAGTCGCCGAACGAGAAGCTGAACATCGCGTCGATTGGAGCAGGCGGCAAGGCGGCCAGCGACATTACGGCATGCGGCGAGACGGAAAACATAGTGGCGCTTTGCGATGTGGACGAAACGCGCGCCGAGAAGATCTTTGGCGCGTACCCGAAGGTTCCGAAGTACAAGGATTTTCGCGTGATGCTGGAAAAAGAGAGCGCGAATGTGGATGCGGTCATCGTGACCATTCCAGACCATATGCACACGGTGGCGGCACTAGCCGCAATGGAGCGAGGCAAGCATGTTTACGTGCAAAAGCCGCTGGCTCATACGGTTTCCGAATGCCGCGAGTTGCTGAAGGCCGCTGAGAAGTACAAAGTCGCCACGCAGATGGGAAACCAGGGCTATTCGAACGAAGGTACCCGGCAGTGCGCGGAAATGATCTGGTCGGGCGCGATCGGCAACGTGACGGAGGTGCATGCGTGGACGAACCGTCCGGCATGGCCGCAAGGCAATAAAGAAATGCCGGTGACTACACCGGTTCCGGGCACGCTCGCTTGGGATCTTTGGCTGGGTGTGGCCAAAGAGCGGCCCTTCAGCGAAGACTACCTACCCTTTATCTGGAGAGGCTTCTTCGATTTCGGCTCCGGATCGCTGGGTGACATGGCATGTCATATCCTAGGCGCTCCGAATATGGCGCTGCGGCTGGGCGCGCCCACTACGGTTGAGTGCGTGCACCAGGAAGAGCGCGGCGATACTTACTTTCCGAGTAAGTCCGTGGTCCGTTTCGATTTCCCGGAGCGCGACGGAATGCCTCCGGTAAAGATTTTTTGGTATGACGCCATGCGCGAAGCGCAGCCCAATTTCGCCGGCGCGCCGGAAAATGAGATTTTAGGAGATTTTCCGCGCAACCGGCGCGGCGGCGAAACCTCTTTGCTGAAGCCGAAGGAACGCCAGATTCAAGGCGGTGTTTTCACCGACGAGTTCTTTACGCCTAAAGAGCTTCCCCCGCCGCCCGCTAGGGCGCAATCTGCCGCTCTGGATGCCCATGCTCAAAAGGAAGCGAACTGGATGAAGCTGATCAACACCGGTACAAATGGCAGCCTCTTCAAAGGCGAGAAGGGCATGATTACTACCGGCACGTACGGCGAGTGGACGCGCCTGCTTCCGGTAGAACAGATGCGGGATTATGAATTTCCTCCCGAATTTCTACCCCGTTCCCCCGGCCATTACAGAGATTGGATACGGGCTTGTAAGGGCGGCGTTCCAGCCTGTTCGAACTTCAGCATCTCCGCCCCCTTCACCGAGTGGATCGCATTGGGCGCGATTGCGATCCGCCTCAACTGCAAGCTGGAATGGGACAGCGAGAAGATGCGCGTCACCAACAATCCGCAGGCGAATGAGTTGCTGAAACCCGTTGTTCGGAAGGGCTGGCACATCGGATAAGGCTCCCCAAACCTGGAATGACATTCGACCCGGCTCTATTTCGCCCAGAAGCGGTTTCCGAGGCAACCCGTCAACACAATGAGCGGCTGATCGCGCAACAAAGCAGTCTGCCCAATTGGTGGGAAGCCGGCGCGCAAGCAACACGTGCAATGCGGGCGCGCGGGGAAGGACCTTTTCCTTTACCGGCGCGTTCGAAGAAAGCGCACGTTCTATCGATTGCCGGAAAGGGCGGCCACCGGATTCCGCTTCGCGTCATTGCGCCGGACAATCCGCGCGGGGTTTACTTACATATTCACGGCGGCGGTTTTGTGCTCGGGGCGACCGACCTGCAGGATTCCTTTCTCGAAAGGATCGCGCAGAATGCCGCACTGGCTTGCGTGAGCGTTGACTATCGCCTTGCGCCAGAAAATCCTTACCCGGCCGCTCCGGATGATTGCGAGGCCGCCGCAGCCTGGCTGGCGAATCACGCCAAGCGAGAGTTTGGCGCCGACATTCTGACGATCGGCGGCGAATCGGCGGGCGCGACGCTTTCCGCCATTTCGCTCATTCGCATGCGCGATCGGCACGGCTTCACTGGTTTTTCCGGAGCGAATCTGCTATACGGCATTTTTGACCTCTCCATGACACCGAGCCAGAAGCGATTTGGCAGCGCGAAACGGCTGGTCCTGAGAACCATGGATCTAGAGAAATTCTTCGCGGCGTATGTACCTGCCGGAGCAAACCTCCGAGATCCGGATATATCGGCACTGTATGCGGACCTGAGCCATCTACCGCCGGCGCTCTTCACCATCGGGACAGCCGACCCGCTGCTGGATGACTCGTTGTTTATGTATGCGCGCTGGATTGCGGCGAACAACCCCGGACAGCTCGCGGTTTATCCCGGCGGATCGCACCAATTCAATGCCTACCCTTACGCGTTAGCTGAAGAAGCCAACGCGCGCATCGATTGCTTTTTAAGACAAGTGACGGCGCAGCCCTAATTGGCAAACGCAAGTTCTCTTCGCGCGGGGTTTCTCTTGGCGCACCGCAGAGCGCCGCTTCTGGAGACGACTACTAGAGAACGGTCCCGCACTGTATCCGAGAGCTGTGCTTGGGCGATACGGTGCAGGATAGCGCCGGCAAGATCTCTAGAATCGGCTTCCTCGTACTCGCGCGCGATGTCTAACAATTCCTCTTCGGCAGATCCTTCCGGCTCACACGCAAGAGCGTCAATCAACCCGGTAGTGAAAGCGATTAAGCGATCTCCGGAGCGTAGTTTTACGGCCCCCTCGCTGTAAGCGGATGTCGCCTTCAGGCCCAGGACGGGTCCGCTTAAATCCAGCAAGCTAGTACCGCGACGTCCGTCTTGCAGCAAGAGCGCGGCTTCATGGCCGGCGTTGACGTACGTGAGCACTCCTGTCCTAGCGCTGTAATGCGCGTAAAGAAACGAGACTACCTGCTCGATGGAACACAAATCGTAAATGATACGGTTCAGATCGTTCACCAGCCTCATAGGATTCACTTCGCCCCGGGCGACGAAGCCTCGAACAGCCCCTTTCAGGCAGGCACTGGTCCAATCCGCGGCTTGGCCTTTGGCATCCGTTTCACCCAGCATGAGAGCAAATTCTCCATTTGCCATTGGAACGAAATCAATATAGTCGCCTCCGGCTTCTTCGCCCCGAACGGAAAAACTGGCGTAGTCCAAACCGGTGGCTGTGCGCCAATTGAGGACCGGCACGCTGGCAGCGTCGGGAACGTTGAGTTGTGAACGATTATTCATACTTTTAGGACGAACGCGCTCCGCCACCCGTTTAAACGAGGTTTGTAAAGTTTAGTTACAGTGCTGCCGATCCACAGGGACGTCAATTTTTGGCAATGCGCCAGCGGAGCCACAGCAGCGCACCTACAGAAAGGCCGCTAATTACCAGCCATGCGGGCGACAATCCGGCCGCAAGCCCAGCCGGTGCAGCGTTGACATTTCTATTCATGAAATCATCATGCATCACGTTGACGGTTTGACCGCCGGGCCAGGACGCAGAGCCGTCAAGGCTGTATACACTGTCATCGGTGAAATATACCAGGTGTGCAGACAAGGCAGGGACGCTCCAGGCTGTTCTTCTGACGTGATCGGCAGAGGCACTCGCGGCGCTCATGAATAACGCGGCGACTGCGGCTAGTGATCTCAGGCTCATGACAGTGTCTCCTTCGGATTAAACAATGAAAGACAAGCATCTGCCGACTCGTCGCGCTACGTCAACAGCGGAAGTTGGGTGCGCCACATTCGGATCGGTATTTTGCCGACTTTTTGTGAGGATGTCCCCTTTGTGTCTGTTGAGCCACTTTTACGCCCAGAAAGGTTCGCCATTCACCAAATTGCGGCGCAAGAAGTCGTCATTCAATTCAACGCCGAGACCCGGACCGTCCGGCACTTTGAGGCGGCTGTTGCTTACCTGCGGTGGATTACTGGCGGCCATCTGTTCAATGTAGCGAGGAGTCCGGCCCAACGCGCTCTCAGAACGGTAGAAATTTTTCGCCGAAGACGAAAAGTGCGCATTTGCGTACGTCAAGAGCAGCGAACCCACATTATGGAGCGCAAAGGGAGTGCGGGTGAGCGCGGCGTAATCGGCGATTTTCCTAGTGCCGGTTATGCCGCCCGCAAAAGCCAAATCGGGGTGGATGATGTCAACAGCCTGGGTATCCAGGAAGGGACGGAATTCTCGAACGGTTTCCAGCTTTTCTCCCGTGAGCAGTGTTAGACGAGTCGACCGGCGCAATGACATCCAGGCTTCAGAATATGGCGGATTGACGGCATCTTCCACAAAGAGCGGATTCATGCTCTCGACGGCTTTGCATACGTTAATTGCGCTGGGCGCATCCAACTCGCTGTGACAATGGACGGCTATGTCTATGTCATCGCCAACGGCCTGGCGCAAGTTGTTGTAGGCGCGGTGCACTTTCCTCAACTGCGCGCTGTCCAGAGTGTCGGCAAACTTTCCGCTCGGGATGCCGAGTATCGGGTGGATGTCGATCTTGAACGCCGTGAAACCTTCCGGCTGTTGCTTGATGGTTTGCGCCCAATCGCGGCAAGACGCGGGATCGAGCGCATCTTTCAACAAGCTGCCATGCGAATAGAGCAACATCTCCTCACGAAAGCGGCCACCCAGGAGCGTTGACACCGGCACGTCCAGAATTTTTCCGGCCAAATCCCATAGCGCAATGTCAATTCCGCTGACCGTCGGAATGTGGGCCATGTAGTTGTGCATTAGAGAACTCATGCTCTGGTAAAGCACCTCGATCGCGAGCGGGTCTTTCCCGATGAGCAAGTCTTTCATCGTTTCGATGCGTGCGCGCGCGATGGGACCACTGGCACCGGCTTCGCCATAGCCGGTCAAACCAGCGTCGGTATCGATTCGAATCAGGCAGTTTCCAGCGATGTTCCGGATGGCCATCGCCTTGACCGCCGTAATCTTGACCTTCTTGGCGTGCCCTTGGGCAAGCGCGCGAAAATTCGCCAGGGAAGCGGCGGCGGGCAGCGCAACCGCTAAACGAAGCAGGTTGCGGCGTGAGTACATGGCCATGCCCCTTACTTTACGCCCAGTTGCTCAAACAGAAAAGAATAGGCGTCCACGCGCTGCGCCAGGCTGTCGCTCAATGAAG
>DATHIZ010000212.1:0-16853 GCA_035316385.1 Bryobacteraceae bacterium | reverse complement strand
CTCCGGCGGCTGCGGGCGCACGAGTGGACACGGCTCCTACCGGTCGTCATTCTGACATCTTCGAACGAAGAACAGGACCTCATCTCTGGCTACGGACTTGGCGCCAATAGCTATATTCGGAAGCCTGTCGACTTCAACCAGTTCATCGAGGCTGTCCGGCACCTCGGCCTTTACTGGTTGATTTTGAACGAGCCCCCACCCAGGAGTTTCGCGCGCGCCTAACCGCTTCCCGGGCTCCGGCTCCTTCTGTACTAACCAAATCGCGGCTCGCGACCCACCTCTGAGCAGCGTGTAATTTTCAACCGTGTGGCGGAGAATCAGAACGTGAACATGGCGGAAGCCTGTAAATCTCGATTATCGTTAAGCGTGCCCGTGATCACACCTGCATTTGCCGAACCTATCTGTGCGTTCGGGTTTAAGAAGTTTGGCGTATTCGTGGCGTTGAATGCGTCCATCCGCAAGCGTAAACTGAGCGATTCCCTAATCTTGAATTTACGCTGAGCCGAGAGGTCGAAATTTATCGTGCCCGGCCCATATAGAACTCCTCGCGCCGAGTTGCCGTAGGTGTTCGGAGGCGGCGACACGAAGGCACTGGTATCGAACCAGCGGTTCGGCTGAGGATCTGACAATGTACCCGACGCGATCCGGTTGGGCCAACTGGGCGCTCCGAAATTCACACCGCTGTTCAGGGTAACCGTGAATGGCAGTCCGGTCGCGAAAGTGACGATGCTATCGACCTCCCAGCCGCCGAATACGTGCGAGGCGACGCCGCTTTGCAGCCATCGTTTACCGGCTCCAAACGGAAGTTCATAGGTGACGCTGCCGATGAAGCGATGCTTCTGGTCGAATCCGGAAGGCCCGTAACCGGCCTTGAAGTTCGTCACCGTCTGCGGGTTGCCCACTGACCCGCCGCCGCTGGCCGCGGAGCCGCCGTAATCCAGCGAGCGGCTATAGGTATAACTGAGCAGGGTCGACATGCCTTGGGAGTAGCGCTTCGTAAACTTAGCTTGCAGGCTGTGATAGTTCGACATGTTTCGCTGGTCCAGTTGCACCCAGTTCGAAACGTTGTTCAACGGCTGAATGAGGCGGCGGCTGGCCTGGGAGCCGGCCGAGTTCACCCCGGGCGTACCCGGCTGAATTTCATTCGGGTTATAGGCGACGGTAAGGTGGACCGCACGGCTGCCCGCGTATGCGACCTCCAGTAACGAACTGGACGTGAGCTGACGCTCTATATTGATATTCCAGGTCTCCATATAAGGCGTCAAATTCAGTTGCTCGTGGCCGATAACTGCCGGTGCAAATTGGTTCAGCAGCGCGGTGTTGCCCGTGATGTTGGGTCCCAAAGTAGTGACGCCCTGAGGAAATGGATTGTTTATCACCGGCAAACAGCTCGACCCCAAATTCGCGCTGGTACATGGGTTCGAATAGGCCGAGCCGAGCGGGTTTGTGGTAGGTGCGAACGTCTGAGAAACCGTAAAAGGCGGCTGCTGACCCAGTTCGTTCGACGCCGAGAACGGGGCCGGGAAGTAGGAGATACCAAAGCCTCCGCGAATGATCGTATTGCCCCTTCCGGTCAAATCGTAAGCGAACCCGACGCGCGGCGCCAGGTTTCCATAGCGCGTTTGTATTCCCGCGCTCGGTCCAACGCCGTTCTGCCCGGCATATATGAGGCTCAATGTATTGAAATTGAAGTTTGCGAGCCGGTTGCGGATTTCGGTATCCGGCGTAAACACGTCGTAGCGGAGACCCAGGTTCAGGGTGAGGCGGCGGGTTATTTTCCAATCGTCCTGAAGGAAGCCAGCCCATTCTCCGTTCGAGATGTAATAGGGCTCCTGTAAATAGTTGCGGCTGCCGTTGTTGGGGAAACCAAGCAACAGGCCAGCGAGTCCGGCGCCGTTCGGACCGGTTGTCCTGCCGGTCGGATCCAACGGGTTGTTCGTAAAGTTATCGTTGAATGTAAGCTGTCCGCGGGTAGTGGTGTTCGTAAACGGAGAAGCCATTTGACGGATGTAACGGAATCCGAACTTCAATTGATGCGAGCCCGCGGTCCAAGAGAGCGTATCTTCAAACTGGATGTTGGTCTGGCGCGGGTTGGCCGGAAGGAAAGCCTGACCACCCTGTAGACAGGTGAACTCGGACCCGCAGGACCCTCCAATTTGAATGTTCGGTAATCCCGTGGCGTATTGATTTACATTGAGACCTTGGATGCCGAGCGAGGTGGCTGAGTTATGGCCGAAATCCGATTGAGCAGTAAAAGGAATCGTACGCGCATAGCCCATGCGGAATTCGTTTAACACGGTCGGGCTGAAGAGGTGAGTCTCATTGAACGCGGCCCCTTGGGTCGCGAGCGTGGTAACCTGAACGCCCGCTACCTGCGGCCCGAGGTCAAATCTACTGGCGGCGAACGCTGGAGTAGGCAGGCAGCATGTGCCCTGCCCGTTAACGAGCGGGTTTGGAGCCGTCTGGTTAAACTGCTCAAAACTGTAGCGGAAGAACATGGAATCTTTGTCGCTCATTCGATAATCGAGACGGGTATTTCCGCCATTGTCATCGATGACTTGATTCGCCGAGGAGGTGAAGTTGTTGAAGCTGCCCGTGCCAGTCGGCAGCGGATAGATGCTCGCTACATTCAAGCCGACCGGGTTCAGTTGGCTGGTTGGAATGATATTGCCGGCAAATTGCGTGCGCACGGTTTGACCGTTCACCACTTGCGTCGTTGTCGGGTTGTAGATCTGTATCAACTGCCCCGCGGAGTTGCGATAATTGCTGAAATCACCGTTGCGCTGCGCCTGCGTGGGGACACTGTTCAGGTTGACGATGCCTTTGAGCGAACGCTGCCCGTAATAGTCGGCGAAAAAGAATAACTTGTCCTTTATGATTCGGCCGCCGACCGCCGCCCCGAACTGATTGCGCCGGTACTGCGGTTGTTTCTGCGTTGCGGGGTTGAAGTAATTCCGGGCATCCATATAGCTGTTCCGCAAGTAGTTAAAGAGCTCACCATGGAACTGATTCGCGCCGGAACGCGTAGAAACCGAGACTACACCCGCACCGCGTCCGAACTCCGCCGAGAATGTGCCCGTAAGGACCTTGAACTCGGCGATGGATTGCACGGAAGGCTGAACCATGACCGTGTTGAAAGTCCATTCGTTGTCGTCAATGCCATCCACCAGCCAGGCGTTCGTATTGGCCTGGCTCCCCAACGCGTTGAAATTCGACGACGCCCGCGGGTTAAAGGAACTCGATCCGGATAGGTTCTCACCGGGTTGTCCGGCCGTGACGCCGGGCACCAGGTTCACCAACTGTGCAAAATTGCGGCCATTCAGAGGCAAATCCTGCACCTGCCGCTGCCCAATAACTTCGCCCAATTCGGCGCTTTCCGACCGCACTAAAGGCGCTGAGGCGACTACTTCCATCGTTTCGCTGACTTGGCCAATCTGGAGGGTGATGTCAATACGCGCCTTCTGGTCGACGTCAAGGATAATGTTTTGGGAAAGTGAGCGTTTGAAGCCCCCTTTCTCGACCGCGACGCTGTACGTTCCGGGAATCAGAAACGGCACAGTGTAATCGCCATCCTCACCGGTCTGCTGTTCAGACACAGTGCCCTTGTTAGTTTCCGTGATTGTGACTTTGGCGCCGGCGACTGTAGCGCCGGTCGAGTCGTGGACGCTTCCGAGAATGGTGCCGGTTGTGACTTGGCCAAGGGCAAGGCCGGAAAAGAACAGGACTGCAAGCGCAAGCGAGCACGCTAGTTTCTTCAACATAGAACAACACTCCTAGGTGTTTTTAATTAGACAAAGCAACAGTTAGTGCAATTGTATGTCAATTCACCGGCGGGCGGAAAGAAAACATTTCTATATGGATTCCAGGCAATAACGCCTGGAGGCGAAGAAACGGCGTATTTTGCGAAACGAACATTCGGCTGCAAAAGGTGGAGGTAGCCATTTTACGGAACGAAGCCAATGGATTTCACGGATGTTTTTCGTCAGCCAGAATACCTTTGGAAAGCCGGCGCGCGCGGCCATTGAGGGAGATTACCCTTGGAATCAATTGGTTAGAGAAAAGCTAGAGCGGTGATTCCCTTACGCTCAATGCCGTTTACTTAGAGCGTTCGTGAGTAATGGAGCATCGTGGGCGCTAACGCTTCCGGCTCCGCTTCGGACTCACTTCTTGTCGAATATCGCTTTCGGGCACATCGCGTGGACGCCGACTTTACCGTCCACCAACTGAGTGATATCTACATCTATGGCCACGCTGGTCAGCGCATAGGCATCGTCCCGACTCAGATGCTTTTCATTGACGAGAAAATCGATCATGTTTCGCACGGCCAGTTCGGTCGCTGTCTTCAGATCTTCGTCAAACCCCATGGAGATGTAACTGGTAGGCGTTTCCGCTCTAGGCCACAACAGGTGTTGGTCCTTGTGAACGACGAACTTGAAGGTCCCTGTCAGCCAGGTTTCCATCGCCGTGATATCGACTTCTCCGTTGCCTTGCCCCGCGTGGCCGTCGCCCGCTACGAATAGCGCGCCTTTTGCATGAACAGGAATATAGAGCGTCGTTCCCGCCACCAGTTCCTTATTGTCCATGTTGCCGGCATGCATCCACGGCGGTCCACTGTTGATGCGCCCGCCGCCCGGAGGCGCAATACCCATGCTGCCGAAAAAGGGATGCAGCGGGATGTTGATGCCAGGCCCGAACTTTCCCAGCATGTGCTCCAGGTCTAGGGGAATGACCTTTGATTTCGCATAAGGGAAATCGTTCGGAAGAAATCCACGGCCGGGACCGAAGCCATTGCAGGAAAAGGGAATGTCAATGCCAATCTTCTCAATCTGCACTTCGAGCACATCACCCGGCTCCGCTTCCTCAATGAACACGGGCCCGGTGAGGATGTGGCCCCCAGGACCCTTATCTGTCACCTGGGAATGGATGTCCAAGTCGTACTGCGGCACCGGCACTCCGGCCGCTTGCATCCGCTCAGGCGCGCAGGTAGACAGCGTTTGCATGCGCACCGTATCCCCGGAATGAACTTTTAATACCGGCTTGGCCTTTGCCCAGTAATAACCCCAGACCACCGTGGAGGGACTTGCGGCAAGAGTATAGTCGGCGGCGGAAGCTATCCGCACACTAGCCAATGCCAGACAACCTAATAAAGAGAAAGCAAGAATTGAAGAGAAACGCATGAGGAAGCTGAGCGCTTCGGACGAGGAAGGGATCGATAATAATTGTAGCCGACGAGGCCTATTAACGCAGCTATTATCGATCCCGTTCCGTTGTCAGTAGTTCATGCGCAGCGCGAATTGCACCAACCGCGGAGGATTTAGTTGAGTACTGACAACGCCGAACTGAGCGTTGCCCCGCACTTGACCGGGAGGTCCGAATTGTACGCGGTTAAAGATGTTGAAGAACTCGGTCCGGAATTGAATTTTCAATCGTTCCGTGACGCTGATGGCCTTGAAGACTGAAAAATCGTATTGGGCGATTCCCGCCGTCCGGACTCCCGTGAAGGTCCGTCCTAAGTTGCCGAACGTGGAAGCCGGCGGCGCGGAGAAACAGGCGGCGTTGAACCAGGCCGTCACCCGCTGCTGAGCGCTGCCGGTGGTTGCGGGGTCGCAACCGCCCACGAAGTTGGGCCGCGAGCCGCCGCCGAAGGAATTTGTGGAGTTGGTCGATGTGGTCAAAGTAAGCGGAAAGCCTCCCTGAAAGGTAGAGATCCCATTGATGCCCCAACCCGAGACCAACTTATCGCTGATGCCACTGGCGCCGGAGAGGAATTTCCTCCCCTTTCCAAAGGGCAGATCGTAGACGTAGCTGAAGATCGCGCGGTGCGCTACGTCAAACCCGGAGATGGCGCGTTCCTGTCGTAAGTTGTTGTTGTTCTGAATGGTAGCCAGCGGACCGGCCTCTAACCAGTTCATTCCCGTTTCGACATTACCGATATTCTTCGACCAGGTATAAGCAGCCAAGACAGTTCCACCCTGGCGGAAGCGTTTTTCGAGCTTCACTTGCAGGGAATGATAGATGGAATCCCGGTTGCCATCGTTTCCCGCGGCGACGTTATTGTACTGCGGATAGGGACGCAGCAATTGACCGTACGCAACGGTGGGGGCAGACAGGGTTCCAAACGGGATCAGGTTATAGAAGGGATTCGGCACCTGCCGTTGAAGGACAGCCGTTCCCAGTGAAAGATACTGATCGGGAAGCTGATTGAGCTGCGGGCCACCACTCACCAGGTGGGTGCCCTTCGATCCCGCATAGGCCATTTCCAGCGCCATGCCTGGCAGCAGTTCGCGCTCCACGTTGACGTTCCATTGCTGCATATTGCTGAAATGTTGGCTGGCGCCCCCTAAAACCGGCGAGGTGATGCTATTGCCGAGGAACAAGGTTTGATAGTTGGGATTGCGCTGCGGCGGCTGGATCAGTCCGGTCGGCCACGGGTTGCTCAATGTGGTTGCAGCCGTAAATGAGTTATCCACGGTAGGTACCCACGGCTGCGTGACCGAGGTTAGCTGATTGCCACCGGTGCCGTCGTTTTGCACGTAAAAGATCCCGTAACCGGCACGGAGCACCGTTTTTTCCGTCATGCGGTAGGCAAAACCGAGCCGCGGGGCGAACAAGTTCAGGTGGCTAGCCGCAGCGTAGCGGCTCGGATTGTCCGGTGAATTCACAATCCCGAGCCTTCCCTTCAGATTCGGAATTCCGGATGCCTGAGCGATGGGGCTGGGCGCGTTAGGCAGTAAATTCGTGAAACGGTCGTAGCGCTCCACGCTGGCGAAGGGCAATTCCCAGCGCAAGCCATAGTTCACTGTGAGCTTCTTGGTTACTTGCCAGGTATCCGAAGCGTAAACTCCCGAGTAGTAGTTGCGATAGGAGTAGGGACTGGGAGTCACAACGCTTCCGTCTGAGCCCAGACCAAGCATGAAGGAGGCGAAGCCGTAGCCCGATCCGCCGCCGCCGGAGACAAACGGGTTCTGGGAGGTAAAGAGGTTGTTGAAATTGTAGAGGCCGCTGCCCACGTTGCTCTGAATATAATTTGTAATTTGCCGCCGCACTTCGCCGCCTATTTTGATATTGTGGCTGCCGGCAAGCTTGGTCACGCTGGGGTAAAGCCCATAACTGTCGTTGCGTTGATGAATGGCGCTGCCCGGCCCTTGGCTGGTCCAGACGTCCGTGAACCCCTGCACGACCGGGGTGGGAATCACCCGGAAAGAGACTTGGTCGTTCAGACTGGCCGGCATTCCAAACTGGGTCAAATCGGTACCCAGCGAAAGAGGTGTACGGTCATAGACAAACCGGATCCAAGTGAGGCGTAAATCCAAAATGGTCGTAGGCGTGAGAGTGAATGTATCGCCCAATACAGCCGATTTCGATGTCCAGGTTTCCGCACAGCGGTCCTGGCAAACGGCATTGTTATAAGGCGTCGTGGGAAGACTCAAATTCTTCCAGTAAGTGAACCGCCCAAACACGCGCTGTTTTTCGCTAATGCTGTGATCGATACGGGTGTTGTACTCGTCATTGTCGCCGCCGATGTTGGCGTTGTTGCTGTAGTTGTTGAGATTGGTGAAGGGCAGTCCCGGACTGTTGGGTTGTCCCCAATAATTGGCAAGCGCCCTCGCGGCTGGATCCAGGCGGGTTGTGGGAATCACATTACCCGGAAACGCCGAGCGAATGACGCCGGTTCCGCAAGTGGCCGCGCCAGTGCAATTGTTCGTGCGCGGATCATAGATGGTAATCAGATTGCCATTGGCGCTGCGCGTATTCGAAAAGTCTCCATTGCGCTGCTGTGCGGTAGGAACCGCCAAGAGATAAGGGGACCCCTGGCGTAAGCGGAAACCTTCCCAGGCAAAGAAGAAGAAGGTCTTGTCCTTCACGATGGGACCGCCAATGTTGGCGCCGTATTGGTTCTGGGTAAACGCGGGACGCGGCTTGCCGGAACTGTTGTTGAAAAATGTGTTCGCGTTCAGCACTTTGTTCCGGAGGAATTCGTACATGCCAATGTGGAACTCATTGGTCCCGGATTTGGACGTCAGATTGATCACGCCGCCGGCAAACCGGCCGAATTCCGGCCCGAGGCTGTTGGTCTGCACCTTAAACTCCTGCGTGGCGTCCTGGGTCGGGATGAGTGCAATCAGACTGCCTTGCGCGACATTCAGCGGAGCGCCATCCAGAAATGTGGCATTCTGCCCGGCGATTCCGCCGCCGATTTGAAAATTGCCAAAGGAGAAGATGTTCTGGCCAGTGGGATTTTGCATCGACTGGCCCTGCGCCACGACGCCAGGCACCAGAGTCACCAGATTCAGGACGTTGCGGCCGTTCAGCGGCATCTCCTGTACTTTTCGCTGGTCGACCACCGTACCGAGCGAGGAGGTCTCCGTTTGCAGAAGCGCTGCCTGCGCGCTGACCTCTACCGTCTGCGTGACATCGCCCAGCTGCATGCCGGCATCCGCGCGCACTGTAGCCTGGACTTGTACTTCGATGTCCTCATGAGTGACGTGCTTAAAGCCGGTCTTTTGCACATCCAGGCGGTAATGGCCCGGAACCAGGTTTACGAAGTCAAAATTGCCGTCGCTGTTAGTCTGCGTCGTGCGGCGATCGGCTGTTGCCGTGTTAACCAGTGTAACTTCGGCTCCCGGCACGGAAGAACCTGACGGGTCCGTGGCGGATCCAACGATGGAGCCATAAAATGTCTGTGCCTGCAGAGCCCCCGCCTGCAGAACACAGAACAGACAGAATAATCTAGATGCAATCCCAAGGCTAGATGCAATCCCAAGGCGGGACCCATAATCTGCGTTGCTCATTAACCCCCAAAACCCTTCCCCAAATACTTTCGTATGATGTGCGACTCGCCAGTGATCGCAAAGGGATTAGCTTGTGAATTCCTGGTGAATCACCGCGTTAAGTCGTACGTTACAGAGAGCGAGATAACCAGAAAGTTCGGGATTTGAAGGTTGGCGGCGTTTTTCATGCCATGGAGGGCGATCGGAGGTTGCCGTCATGGAAAAGCTGCTATACTTCACGCGGTTCGAGACTCCAGCAGAAATACCAGTGATTGGGAGAATCCTCAATGCCTGTGCCATCAATAGATCAGTTGAAGAGCGCCTTCCGCGGGGAGTTGATCCAACCCACGGATGCCGGCTATGACTCGGCGCGGAGAGTCTATAACGGAATGATCGATAAACGCCCGCGCCTCATTGCCCGCTGCGTGGACGTGGCTGACGTCATGGCGGCGGTAGACTTTGGCAGGGAGAATGGCCTGCTGACCGCGATTCGCGGCGGCGGCCACAATGGCGCGGGACTGGCAACTTGTGACGGCGGTTTGGTCATCGACCTTTCTCCGATGAAAGGCGTTCGCGTGGAACCCGCGCAGGCAACTGTTCGCGTCGAGGCTGGGTGCGTCTGGGGCGACGTGGATCATGCGACTCACGCTTTCGGCATGGCCACACCCAGCGGCTTCATCTCCAGCACCGGAGTCGCCGGGCTTACTCTCGGCGGCGGCATCGGCTATCTGACTCGTAAGTTCGGTCTTACGATCGACAACCTTCTCGAGGTAGAGATGATTTTGGCCGATGGGCGCTTCGTAACCGCGAACAGTGAAGAGAATGCCGATCTCTTTTGGGCAGTACGCGGCGGCGGTGGGAACTTCGGCGTGGTTACTTCTTTCGAATTCCGGCTTCATCCGGTCAAAATGGTCCATTTCGGCCCGACGTTCTGGGAGCTCGAGGAGGCCGCGAGCGTCCTCGGCGCTTATCGAACCTTCATCAGCAAAGCGCCCGAGGAGGTGAGCGGCTTTTTTGCATTTCTCATCGTGCCGCCTGCTCCCATGTTCCCGGAGCATCTGCATCATAAGAAGGTTTGCGGCGTGGTGTGGTGCTGCACCGGGTCCGCTGGCGAGGTGGAGGAATCTCTCAAGCCGATGCGCACCCTGGGCAATCCCATCTTTGATCACGTCGGCCTTGTGCCATTTCCGGCCGTACAGAGCATTTTCGATCCGCTGTTTGTCACCGGCCTGCAATGGTACTGGCGCGCCGACAACTTCACCGGACTAAGCGAGGAAGCCATTGAAAAGCATGTCAAACATGGGTCCAAGATACCGACCATGCTCTCCACTATGCATCTCTACCCCGTCAACGGCGCGGCGCAGCGTGTAGGGAAGAACGATACCGCCTACAGTTTCCGCGAGGCGCTGTTCGCCGAGGTGATCGTAGGCGTGGATGCCGACCCCGCAAACCGCGAAAAGATCACGACTTGGTGTAAAGAGTATTGGGAAGCTCTGCATCCCTATTCGGCTGGTGGCGCGTACGTGAACTTCATGATGGAAGAGGGGCAGGACCGTGTCAAGGCCACTTATCGCGACAATTACGACCGTCTGGCCGCGATTAAGAAGAAGTACGACCCCAACAACTTTTTCCGTGTCAATCAAAACATTCAACCCTCCGCATGACAGCCATAGCGGATGTCACAGGGCTAACACTGGCGTGTCTGTAACTGGCCAAGACACACAATAGAGTAAGGCAGCCCGCAACTGTGATCTGCGTCTCAGCATCAGGTTGCCAAGCGCCAAATTGACGCTTGCGCGCAGCGGGGATTTCATCCCCGTACTCGTACCAACAGTGGGGTTCATCAAGCCTGGACCGGATAGAAATCGCGCGGACGTGGTCCATCTCAAAGGAATCTCGTCTGCGCTTCCTTCTTAGCGCGTAAGGGCTCAGGTGCTTGAGCCGAGCCCCCAGCGCACCATTTCCGCTCCGGGTTTGAGTACTCATAAGCCGGGCCATCCTATAGAAACAACAGGCGATACGCAGCTATCGTGAACTACCAACTCAGGTTGGAGGAGTTCACATGACTGCAATCTTATTACTTCTATTTTGGTCGACTATCCCGGCGCAGGGCGCACCGGCGCAGAACGCACCGGCTCAGGGAGCAGAGGTCCACGGCAGCGTTCACGACACTCAGAGCGGCGAAGCTCTGGCGCGAGTTACGGTAAAACTGGCGGAAACAGGTGTCCGGGTCGAGACAGACGCGAGCGGCAACTTCGATATAAGTGGAATCGCACCCGGGAACTACCGGCTGCTGGTGTCAAGCGTAGGATACCGGTTACTCGAAAAGCGGATTGAGTTGAAAGCGAACGACCTGGTGAGCTTCGAACTGGCGCTCAGCCCCGAGGCCTCGCGGCACAAAGATACGGTTGAAGTGCATGCGGACCCGTTTGACCTGGCGTTAGGGTCCGGTCCGACGGCATTCACCCTTTCGGGGAGCGAGGCTAAGAATCTGGCGAGCGTGCTGGCCGACGATCCAATGCGCGCCCTGCAAAGCGTGCCGGGAGTCGCCGGGAACGACGATTTCGATAGCCGTTTCTCCCTGCACGGGGCTCCCTACGACCGGTTGGGTTTGTACCTGGATGGCATCCTGCTGCATCAGCCTTTTCATACCGTGCAAGGCACCGGCCCCTCGGGCTCTACCGCGGTCTTCAACGGCGATATGGTGGGCAGCATGTCCGTGGAGAGTGAAGGCTATGGGGCACAATTTGAAAACCGGACGGCGGGTGTGATTCAAATTCAGACGCGGGAAGGCAGCACCGACAGGATCCATATGCGGGTAAACGCGAGCCTGCCGGATGCGGGCGTTCTGGCGGAAGGCCCGTTTGGGAAACATCACAAGGGATCCTGGCTGGTGAGCGCGCGCAAAAGCTATCTGCAGTATTTCCTGAAGAACCTGGCGCAAGACATGCCGTCCATGGCGTTCGGGTTTATGGACACACAGACGCAATTGAACTACTCACTGACGGCTAACCAATCTTTTTCACTAAAGTTGATTGATGGGAGTTCCAATCTAGACCGCAGCGCGGCAAAGAGCATGTTGGGCCTGAATGCCGCGGAGACGGCTCGTTATCACTACACGACCGCGCATTTTGGCTGGCAGTTCACGCCCAGTCACTCGTTCCTGGTAAACACTCGAGCGGCTTTCACCAGAGAGCGGTATGACAACGACAATATCCTCGGGCAGCGGCTCGGAAACGGATATTACGGCGAGTGGGTAGCTAAATCCGATGCGACGTGGGCCTGGAGCGACACGGCACAATTGCAATTCGGTGGAGTAGCGCGTCCGGCGCACGGATCGGGCATCGCCAACTATTACTTTAATCCGACAAGCTCGGTGGCGACGAACCAGTATGCGGGGAATGCGGCGTACGCCGGTGGATATGCGCAGCAGTCGTTCACACAGCTTGCCAAGGGGCTTTCGGCCTCGTTTGGCGGGCGGTGGGATACATCGACAGCCAAGCACCAGTCGGCTCTTTCTCCACAGGCATCGATAGCGTACTCGCCGTGGGCGAGAGGGAGACTTTCTTTTGGCTGGGGCCGCTATGCGCAGTTTGCGGAGATCAGTTCGCTCTATGCCGCGAATGGCAACACGCGTTTGCTACCGGCCACGGCGGAACACTACACGGCCGCTTTTGAACAGCGGATCGGGCTGCAGACGCGTGTCCGCGTGGAAGCGTTCCAGCGCAATGACAGAAATCTGCTGTTTCAGCCTCTGATGGAAGCACGGTTGATTGGCGGCGGCGGGGTCAGCCCGGACGTTTATCGATCGCCTATCCTGAATTCGCTTAGCGGCAGGACAAAAGGCGCTGAGGTCTTTATTCAACGGCGCACCGCAAACGGCTGGACCGGTTGGGCTTCTTATACCTTCAGCCGGAGCGAGATGCAGGACGCGCTGACGGGAATCCGCTTTCTGGCTGACCAGGATCAGCGCCATACCATCAACACTTATGTGAGCTACCGTCTGCGCCCAAGCGTGAATGTAAGCGCGAAATTCGCCTGGGGCAGCGGCTTCCCAGTGCCAGGCTTTTTCAGCCAGCGCGGCGACAGGTACTATCTGGCGGCGGACCGGAACTTAGTCAGACTCCCGGCGTATCAGCGGCTGGACATTCGAGTAAACAAGTCCAAGACGCTGAAACGCGGCAAGATGACGGTGTTTGTTGAAGTAAGCAATGTGCTGAACCACTCCAATTACCGGTTTGATAGTTATAACGGGTTCAGTGGGGCTACGAGGCAGGCGTATATCTCGCTAAGTCAAATGTTCCCCATCCTGCCGTCGGCGGGTGTAACGTTTGACTTCTAAAGAGGGAGAAGGGCGTCCGGATCTACAGACGAACAATTTTGTCTGAGCGGAGGCCCTTCAATGCATTGCGCGTATCGACGATCAAACTGCAGTGCTCGACGAGGGAAGCATAGTCGATGCCGCTATGGTCGGTAAGGATCACCACGCAATCGGCCGCCTTCACCGAGGCGAGCAGTGCCTGGGCTTCGAGCACTTTGCCGTTCAATTCAAGCCGCGGGACATAGGGGTCGGAGAAACTAACCCGGGCTCCCAGGCGCTGCAAGGCAATCATGACATCCAGCGCCGGCGATTCCCGGATGTCATCCACATCGCGCTTATAGGCCGCTCCGAGGACGTGCACGTGGGAGTCGCGAACCGGCTTGGAGGCGTCGTTGAGGGCGTTTTGGATCTTTCCCACGACAAACTCCGGCATGCGGCTGTTCACGTAGCCCGCGAGTTCAATGAAGCGTGGCTCAAGCCCGGCCTCTTTGGTTTTCCACGAGAGATAGAAAGGGTCGATCGGGATGCAATGGCCGCCCAGGCCGGGACCCGGGTAAAACGGCATAAACCCAAAGGGCTTAGTGGCCGCGGCCTCGATGATTTCCCAGACGTCCACGTTCAGGCGGTCGCACATCACCGCCAGCTCATTCACCATGCCGATATTGATCATGCGGAACGTGTTCTCGAGCAGCTTCACCATTTCCGCCACGCGCGTCGAACTGACGGGCACCACTGTGTCAAGCGCTTGCCGGTACAGCAGCGCTCCCATGTCCGTGCATGCCGGCGTAGTGCCGCCGACCACCTTGGGAATGTTCCTGGTGTGAAATTTTGTGTTGCCGGGATCGACGCGCTCGGGTGAAAAACAAAGAAAGAAGTCCGTACCGACTTTCAGGCCGCTACTTTCGAGTTTGGGCAGCACAAGCTCGTCCGTGGTTCCGGGGTAAGTGGTCGATTCGAGCGTCACCAGCATTCCCGCATGGAGATGCTGCGCGACCGCATCACTTGCCGCGACAACGAAGCTGATATCCGGGTCCTTGGTTTTGCGCAGGGGCGTGGGAACGCAAATGACGACTACGTCCATATCGCTTATCCCCTCGAAGCCGGTAGTCGCCCGCAGGCGGCGCGTTTCTACAAGCTCCCGAAAGTGCCCTCCGCAGACGTCTTTGATGTAGCAGCGGCCCGCGTTGATTGCTGAGACTTTTTCCAATTGCGGATCGATGCCGGTTACAGCGAAGCCGGCACTGGCGAATTCGACCGCGAGCGGAAGGCCTACATAGCCCAGGCCCAGCACGGCTACGCGTGCGGTTCTGTCTGTAATTCGCTGTTTAAGCTCGGTGGATGTGGATGTGATCGTGCACGGGAAGGATGTCATGGTGAGACACAAACAAGAAGACTGGAGAGTGCCGCCCGGGGCCGGGCGAATTTGACGGCAATCCCGGCGTCCAAACGCCAGACAGATACTACGAGCGGGAACAGGGCGCTAGCTGCAAAGACTGGCGATTAACGGACGGACGGTACTTCCGGAGAATTGTTGACTAACTTGCTGTAACCAATTCGGCCGGCGAGACGGAGTACAGAATCTCGGGCATGTATTGTGTGAACCTGGTCGATGATGTAATGCTGATCTTCCAAAGAGAGATTGCTCGAACTTGGCAAGCAGATACCGCGTTGATACAGATCTTGTCCAACGCCGGCATCGTAGCGCTCGGCGGAGGCATAAAGCGGTTGCATGTGCATGGGTTTCCAGACCGGCCGCGAGTCGATGTTTGCCGCATCGAGCGCTTCCATTAGCTGGTCGCGACTACAGCCAAAAGATCCTTCATCGATCAGAAAGCAACTGAGCCAATTCGTATGCAGTCCATACTCCGCTTGCGGCATGAACTTGATTCCTGGTAAGTTTGCGAATGCTTCGGCGTACCGAAACGCAGCTTCACGGCGCTGGCGAACGCGCGCGTCAAGCACTCGAAGTTGGCCCCGGCCAATACCGGCAAGCACATTGCTCATCCGGTAGTTGTAGCCTATTTCGGAATGATGGTATGCAACTCCCGGATCGCGCGCCTGACTCGACCAGAATTGCGCCTTTCGAATGATTTCGGCATCGCTGGAAACAAGCATCCCGCCCCCGGCCGTCGTGATGATCTTGTTGCCGTTGAACGAAAACGCCGCGACATCCCCAAGAGTTCCCGCGGGACGCCCCTGGTAAGACGCGCCTAGCGCCTCCGCGGCATCTTCGAGAATCGGCACGCCGTATCGTGCGCAGGCTTCCGCAATCGGGTCCATGTCGGCACACTGTCCAAAGAGGTGAACCACTACGACAGCTTTGGGAAGTTGATTACGTCGAGCCGCCTCCTCCAATGCTTCCGCGAGAAGGAGCGGATCCATGTTCCAGCTTTTCGCTTCGCTGTCGATGAAGACCGGCCTGGCCCCCAGATAGACGATGGGATTCGCGCTGGCGACGAAGGTCAGATCCGAGCAGAAAACGGTGTCCCCCGCTGCCACGCCGAGGGCTCTCAAGCCGAGATGAATAGCTGCTGTTCCGCTTCCCAGCGCGAGCGCTGCCAGGCCTAGTTTGGCTCCGAACTCCTTCTCGAATTCGGTGACATTGGGCCCGACAGTGGAGAGCCAGTTGCTGGCGAACGCCTCGTTGATGAATTGTTGCTCTTGACCGCTCATGTGGGGGACGGAAAGAAGGACTCTCTTATTCAGCATCGCAAGAGTTTTCGTTGTTTCTCACCAGCACCCGTGCGGGCACGCCGACTACAGTACGATTCCTTTCGACTAACCCGGTCACGACCGATCCGGCCCCAACTATTGCACTCCGGCCAATGCGGCCACCCGGCAGCACCGAGGCGCCTATTCCGATATGCGCGAAAGCCTCAACCACAACATCACCTGCCAGAGTTGCAGATGGCGATATGTGAACGTGATCCTGAATTTTGCAGTCATGCTCGACGACAGCACCTGTGTTGAGGATGCAGTTCCGCCCGACAGTACTGGCGGCGTTCACGACAACACGGGGCATCACAACGCATCCGCTGCCAATTGCTGAATGCACCGAAATGATCGCCGAAGGATGAATCACGGTCGCCGGCTTCCATCCTCTTGTAAGGCCGATCTCGAAGCACTGCTCGCGGACTTCGTTGTTCCCTATTGCGACGAGGAATGTAACTTCCTCTCCCGCAACTCGGAATGAGCGCGGCCTGACCACATCATGACCAAACAATTGCGTCCCCTCCCGGGCGAAATCGTCCACGAAGCAGCGAATTTCGAAACCAGCGGATTGGGCGACATCCGCAACCACCTTTGCGTGCCCACCGCAACCCCAGATGACCAGCGGGCGAAGGCTCACTTACTCGCTCCCGGCGCGCTGCCCATGAACTTCGACATACTGACCTGACCCTCTTCCGCAATCCCATCGCCTGTCCAGACGGTCGCCAGCGTTCTCCAGAGAATTTTCAGATCCAGGAGAAGAGACCAGTTATCCACATACCAGACATCCAGCCGGAATTTTTCTTCCCAGCTCAAGCCATTTCGTCCGTTCACCTGCGCCCACCCCGTAATACCGGACTTCACATTATGACGCCGCTTCTGAAACTCGCTATAGCGAGGCAGGTACTCCGGCAGCAGAGGCCGCGGCCCAATCAGGCTCATGTCGCCAGTCAGAACATTCCACAGTTCGGGTAACTCGTCCAGGCTAGTTCGCCGGAGGAAGTCTCCGAAGCCGGTCAGACGCTCGGTGTCGGAGAGCGGTTGGCCATTTG
>DATHIZ010000211.1:0-3596 GCA_035316385.1 Bryobacteraceae bacterium | reverse complement strand
GAGTAGCGTGGCAAGAGACATATGCGCTGCGGTCTCATTTCAACGCTATTTAGGACGTGTCTGGCGATCTCGGTGGCCTCCACCGGTTTCGCGCAGTTCAGCACCTATCCTGGTAATCCGCCGGGTTATCCGCAATCGCAGCAGCAATATCCTTCCAGTGTTCCGCCCAGCGTTCCACAGGGCGCACCGCCAACCGGTATGCAACCCGCCGGGGGCGGCCAACCCGGTGCGCAAGGCGATCTGAACGATCCGGAAGACCGGCGGCACGGTGTAGCGCGCGTCAGTATCGCGCAAGGCGACGTAAATGTAAAACGCGCTGACAACGGGCAACTGGATGCCGCAGTGGTAAATGCTCCGCTGATGACCCACGATCATCTGGAAACCGCGCCGGGCTCACGGGCGGAAGTTCAACTGGACGCGGCCAATTTCATTCGATTGGGGCCAAATACGGAGCTTGGTTTCGCCGACCTGCAATACCGCCGTTATCAGGCACAGCTTGGCATCGGAACCATCATTTTGCGCGTTACTCACGATACGAATGCGGATGTCGAAATAGATACACCGAGCGTGACGCTCCGGCCTTTAGGGCAGGGCGAATACCGGGTTTCCGTCTTCGATAACGGAACCTCGCAAGTGACTGTGCGCTCCGGGCGGCTGGAGATGTATGGGCCGAGTGGGTCGCAGCGGGTGGACGCCGGGCAAAGTCTGCTCATCCGCGGCGACGCCGCAAATCCGGAGTTTCAAGCCGGGTACGAAATTGCACGAGACCAACTCGATGATTGGAGCGCGACGCGAGATAACGAACTCCTTTCCTCTCAAAGTTATGGCTACGTGAGCCCGGACATAGGCGGAGCGCAGGATCTGGATGCAAACGGTGCCTGGGTTCCTTCCCAATACGGACAAGTGTGGACACCTCAAGCGGTATCGTCGGATTGGTCGCCCTATAGTGACGGGCATTGGGTGTACGCAAACTACTACGGTTGGACCTGGATAGACAATGCGCCTTGGGGTTGGGCTCCTTATCACTACGGGCGCTGGTTTATGAATAGCGGGCGGTGGTGCTGGTGGCCGGGTGCGCGCGCGGGCGCGTATTTCTGGAGTCCGGCGCTGGTCGGCTTCTTTGGTTTCGGACGCGGGGGTCTTGGCTGGGCAGCGCTTGCGCCGTTCGAAGTTGGCTTTTCCTGGTGGGGCCGCGGACACGACCGTGGTGGTTTCGGCTACGGCGGCTACGGGTTCAACCGTGGCGTCGGCTTCGGCGGTCTCTATCGTAACGCTGGTTTTCGGGGCGGAGCCATGACGGCTAGTTTAGACGGCTTCGGCGGACCGAATCAGCGCTTCCGTCCGGCAACACACGGCCAACTGGCCGGCGCCAGCGTATTCCGGGGGCAACTTCCGGTCTCGCCGGGGCAAGGGGCCTATCGCTTTTCGAGCCGGTCGGCGGCGGCCAACCCCCGGCTTTCGGCAGGGACAAACCGGCAGTTCTTCAGCCGAGAAATGGCCGGTCGGGGCGGGAGTCGTACCGGCAACGGCGCAGGCGGGATCCGGAGTGGCTCACCAACCGGGGGCGGTGGCTGGCAACGCTTTGGATCGCCCGGTAACTCGGGCGCCACGCGGCAAAATTTCTCCGGCGCGGATCGAAGCGGTTGGCACACGTTCGGTCAGCCCCAGTCCCGTGCGCCGAGCTATCGCGGAAATAATCCAAGTCCAAGCTATCGGTATCAAGGCCAAGGCGGCGGCTATGGCCAACGCCAAGGCTATACCGGGCAGAGTTCGCCGCGCTACAACGCGCCCGCATCTCAGCCGCGTTATGGCGGCGCACCACAGTCACAGCACTACAATGCGCCGGCGCAGCAACACTACAGCACTCCACAATTTCACGGGGGCGGAGGCGGTGGCGGATCGCGCGGTGGCGGCGGATCACATAGCAGCGGTGGAAGTGGTGGCCACCGCGGCCGCTAGCTTTTCAGAGTTTTCCCTCAGCCGTTTCAGTTTGCTCGGACAGGAACTGAAACGGCCTTTTTTGCTCCCGCCTGTAAGTTGACATAATATCTGTTATCGGACATAACGGTATTTGCCCTTCAGACTCCCATCTGCTTGGGTAAGGCGCTAAGCTTCCTGGGTGTGCTCACCAGCAGGTGCTATCATCCACGGCATGAGCGCCATACTCACTGGCTATCAGAAGTAGTTAGTAGCCGATCGAATGACCACCCGCCGATCGCTCATCCTCTCAGCGCCGCTGGCAGCCGCGGGTTCTGCTTTCGCCTTACGCCATGCACCGCCCCCGTTGGCCCATGGAGCGCTTCCCTCTGAGGCGCAAGTCCAATGGAGCAGGCTTGAATTCTATAATTTCCTGCATTTTACTGTCAACACCTTTACCGATCGTGAATGGGGTAACGGCGATGAGAATCCTGCCCTCTTCAATCCGACCGCCTTCGATGCCGACGCCATCTGCGAGGTCCTCAAATCCGCCGGCAGCCAAGGCGTCATCCTCACCTGCAAACATCATGACGGCTTCTGTCTATGGCCTACGGAGACCACCGATCACTGTATCCTCTTCAGTCCGTACCGGAACGGGAGAGGCGACATCGTTAAGGAACTGTCTGAAGCCGCCCGGCGCCAAGGCCTGAAGTTCGGCGTCTATCTTTCGCCCTGGGACCGCAACCAGGCAACTTACGGCACGCCGCAATACATCGGCATCTATCGCGAGCAACTGCGCGAACTGCTTACCGGCTACGGCGAGCTCTTTGAAATTTGGCACGACGGCGCGAACGGAGGCGCCGGGTACTACGGCGGTGCGCGCGAAACCCGCACGATTGATAAGGCACGCTATTACGATTGGGCAAATACCTGGAATTTAGAGCGCCAGTTGCAACCCGGCGCGGTGCTCTTCAGTGATGTCGGCCCTGGCGTTCGCTGGGTTGGCAACGAAAAAGGCATTGCGGGCGAGACCTGCTGGCACACGTTCACTCCGGTTTCCCAAAGCGGCGGCCTAGCCGTTCCGGGGGACGTCATTGAAAAGGAATCGAACCGCGGCACGCGCAACGGTCAATATTGGATGCCTGCTGAGTGTGACGTTTCCATTCGCCCGGGTTGGTTCTGGCACGCTGCCGAGAACACGAAGGTGAAGACGCCCCGCGATTTATTCGATCTCTATTGCGTTTCCGCCGGACGCGGCGCAAGTCTCTTGCTGAACGTTCCACCTGACCGGCGCGGCCTCATTCATGAGGCGGATGCCGCCGCTCTCCAGGGATTCGGCAAACTGATGACGGCAGCCTTCGCGACGAATCTGGCAAAGTCCGCCAAAGTGAAAGCCTCGAACGTGCGTGGGAAAGATCCGTCCTATGCCGCGAATAAATTAACGGACGGCAATCACGAAACTTACTGGGCCACCGACGATGGCGTCACCAATCCCGAGGTCACGCTGGATTTTATGCGTCCGGTGTCGTTCAATTTGGTTCGAGTCCGGGAGAATATCCGGCTCGGTCAGCGCGTCGACGCGTTCGCGTTGGACTATTGGGACCATGGCCGGTGGGTGCACTGTACGGGAGCAACCAGCATCGGCTCCTGCAGGATCTTGCGCATGGCCAAACGGATTA
>DATHIZ010000210.1:0-24930 GCA_035316385.1 Bryobacteraceae bacterium | reverse complement strand
AACACGATGTCCTCCGCGCCATCGAGCCGTAAAGCATGCACGCCATCCGGCACGTTGCGAACCAAGCCGGAATACTTGTGATTGCGCGCGATGCCTGTGAGCAGGCTTATCGCCTTCATTGCCGGCTTGCCGCTGTTGTCCTGATTGAGAAGGCCGAAATTATGCTCTCTGTTTAAGTGATCCGAGCCGTCGTCGCGCAGATCGTAAAACACGGCGGCCGGGATTCCGAGGGTCCATACCGTGAGGCATTCGCGCGCCGCGAGGACCGCCTGGCGTTTCAGGGCAAGGCCGTAACGGGCGCCGTAGGAGGAATAACCCCATTCCGTATGCCAGACAGGCGTATCCGGCTGTGCCGTGCGCTGAATGAGAGCGCGCAACAGCAATAGATCGGCCGGCAAAGTTTCGGGTCCCGCATCGCGATAGGGATGCACGGCGATGGCGCTTGCCTTTAGAGCCGAACCCGACTCCAGCAGGGGGACGAGGAACGGAAAATCGAATCCCGAGGTTCCGCCGGTGCTGACTACGGCGCCTGGATCCTGGCGGCGGATCGCATCGAGAGCCGCACGCAGCAGGCCGGGATAGATGGCGGGATTTGCAAGATACTGCTTCCCATTGGGCTCGTTCCAAATTTCAAAACGGGCGTTGTGGCCGCGGAAATGAGAAACGACCGCAGCGGCGTAGCGAGAATAGGCCGCGACATCCTGCTCCGACTGCGGCGATTTTCCGCCGTGCTCGGGATGTCCGTAGGCAAGCAGCCAAAGCACGCCCATATTGCGCGCTTCGAGCGAAGCCATCAATTCGTCGAAGGGAGCGAAATCGAACTCGTGCTGCTTTTCCAGCTTTGCCCAAGGCAGATCCATGCGCACAAAGCTGAAGCCCGCGTCTCTTGCCAGATCCAAGGTGCGATTATCCTTCAGGAAATGGATATCGACACCTAATCGAGACCGTAATTCGTCCGCGCCTCTTGGTGCAGTTATTGTTGCCGCTGCCCGATTGAGACGGAAAGCGGCATCCACCGGCTTGGACAGTTGTACGTCGTCAAACTCCATTCGCCCTTGCGCCGGATGTATATAGCGTGAGTCCGCCAGAATGGCTATTTCGACCATGCGGCCTTGCAACTGTCCAGTACCGGCTCCGCCCCAGTGCTCTGGAGCGTGGCCTGTGACAGGAATAACGACTGGCTGCCATTCGCCCGGGGCCAAATGCTCCAGCGCAAACGCATTCGCGTGAAACTGCAGCGTCTGGCCGGTCTGATCCACAACTCGAACCGTGAGGCGGAGGTCCGGCGAGAAACGCGCCCACAGAGACAGGGACGCGCCTGGATCGACGTCAATGGGTGACGGCGCTTTCCAGGTTGCGGCCACGTATTGCCCGCAGTGCATCGGATTAAGGCATTTGAAGCGATATGCGAGAGCGGCTCCGCGCCCGGCATGTCCGGGTCCAAGAGAGAGCGAACCGCTCGCGCCTGGAAACTCCGCGCCATTCGAAAAACTCCAATGCCGAAGCTTTTTCGCAGCGTCAAAGTTGTCGATGGAAGTTTCTGGGACCTGCGAGCGCGCGTCCAAAGCGGCGAACAAAAGCAGGGCGGAGATAAGCGAAAGGCGGCCACAAGACATCCTTCTCCTACGATCTCAGATCCAACACAACTGAATAGCAGAGGGAGTGGCCAATGATCTTTCAGGCGGGACAGGTAAGGCGGCGCGAGTCGACCCTCCGAATTGTCAGGAATGGCTATATCACTGACTGGTTTATATCGGCGAGATTGGACAGATCCGGCTGGGAGCGCCGGCGGCGCAGGCTACTACGGTTTCAGATCGAGCGCCGCTTTGCCGCTGGTCACATCAAAAGGCACAGAGTTATGCTCGTGCGTCACGTGCCACTTGCCGTCGAACTTGCGATAGCAAACGGTTGACCGCCACCACATGTCGAGCTTCATTCCATCCCTGGTGGTTGCGATAACCCGGTTGAGGCTATGGCTGAAGGCGGTGTCCTCACCGGCATCGATCGTCAGATCGCGCACCTCATAGCCTACCGGACCTTCGAACGAGGCGAACCATTCCGCGGCGCGCTTTCGAGCGTTATCCCGTCCGAGATATTGCAAGGGATTGACGACATCGAACAAGAGGAGATCCGGCGCGTACCCGGCCACGGATGCGTCAACGTCCCTGGCGCGGACCGCCTTTGCCCGAGCGTCCATGAGCGTCCGGATTTCACGGCCCTCGATCGCGTTGCATGTGAGCGCCATCATGCTAACTCCGAAGCGGCCGGCAGCTCGGCTTGTGCATCGGCGTCAGTTGCCTGATACCGTATGGGAATCAAACTGCGGAGTTCCGGGACCCGAAGCCACGCGCCCGCCCAGACAAGCAACCCCACCACGAGAACGTGGATGAAATCACCTCGACTCGCAATATTCGCCAGGACGGCTCCGCCCAGATAGCCAGTGAGAAGGAGAGTCCCGAGAACAGCGGTGCGCGGAATGAGGTAAATGGCCAGGCACGACAGTTCGAGAAGGCCTAGCGGCAGGATGGCCGCTTCCGGGATTCCAATGCGGGTAAAGCCCTGAACAACGTCCGGACCGTGGGCCAGTTTCATAATCCCGCTCATTGCAAAAAGCAGGATGACCAATGCGGTTAGTACCCTAATTGCCCAGGTGGTTCGTTTGAGCGTGCTTTTTTTCGATGTCGTCTCCATGTTCATGCTCCTAGATCTTGGAATGCAGTTCGCGCGCGGAGCGGGCTGGCGGCAGTCCTGTTAGTTCCACGACGGGGCGGACCTCCACGGTGCCGGCGCGTGCTCCTGGAATCCGCGCGGCAATGCGAAGGGCCTCATCGAGATCTTTGGCGTCTACCAGAAAGTAGCCGCCGAGTTGCTCGCGGGTTTCGGCAAAGGGACCGTCGGTTAGAAAGCGCTTGCCGTCGCGCACGCGAACGCTGGTCGCGGTAGAGGTCGGGTGGAGCGGCGCCGTGGCCAGGTAGTGTCCGCTCGCGTCGAGATCGTGCGCGAGCTGCGCCGACTCCTCGTAACAATGGTTGCGTTCGGTTTCGCTTAAGGCTTGCTCGTCAAGGTAAATCAGCAACATGTATTGCATGTTTGTATCTCCATTAGTAAGTCGTATCAGGAATGGCCGGATCGACACGGCATCTAACGCATTGCGCCTTCCTTGCCGGCCATCCTCCGGAGGATACCGGTCTGGCCGGCATGGTAGGCCTGATGAAAGAAGATGGTAGTTAACAGAGAGCGGACGGTTTCGTTCGGATCATCCGTGGGGGAAAACGGCGCGGGCGCGTCCAAAGTCTGGGAAGTGAGGCGCGCGAGTCCCGCATCGATACGCTGCGAGGACTCATCCCAGGCGGCCATCAGTTTAGAAAGCTCCATGGCTTCAATCGGATCCTGAATCGGAGGGCTGCCACGATCGTAACGCTTTAATGCATCCTGGTGCATTACGGGTGTTTGGCCCACCATCTGCAGTACGTTCTCATACACGCACAGCAGATGGCCCACCACCCAGTTCAGACAGTTTCCCGCGGGCCGGGGCTGGACGAGGCTTTCGGCTTGGGTTAAGCCCTCGACATTTATCCGGACGATGTGGTGTACGATGCGGGCGCTGCGGCGAAGACTCTCGATTTCGGCGATGTTTTCTACTCGAGTTTGCAGGGACAGGCTGGTGCTCATTGGTTTCCTCCTCATGCGATCTAGCGGCTCTCTGACGAATGGCAACACGAGCCCGAGTTTTCAGGCGCGACATATCTTCCGGTCCGGTCGACAAAGCCGCCGGATTCATATCTGTCGTGGTGCCGCACCCAGTCCGTCAGGCTGTGGTTGGGACCGGTTTCGTTGCGGCCTTTCGGCGTGAGGTCCAGGACCATGTATGTGCCAAGGAACTCCTCGGTCCCACGTCCGTAGGCGGAATAGGTGTGGAAGAGGGAGCCATTCTCATCCTTGTAGAACACGCTGTGGCCGGAAAGTTCCTCGATCTGCGGGTCCGTCACGCCGTAGTTGTAATAGACCTTGCCGCTCGCGACTTCCTCCGGTTTGAACGACACATGATAGTCGTAGTTGAAATCGCCGCCGTACGAAGATACCCATTTGAAGCGCCATCCCATGCGTTTCTTAAATGCTTCTATCTCAGCGAGCGGCGCTCGCGATACGGCAACGTAGGTCACGTCATGGTGCTCCAGATGAACCAGAGCGCCTTCGATATGATCGACTTCGAAGGAACAGCCCACGCAGCCTTCCTTCCACCCTGGACCGAGCATGAAGTGTTTGATGACTAACTGGCTCCGTCCGTCGAACAGGCTGGGGAGGGTCCTCGTGCCTTCCGGTGTATCAAAAACGTACTCCTTCTGGACCTTGACCCACGGCAGTTGACGGCGCTGAGCGCTCACGGCATCGCGCGCGTGGGTGAGATCCTTTTCCTTAGCCAGCAATTGCTTGCGCGCCACGAGCCACTCTTCTCTTGAGACCACGGCATTCTTCAGATTGGTCATTTCTTTGTTTTCTGTCATGTCATCCTCCATAAGTGAGTCGAACGGCGAATGTTCGAATCGACACGCTGTCGGATAATTTCTTATAAGGGTATGTACCGGGGAACCGACCAGGCTGTCGAGGAGGTTTACCGCTCCGATTGGGGCCGGATTTTAGCGACCCTTATTCGGCTGTTCAACGACTTCGAAATCGCCGAAGAAGCGGCGCAAGAAGCATTTACGGCCGCCGTGGATCAGTGGCGCAGCGCGGGAATCCCGGACTCCCCGCGCGCGTGGATCATCCAGACGGCCAGGCACAAGGCCATTGACCGGGTACGGCGGAAAACGCGGCTGTCCGAAGCGGTCCAATCCATAGCGGTGTCCGGGTTGACCGAGGCCGCTGAAGAGCCCGACTACGATGCGACGCCGATCCCGGACGACCGGCTGCAGTTGATCTTCACCTGCTGCCATCCGGCACTTGCACCCGAGGCGCAGGTCGCGCTGACTCTGCGAACCCTGGGCGGCCTCGAAACGGAACAGATCGCGCGCGCATTTCTTGTGTCGCCGACGACTATGGCGCAGCGGCTTGTGCGGGTCAAGCGTAAAATCCACGACGCGCGCATTCCCTACCAGGTGCCCGGCGTGAACGAGATGCCTGAGCGCCTGGAGGCGGTGTTGACCGTCATCTATCTCGTCTTCAATGAGGGTTATGCCGCCACCAGCGGTGAACCGCTGGTCAGGACTGACCTGTGCGCGGAGGCGATCTGCCTGGGACGGCTGCTGCGGACGCTGATGGTTCCGACGCCTCCGGAAGCAACGGCGTTGCTGGCGCTCATGCTGCTTCACGACGCGCGACGCCAGGCTCGCATTGATGAGCACGGCGACCTGGTTCTGCTTGACGAACAAGACCGCGGCCGTTGGGATCGAGCGCAGATCGAGGAAGCGCTGCCGCTGGTAGAGGAAGCGCTTCGCGGCAGCCCGGGTCCGTATGCGCTACAGGCGGCCATTGCAGCCCTGCATTGCCAGGCGGCGCGGGCGGAGGATACGGACTGGCTGCAGATTCTTGGGCTTTACAATCTTCTTGAGCGGCTGCAGCCTTCTCCGATTGTTGCGCTGAACCGGGCGGTTGCGGTGGCAATGGTCCATGGTGGTGAACCGGCGCTTGAGTTGGTGGACGCGCTGGCCGCGACGGGCGACCTGGACGGCTACTGCCTTCTGCACTCCGCGCGCGCCGATCTGTTGCGACGCCTGGGCTCGTTGGAGGAAGCCGCGAAAAGCTACCGGCTAGCGCTTGCGTTAGTCAATAATGACAGCGAGCGGCGATTTCTGGAACGCCGGCTGCATGAAGTTCAGTCCGGAGTTGGCGTGAGCTAAATTCGCCGGCAAGTCGCCGCCCGGGCAGGCAGTAGAATTCATGAATGCCTTCCCAACCCCGGGTGCAGTCAGTTGATGCGCTGCGCGGATGCGTGATGATCCTCATGGCGCTCGATCATGTGCGCGATTTTTTTCACGCGGAGGCCATGCGATTTCAACCCGACGATCTGACGCGGACCAGCGCCCTCTTATTCTTCACGCGATGGATTACGCATATTTGCGCGCCAGTATTCGTTTTCACCGCGGGAGCGGGAGCTTTTCTGTGGCTGCGGGGCGGCCGGACGAGAGGTCAGCTGTCACGCTTTCTGTGGACGCGCGGCCTATGGCTGGTGTTCCTGGAATTGAGTGTGCTCCGGCTGGCGATGAACTTCGATTTGTTCAACGGCGTTGTGCTGCTCTCGATTTTGTGGGCGCTCGGCTGGTCGATGATCGCGCTGGGTTTTCTGGTGCACTTGCCGGTTCGCGTGCTCGCGGTTCTCAGCATTGCGATCATCGCTTTGCACAATCTTGCCGATCCGGTTCAGGCGTCACGGTTCGGGGGCGGCGCGTGGGTTTGGAATATTCTGCATCAGCCCGGTATTTTTTTCCGTGGGGACCGTGCCAGTGCTGGCGGCTTATCCGCTAGTTCCATGGATGTTCGTGATGGCGGCGGGCTTCTGCTTTGGATCCATTGTGACTTTGGAGGGGCCGGAGCGGAGGCGCATCCTGCTGCGGATCGGGCTGAGTCTGACGATCGCGTTTCTCCTCATCCGCGGCATTAACGTCTACGGCGATCCGCAGCGCTGGTCGCAAGCTGTTCCCGGGATGACCGTGCTTTCGTTTCTGAGGTGCACGAAGTATCCGCCGTCACTCGATTTTCTGCTGATGACGCTTGGGCCGGCGATTTTGCTGCTGGCATGGCTCGACCGGTTCACGTTGTCGAAGACGAATCCGCTGGTGGTGTTCGGGCGGGTGCCGCTATTCTACTTTCTGCTGCACCTGTTCGTTATTCACGCCCTGGCTATTCTGCTTGCGCTGATCCGGTATGGCAACGCGGCGTTTCTGTTCGGCCCGCTGCCGTCTCTCGGCGGTAAGTTTCCGGCCGGCTATGGTTATGACCTTTGGGTCGTGTACGGCATCTGGATTGCCGTGGTTGCGGTGATGTACGGGGTGATGTTTGTGGTTTGCGCGCGTGAAGGAGCGCCGGAGGGACTGGTGGCGCAGTTATTTATGACATGCGCTCATCTGTGAAAGCCAATGTCAATCCGCCTATTAATCTTCATCCTGTCTGCCGCCGCCCTTCTTCAAGGACAGTCGCGTACTCTCGATGCCTGGCCTGGCACTACACCCGTGCTCGACGGTGTCCTCTCCCGGGGTGAATGGGACGACGCGGCGCGTTTTTCCGGCGTCCTTGACTGGACTCACACCTTCACGCCGACCACCGATCCGCAGGATCTCGCCCTCACCGGCTACGTGAAGCACGATGGCAAGCGTCTCTATTTCGCCTTCGACGTTACCGATGACCTCCACTACGGAATCGATACGCCCCGCTGGCTGCCGCCCGAAAATCCGAAGGCGCACGAATTGACGCGCGAAGGATTTCCCTGGTTCGGCGATGAGATGGAGCTGCTGATCAATGCGACCAACAAATGGATCGGACACGAAGGAGCGGCTGGGAGCGGCGCATCCTGGCAGATGGTCTGCAATCTCACGAAATCGCGCCTGGGAGGCGTGGGTAAAGGCGGACTACTGGAGGGAGAGCCGCGAACGAATTCAAACGCCTGGAATAATTACCGGCGCTGGATCGAAAGCGGCGCGCAGCAGGCAGCGGTGCGCCGCAAGCCATCGGGCAAGGGCTATGTTATCGAATGGGCAGTCAAGTTCGATCCCTGCCTCGAAGTGGAACGCGGCAAGTTCTACTCGACTGCCATGGGCGACCGGGACATGGGACTCAACATTGCACTGGGTGACCTCGACACTCCCGAAAAAGGCGCAGGCAACTTCGGACACTTTCACCATGAAGAGTGGTTTGCCGGCGATCCCGAGCGCCGGACGGAACTACGCGAATGGGGGACCCTGCGCATCCATACATCGCGTGAAGCGGCATTTTGACTCTCCTATGAAATACTTGGTTTCCAGTGCTGAATTGGCTGCTCATTTTTGTTCCCATCGCGATCGGGCTGGAACTGCTGATGCCCGCGGCGCACTCCTTTATATTTGTCACGGCCTGTCTGGCGATCGTGCCACTGGCCGGATGGCTCGGCCGCGCCACGGAGCAGCTTTCCCACCACACCGGTGAAGGCGTGGGCGGATTGTTAAACGCGACGTTTGGCAATGCCGCGGAGCTGATCATAGCCATCGTGGCGCTCAAGCAGGGCCTCTATCCAGTCGTGAAGGCATCGCTGACCGGTTCCATCATCGGCAACATTCTTCTCGTTCTGGGCGCGGCGGTTCTGGCGGGCGGAATCAAGCACAAGGGGCAGAAATTTAACGCTACGGCAGCACGGGCGCAGTCCACACTTTTGCTGCTCGCAGCCATCGGTTTGATTATGCCGGCGGCTTTCCATTTCCTTTCAGGTCCGGGCGGCCGCGTACGCGAAAGTGACCTCAGCCTGGAAATCTCGATCTTACTGCTGTTCACTTACGCCGCACACCTGCTGTTCTCTCTGCACACGCACAAACAGCTATTTGCGGGAGAAGGCGGCGACGTGCCAGAGACTCTGGAGAATGGCTGGAGTCTACGGAATTCCGTAGCCGTGCTGGTGGGCGCGACCGCGTTGATCGCGTGGGTCAGTGAGATCCTGGTCGGTTCCGTGCAAGAGGCTGCCGCAGCTTTTGGCATGACCCGCGTCTTCGTCGGCGTGATTGTCGTGGCGGTCATCGGCAACGCGGCCGAACATAGCACAGCGGTGCTGATGGCTCTCAAGAACAGAATGGAGCTATCGATGGGAATCGCGGTCGGCAGCAGCTTGCAAATCGCGCTTTTTGTTGCGCCGGTGCTCGTGATCTTGAGTCACTTTATCGGTCCCGCGTCCATGGACCTGGTGTTTACTCCGGCCGAGGTGCTCGCTGTTTTTCTGTCGGTCCTGATCACCAGCCAGATTGCCTCCGATGGCGAAAGCAACTGGCTGGAGGGAGTTTTACTTCTGGCGGTCTATCTGATCCTGGCAATGGTGTTTTATTTTCTGCCGGATATTGCGAACGGCGCCACCGCGCACTGACGACGTTTATTCTTCGCCGCTCTTCGTGTCTCCAATGGCCGGATCGCTCATGCTGTCCCGGCCGGTCTCGACATGGCCGGCAATGCGCTGCTCAAAGCCCGCATCGGAATGCACCTTGATTTTGAAATCGTACCAGCCGAAGGAACCTTCCAAGCGCCAAGTCTTGACGAGATTTTCACTAGGCCGTAGGACATACGTGATCACGTCGTCGTTGTACGTGTTCCGGATGTGCAAATGAGCGGCCGCCGTGCCGCGGTTATGGATGTCCAGCGTGATACCCACGCGTCCGATATCGTACTGACTTTTGATCTCAAGATTGGCCCGATCGCCGCCTTCCACGCCGCCTTTGAAGGAGCGCAGGAAGCCGTTCGGCCCGTACACGGAGAGGTCGTATTCGGTCTGACCATATCCTCTGAAATTCCATTTGCCGGAGAGCTGGGTATGGTGGTCCACCGTGTAGCTCCAGGGACCTTCTTGACTGTTGCCGGAGCGCACGTGAAAGACTGCCGCAGCTTTGCCGGTATTGTCGAAGTGAATGGCGACGGAGCCATTAGAGCCGTTGACTTTTGCGAAGGCGTTCAATTCGTATGGCAGAGGACGGGCAGGCCGGCTCCCGCTTTCCTGAACCGGCAAAGCCTGTTCGGCAGGCGGAACCGGTACATAGTCCGGATGCTTGTTGTTGTCGGGCGGGATGTAAGCAACGGTGCCCGGCAACGCAACCATACCGTGATGGGACGTCTCAAAATCGAAAGCGGATGTGAGATCCCCCGTTACCGCTCGGCGCCAAGGTGTGATGTTCGGCGATCGTAAGCCCGGGTAGTCGCGGCCGAATCGCTTCTCGATAAATTGAATCAGCGAGGTGTGATCGAATACCTCCGAGTTCACCCACCCGCCCCGGCTCCAGGGCGAGATGACGATCATCGGAACCCGCATGCCCAAGCCGTATGGGCCGGTGGGATATTCAGAAGTTCCTGGATAGATCTCGTTGGTCGTCTCGACAGTCGATATGCCCTGTGCCGGGGTTTGTGGAGGCGTCGGCGGCACCATGTGATCGAAGAAGCCGTCGTTTTCGTCGTACATCAGGAAAACTGCGGTCTTGCTCCAAACATCGGGATTGGCGGTCAGCGCATCGAGTATTTGCGAGATATACCAGGCGCCATAGTTAGCGGGCCAGTTCGGATGCTCCGTGTAAGCCTCGGGCGCCACTATCCAGGAAACCTGCGGCAATTTGTCGCGCAGAACGTCTTTCGAGAAAATATCGAACAGCGTTCCCTTAGCCGAAATGTTAGTTCCCGTTCTGGCTTTTTCATAGAGGGGACTGCCAGGCTCCGCGTTCTGATATTGATGGAAGTAGAGAAGCGAGTTATCTCCATAGTTCCCGATATAGGAGTCGTCAGTCCAACCCCAGAACCCGGTTGCATCGAGCCCCACGCCGCTGTCCTGATAGATCTTCCAGGAGACGCCCGCATCCTGCAAGAGTTCCGGGTAGGTCGACCATCCGTAGCCGGCCTCGGCGTTATCGACTACGGGGCCGCCTCCTAATCCGTCGTTGCCGACCCAGCCTGTCCACATGTGGTATCTGTTGGGATCGGTTGCTCCCAGCAAAGAACAATGGTAGGCGTCGCAAATGGTGAAGGCATCGGCGAGCGCGTAGTGGAACGGAATATCGCTCCGGGTGAGATGAGCCATCGTGGTAGTGCCTTTGCTGGGCACCCACTGGTCGTATTTCCCGTCGTTCCAGGCCGCATGCGTCGTCGTCCAGTCGTGCGCGAGATCCTGCAGGAACTGGAGCCCGAGATTGGGCGCGCCGGGATGGAACGGCAAGACGTGACCGGCGCCGTCCGGTTGATACCACACCGGCTTTCCCGAAGGAAGTTTGACCGGCCGCGGATCACCAAACCCGCGTACGCCCCGCAGCGTGCCGAAGTAGTGATCGAACGAACGGTTTTCCTGCATGATGATGACGATATGTTCGACGTCATCGATAGTTCCGGTGCGATGATGCGCGGGAATCTCCAATGCACGAGCGATACTGGCCGGAAAAGTCGCGGAGAAGGCGCTGGTTGTCAGAAGTTGAAGGAATGTACGGCGATCAGTCATAGAGAGAAATCAGGTAGGGAATCCAAACGATTGAACGACGAGGATAGCTCGCGATTATGTCGGTTGTTTGACAGCTGTGTGTGTAACTTGTAAGTGTCAGGAATTTTGTTATTCGACTAACAGGGCTTGCCGGAATTGACCGGAGATGGGAGGGCGTGGAAACCATTCGAATCGCCGCGAACGGGATCTCGTTCGAAGTTGCTCAAATGGGCACAGGCGACCGGCTGGCGCTCTGTCTGCACGGCTTTCCGGAACATGCTTTTTCCTGGAGGCATCAACTCCCAATGCTTGCCAGTCTCGGCTATCGCGTGTGGGCGCCTAATTTGCGCGGATATGGCGGAACGGATTCGCCATCGGACATTGCGGCCTATCGGCTCGATGTACTGGTAGAAGACGTAGCCGGTTTGATTCGAGCCTCAGGGGCGCGCGAAACCGTAGTCATCGGGCACGATTGGGGCGGCGTCCTGGCCTGGACATTGGCGATGCGCCAACCTGAATTGCTGCAGCGCCTGGTTGTGTGCAATCTGCCGCATCCCGCATGCTTTCTTCGCGAGGTGAAGCGGCCCATCCAGTTCCTGCGATCCTGGTACGTCCTGCTGTTCCAGATACCGGCTGCGCCTGAGGCACTACTTGGCATGGGCCGCGCGTATGGCATTCGGGAGACGTTCCGCAGGACGACCCGCGACGGGTCGAAATTTCCAGAAGACGTTCTTGACGTTTACCGGGCGAACGCTTTGCGTCCGGGCGGCCTGAAGGCTATGATCCATTGGTATCGCGCGCTGCTACGCGGCGGGTGGCGCCAATTGGCAGCGGGCGATTTTCCAAAAATCGAGATTCCGACGCTTTTGATTTGGGGAAGCGATGACATTGCTCTTTCCATTCGCACGACGCGCGGGACCGATCAATACGTTTCCGATTTGACCTTGCGCGTTCTTCCTGGCGTGTCGCACTGGGTGCAGCAGGAAGCGCCCGAGGCAGTGAATGCCTTGTTACAAGCGTGGCTCACCGGCATGCCGCTACCCGATGCTTCGGGCGGCGTTAGATAGCCTCGGGCGTTGACTACCGAAACACTAATGAAGCGGCGGCGCGGCGAGCAGGGTCATTCACTACCAAAAACAGGTTGCAACACGGGGACAGATTTTGGATGTATTCTCTTTGGTGGAAAGGAGAATTGCCATGTCCGACGAAAACAAAAAAATCGCGCGGAAATTTATGGAAGAGGGCTGGAATAAAGGCCGCATGGAGGTCATCGACGAGGTGATGTCGACCGCGTGCCGTTTTCATGATCCTGTTTTCCCATCATTAACGGCAGGCGTGGAGAATTTCAAGGAGCACATACGTACGTGCAGGAGCGCGTTTCCCGATCTGAAATTTACGATCGAGGACATGATCGCTGAACGCAACGAGGTGGTCTTACATTGGATGGCACGCGGCACACATCGAGGTATGTTTCTCGGCATGCCCGCGACAGAGAAAAACGCGGCTGTTTCGGGGACCACGATTTGCCGAATTGATAAGGGAAAGATTGCCGAGCAGTGGGTCGACTGGAATCTGCTCACCTTAATGGAGCAGCTCGGCTTGGCAACAGCTTCACCGCCACATATGGCTTCGCAGCCACATACGGCGAAACTGCAACGATAGCCCAAGGGAGTGAACCAAAACCGCCGAAACGGGCGGCGTCAGAACACATGCCGGGTTTGCCTGGGAAGCGAGTTCCGAAGCCCGGCAATGCGGTTCCCGCACGATTCAGATTCTATTTCGGAGCCGGTCGAGCTCTCTGCGATCGCGCTTGGATGGTTTGCCTTCCCGGACACCTTCGAAAGCCATGGTTGCTTTGCGTTCTTGCGCCAACTTCAGGCGCAGCTCCCGGCTGGCGTCCGTCTCCCGATAAAGCGTTTGCGCCATGGCAGCCGGGCCGCGCGTCTCGCTGAGAAGCAGGACCTCCACCTGAAAGTCCCCGCCGTCGTTTCTTACCTGCAACCGGTCGCCAATCCGGATTTCGCGCGCAGCCTTGGCGGGTTGCTCATTGGTGTGGATCCTGCCGAGTTCACAGGCTCGTGCGGCGAGCGAGCGGGTTTTGAAAAATCGGGCGGCCCAGAGCCATTTATCTAATCTCATACTGACGTCTCACGCGGGTCATGATTCCATTTTCCTCGGCAGGTTCCGGCGAGGGGCAGGACTAAGTTCGACTAGAGTTCCGCGCTGCATCAGCCGACATGATCTTTAAGGAGCAGCCCGCCTTCGGGACGACTGATGACTACCGCAACTGAACGACTTAGGCCCGCAGCGGCTGGCTGCATGCGTGGGAAAACGGCTCGCATTTGGCTGCTCCTGGCGCTAGCGCCGACACTGCCAGCCCAAAATGCCGCCCAAACACCAGCTCCCTCCGCAAGAGCATCGCCAGCAGCCAGAATAGCCCCATCCGAGGCTTGGGGATCACAGACCTTCGACGTCAAATATGTGGATCCAGAGCGGTTGCGCGAGATCTTCTCGGGACGCTCGTTTGTGATGGAAGCCAACAGAGACCTAAAGTGTCTCACTGCTCATGGATCGCCGGCTGTTCTAAAGGAAGTGGAAGAGACGGTAAAACGGTTCGACGTGGCGCCTCCTTTACCAGCGAACATACAGATTACGGTTTACCTGCTTACGGTAGCTGCTCAAGCACCTTCCGGGGGCGCCCTGCCGCCGGAACTCGCGGCGACGGGCAAGGAATTGACGGCCGCCGGCTCGCCACCGCTTCGCTTGGCTGATTCGCAGATGGTGCGAGTGCGGGAGGGCCAACCTGGAGACGCAACGGGGTCGGCAAGCGCGCCGGATGGCGCTACGCTGGTGCGGATCAAGCTTCAGTCCGCTTCGATAAGTCCCAGTCCAAAGGGAGACACGATCAGCCTAAACGGGCTGCGCGTCTGGCTTAACGTCCCTTCTACTCCGGAGATAAACCGCTCACAGCCGAAGATGGACGCGGACATTTCGGCGGATATCGATATCGAGCAGAATCGAGCGGTAATGGTCGCAAAGGCGGGAATCGACAAACCCGAAATAGTTATTGTGCGGGCAAGCATCGTTCGCTGATCTGGCGCGCGCGAACGCACCCGGGTGTGGTTCGCGGCGCCCGAAAATTTGCAACTAGTAGGTTGCGTTTCATGCGGCGACGCTGCTAATATGCAACCAGGAGGTTGCGTATGAATACAGACCGCATTGAGAAAAGAATTGTGCTCCGAGCTCCGCGAAACCGAGTTTGGCGCGCGCTGTCCGACTCCAAGGAGTTTGGCAGCTGGTTCGGGATGAAGTTCGATGGTTCGTTCACGCCGGGTGCCAGCATGCGCGGAGTGATCGTACCGACTACGGTCAACGCCGAAGTCGCCAAGGCACAGAAGGAGTACGAAGGCAGAGCGTTCGAAATCACTATCGAGCAGATGGAGCCTGAGCGGTTATTCTCGTTCCGGTGGCACCCCTTCGCCGTTGAGCCCGGCTTCGACTATTCGGTTGAGCCGACAACGCTGGTCTTGTTTACATTGGAGGAAGTGACGGATGGTGTCCTGCTGACCGTGACGGAGTCCGGGTTTGATCAGATCCCGCTTGCGCGGCGGGCCAAAGCGTTCACGGCAAATGAGCAAGGTTGGAGCATGATGGTAAACCTGCTCCAGGAGTACGTGGTCCATGCGCCGTAGCTCAAAAATGATGGCGGAATCGCAGGGGTCCGCGCCGCTCTTCGCCGCCTTAGGTGACCAGACCAGGTTACGGCTCGTCTCGCGTCTGTGTGATGACGGGCCGCTGTCCATCGTCAGGCTTACTACGGGCTCCAAGGTTACCCGGCAAGCCGTCACCAAACACCTGCGCGTGATGGAAGAAGCGGGTCTTGTGCGCAGCTGCCGGCGCGGGCGCGAGCACGTTTGGGAATTGGATCAGCAGCGCCTTGCACACGCGCGCCGTTATCTGGATTTGATCTCCGAGCGGTGGGATGATGCTCTTGGCCGGCTGCGTGAGCTGGTTGAGGAGGAAACGTGAAAAGGATTGCTCCTCCTGTCGAGTATAGTCTATACTCCTAATCAGGAGGATTTCGCGCGTGTCTCTCATTCAGCCTATTTACCCGGCCAGTCGCTATGACCCGGCTCCTCTTATCGATTTGACCTCACGAGCAGAGCGGGAACGCCTGAGCGCATCAGCTCTCAAGGCGTTCTTCCATTTAGTGCAGCGCTGGGGCGTCCGGGACGAGGATGCTCGTTCTCTTTTGGGCGGAGTATCGAATGGTCCTTATTACAACTGGAAGAAACAGCCCGACCGTTTGCTCGATGCCGACGTTCTGACGCGGATTTCCTATCTTGTCGGCATATTCAAAGCGCTCAACATTCTATATGGCGAGAAGTTGGCGGATGAATGGGTTCGGCTACCGAATACGAATCGAATATTTAATGGGCGAACACCGCTGGATTACATGATCCGCGGAGGGATTCCCAGCATGCAAATTGTCCGGCGTTTGCTTGATGCGAGGCGGGGCGGCATGTGAGTGATGAAGCAGGGGAGTTGCCTCCGGTTCATATGGTCCGGCAGTACGACACGCATCGTCTGATTCCTTCCAAATACAATCCTGATCTCAGCAGCGTCCTTATGAGGATCTCCGACAGCGAGCAGCATTTGCGGGATGTATTCGATCTCGATCAAGCCACCAATGAGCGCTTGTTGGGTGAGAATGGACTGCTGACTGGAATAGGCAGCCACGAACTGGTGTTCGGCGTTCCGAACTACCGGATTGTCAATGCAGCCTTCACGCATGCTCACCCGCTTGGAGCGCGTTTCAATGGACCGGATCGCGGCGCATGGTACGCAGCGTTTTCGCTGAGAACCGGGCAAGCCGAAGTGGCCTTCCACAAGGCGACGGAATACGCCGAGATTGGCCGGTTTGAGGACAGCCTCACGTATGACGATTACCTTGCGGATTTCAGCGGTGAGTTTCATGACGTCCGGAACTCCCCGGAATTTAATTCCGTGCTCGCTCCCGATAGCTACGTGTCTTCGCAAACTCTTTCCGAAAGACTTCTTGCTGTTGGGTCGGCGGGTATCGTTTATCCCAGTGTCCGGCATACCGGCGGCACCTGCCTGGCATGCTTCCGCCCGTCTCTGATTGGCAACGTCCGGAAGGATAAGAGATACCGGTTTTCCTGGCAGGGCGATCCTGTGCCGAAGATTGCTTGCACCAGTGCGATTTAGGCATCTGGGAGTGTGTGGTGCGCCCGGAGGGGCTCGAACCCCGGCCTGATGATTTGAAATCCTCGGCTCTAATCCCTGCCGACACCTCTCCACTGCAGTATCAATGGGTTAGCTTTAGCGCCTCTGCGCCAGAATCCCCTCGCCATTCTAATATCGTTCAATTCTGTCCTTCCGAGTGAGGGGCACTAATCTGGAGTACTATCGTTCTTATGAATTTGATCGGTCGAGTGTACGCGGATCAGAACAGTTCTGCGCAAGTGAAGCGTGCACTGACCGCTTGTCTGGCCCGTCTGCAGGGAAATGCGATTGGGCTTCAGGTCGGATCAGGCGCAACGAGATTACATCCGTCCATTATCAATACAGATTTAGTCTTTAATCCGCAGCTGGATTGCTGCGCGCGAGCCGAAAGTCTGCCGTTTGCCGATGAATCTGTTTTGATCATAGTGTCCCAGGAAACGCTGGAGCACGTTCAGGGGATCAGTTCGGCAATCAGCGAAATGTATCGTGTGCTCCGGAAGGACGGCACACTGTACTGTCAAGTTCCTTTCATTATCGGCTATCACCCCGGACCAACTGATTTCTGGCGCTTCACGCGCGAAGGCATTCGCGAAATGTTCGAGCAAGCCGGATTCATCCACGAAGAAACTGGCATTGCCGTTGGGCCTTGCGTCGGGTTTTATCGAATAGCGGTTGAGTTCGGAGCTGTGCTCGCATCGCGAGTGATGCCGCAGTTATATCGCCCGTTCAAGGGTTTAATGGCACTACTGCTTTACCCGATTAAGCTACTAGACCCGGTGATGCTCGGAGCCCCACAAGTTGATCGCATTCCGGGCGGATACTACGTGATTATGAGAAAGTCCCGTACCGCGCAGGTTTGCAGGAGCGAAATAGCAATTGCGGAGAGGGCAGTTAACTGACTTCTTTGCCAATCTTCCGGTGTACATAATTGGCTTGGAAGCGCGAGTTCTAGGAACATTCGTGCAGTGCGCTTAGTAGCGCCGCACTTTGTAAAGCCCTATCTGAAACCGCAGAAGAACGACCCCCAATGATGCGGCGGCAATGCATGTGCATGTTGTGCCTGGTAAAACGGTCGAACAACAGGACCTTTAGGCGCTGCACCGGGTACGCAGCCGGTTGATCGGGCCGGTACTGAAGAGGTTGACAGTCGGCGCAGGTGCCCATGAGCGCGTGGCCCTTCGCTGCGCTTCTAAGGCACGACCGGAACATGCGAGACCCACGGGGTAAGGGCAACGCACGCGAATGAAGATCATGGGTCACCTGACGACGAGCATGGATATCCGGTACTGGATCGTGGACTGCGACGACACTACAGAGGTCGGCAGGAAGATCGCTCAGCCGAACAAAAAGAAGCTTAGGAACGTGAATTAACCTCCAATGGTGCAAAAGCGGTGAGACACGGACAGTCTTGTCGCATTTATCAAAGCGTGGGTTAAGTGATTGAGAAAATTGGTGCGCCCGGAGGGGCTCGAACCCCCGGCCTGATGATTCGAAGTCATCCGCTCTATCCAACTGAGCTACAGGCGCACGCCTTTTCCGCCTTTCATGATCTCATGGGTGACCTGACAATAGGAAAAGAGGTAAGCATGTCTACGCAAGCCGGTCTCGAAACCGAGGTAAAAATTCCGCTCGCTGATGCCGCCGCGGTTCGCGGGCAAATTGAAGCCGTTGGCTTCCGCGTTTCTGTTGCACGGTCGTTTGAATCGAACACCATTTACGACACTGCCGACCAAGCTCTACGCCAGGCGAGCATGCTGTTGCGGCTCCGCCAAACCGGCGCGCGCTGCGTGGTCACCTGGAAGGGGCCGGGAGTGCCCGGTCCGCACAAGAGCCGGCCCGAAATTGAGACGACCGTCGGCTCGCTTGAAAGTCTCGATGGTATTCTGCGGCAACTCGGTTACCTGCCCCTGTTCCGCTATGAAAAGTACCGCACCGAATTCACGGCCGCTCACGAGACAGGCTCCATTGTGCTGGACGAAACCCCGATTGGCGATTTTCTGGAATTAGAGGGTACGGGTGATTGGATCGACGAAACCGCGCAACGGCTGGGCTTTTCGCAGCAGGATTACGTGCTCGAGAGTTATGGCAAATTGTACCTGAATCACTGCGTGAAGCACGATTTACACCACTCTCACATGGTGTTTGCAAAGGCTGTCCTCTAGAATTATGTAATGGCAGAGATAGCGAGGGAGTATACGGCCGAGGTTGACCACGCAACCAGCGCCTTGAGCCGCGTCCGGGAAGAGATTGGCAAGGTCATTGTCGGGCAGTCCGAAGTGATCGAAGGCGTATTAATTTGCCTGATCGCCGGCGGACACGTGCTGCTGGAAGGGGTGCCGGGATTGGGCAAAACCACTTTGCTGCGAACGCTTTCGCGCGTTCTCGACCTCCGCTACTCGCGCATTCAGTTCACTCCCGACCTAATGCCCGGAGACATCGTCGGCAGCACTATTATGGATAGCGACGAACATGGCCGGAAGAATTTCCGCTTTCAGCCTGGGCCGATTTTCGCCAACCTGGTGCTGGCCGATGAGATCAATCGCGCCACGCCGAAAACGCAATCCGCGCTGCTCGAGGCCATGCAGGAGCGCACGGTCACCAACGGGACGAACACCTACACCTTAGAGTTGCCCTTCCTCGTCATGGCGACTCAAAATCCGATTGAGATGGAAGGGACCTATCCGCTGCCCGAAGCCCAGCTTGATCGCTTCCTGATGAAGATTCTGGTGAGCTATCCCTCACGCCAGGATTTGAACCAGATTGTGGAAGTGACCACCAAGCGCGGTGACGTTGAGTTGCACCAGGTGCTCACGCGCGAGCAGATAAAGGAATTGAAAGCCACGTGCCGCCAGGTGATTGTCGCGCCGCATGTGCAAAGCTACGCAGTGGAACTCATTATGGCCACGCAACCCGGCATGCCGGGCGCGGCCGCCATCACCAACAAATATATTCGCTACGGCAGTTCTCCGCGCGGCGCGCAGGCGCTGATCGAGTGCGGGCGGGTGCTGGCGCTCACGCGGGGCCGTATGCATTTGAGCATTGAAGACATTACAGCGGTTGCGCCGGCAGTGCTGCGCCACCGGGTGATTCTCAATTTCGATGCGCATGCCGACGGCGTGAGTACGGAAACCATTCTGCAAACCATTTTGGATGGCGCGGCGCCGGCTTCCTGACCTGACTTAATCGGCTGCCCCCATGACAGAGCCTATTGTTGACCGCCGGTTTTTAGAAAGACTCGAACGCCTTACCCTGCACTGGCAGAAATCCTTCAACGGGCTGGTCGGCGGGCATAATCTGTCGCGCTTTTCGGGACCGGGGCAGGAGTTTTTAGATCACCGCAACTTCGATCAAGGCGACGATCTTCGTTCTGTCAACTGGCGCGCGTACATGCGCTTTGAACGGCTTTTCGTCAAAATGTTTCAGATTGAGCCGCGCGTACCGGTGCGCCTGCTTTTGGACGTCAGTGTCTCCATGACGGTTGGCAACCGCCCGGGCGACCCCACAAAATTCGAGTACGCTCGCAAACTTGCCGCCGCCCTGGTCTATGTAGGATTGGTGCGGCACGATAGCATTCTGCTGCAACCGTTTTCGGCCCGCCTGCTAGACCCCTTTCTGGCCAGTGGGGGACGTCACCGTTTCCAAGCCGCCGAGAAGCACCTGCGGGTTCTGGAGCCGCGCGGCAAGACCAGCTATCTGGAAACGGCGCGCCAGTTCCTGGGCGAGTATCCGCAGCGCGGCCTGGTAATCATCATTTCGGATTTTCTCGATGATGAGGACTGCTTCCGTCCGCTGCAGTATATCTCCGATTTTGGCCACGAGATTATGCTGATTCAGGTGTGGGGAGAAGACGACCGCTCGCCTTCGGGCAAAGGGGAAATGGAATTGATCGACGCCGAATCCGGCGCTCTGTTCAAAATCGAATTAGACGATGAGGCGCGCGCCGCATACACAACCTCTTTTGACGCCCACGCTGCGGACCTTCGCAAACTCGCGCTGCGCAACGGAGGCCGCTATGCGGGCTTGTCCACGAGTATGCCGGTGGATGAAGCCCTTTTCGGACCACTCATGATGATTCAAGGCGGATAACGATCGCGACATGTTTTTCCTCAATCTGAGCGCCGGCGAATTTCTTGCACTACTCGGTGCATTGGGCGGTCTAGTGACCGCCCTTTACTTTTTAGACCGGACCCGGCGCAAGAAGATCGTTTCCACCTTGCGTTTCTGGACGCCCGCGCATAGCGCGGAACAGCAGCAGAGCCGGCGGCGGGTCAACGATCCGTGGTCGCTGCTGCTGCAACTGGCGGGCTTGTTGCTGCTCTTGCTGGCGATGGCGGAACTGGAGTGGGGCACGCGCGAACGCCTGGGGCGGGACCACGTGCTGCTGGTCGACAGCTCGGCCTGGTCAGCCGACACGGCGGCGGGCACAAGAGAGACCGTCCTTGCTCGAGAAAAAGTCGTGGCCGGCCAGTACCTGGCGGCGATTCCTTCGAACGATCGCGTGATGCTGGTGCGGGTGGATGGCCTCACTACCCCGGTTACTCCCTTCACCGGGAATCGCGGCGAGCTGAGGAGCGCGCTGGCGGCTACCGCCTCCAGTTTCTCGGCGCTTAACCTGGAGCAGGCGCTCTCGTTCGCCACGCAAGCGCAGACGTGGTCCAACGGGCGAAAGGGCGAAATCGTGTATGTCGGCGCACGCCTGGTGGAGGACGATACGAGCCACGTCAGCAGGCCCGGAAATCTGCGCGTCCTCACCGTGGACGCCAACCGCGAGAACGCCGGCATCCGGAGCCTCAGCGTGAAACGCGGTGAACGCGAATCGAATTCCTGGCAGGCGACAGTAGCATTAAAGAACTATTCGTCGAGCGTCCGTCCCGTGCGCCTGCTGACGCAGTTCGCCGGCACTCGATTCGCGCCGCGCGCCGTCATGTTGAAGCCGGGTGAGCAGACTGCCGTCGAGTACGATTTTGTCACGCATACGGGCGGCGAACTCATTGCACACATTGAGACCGAAGACGGCCTGGCCAGCGACAACCGGGCCACGCTGCAACTTCCCAAGGGCGGTCCGTTCCGGGTAGCCGTATTTACCGACAGGCCCGAAACGCTGCGGCCTCTGTTTACGGCGAACTGGCGCATGAACGTGGAATACTTCAGCCCTGCCGCATACAGCACCACCAAATTCGATGCGGACCTGGTGGTGATTGACCGCTTTGCGCTCAGCACGGCGCCGCGCGTGGCAAGCCTTTGGATTCTGCCAGTGAAAGGACAATCGCCCTTGCCCGTGAAGACCCTGGTGAAGGAGGCGGTAATCACCAACTGGCACGGTGAGACGGCGCTAGGCGGGGGCTTGCACGCCAAAGAAGCCCGGCTCCCCAGCGCGGAAGTATTTGAGATCTTTGAAGGCGATACGGCCGTGGCGAGTGTTGCGGAAGGCCCGGTGGTGGTGGCGCGCGCCGCTACTGCCTCGCGCCCGAAAATCGCCGCAGTGGGCTTCGATCCTTTGAGCCCGGCGTTAAAATTCGAGATCACCACTCCGCTGCTCTTCGCGAATTTGCTGCACTGGCTTTCCCCGGAGGCGTTTCGAACCTTCGAACTCAGCGCATCCAGCGTTGGGGGCGCGAGCGTCACTCTGGATCCGAGTGAACGGGCCGAACGGATCCGCGTTACGGACGCACAAGGGATTTCGGTCCCTTTTACGGTGCGCTCGCGAGCATTGCAATTTTTCGCCAGCCGTCCGGCTATCGTGCACGTGGTGTCTGACGACCGCGAACGGATTTTATCGCTGACGCTGCCGGATGTGGCGGAACTGCAATGGACTCCGCCGGCCGAAGTTGGACGCGAGGTGCCGCCCGCAAGCGCCATGCTGCCAGCGGCCGTGGATCTCTGGAAATGGCTGGCAACCGCCGGAGCCTTGTGTTTGCTGGCCGAATGGATTTTATTTGGACGCCAGCGCAGCTTCCGGTTCGGTAAGAACGCCGCGGCGGGGCGGGGAAGCGTGCCGCCAGGCAGTCCTGAATTTCCTTCACGATCTACTCCACAATCCCATAATCCACAACCCAATACTCCACAACCCAAGGTGATGGCGTCCTAATGAATTTCGGCCACATTGGTTTCCTGCTGCTGGCGCTGGCGCCTGTCGTGTGGGTGGCGTTGTCCTGGCGGCGAACGGCGCGGCCTATTCCGCTGCTTTTGAAGGGCCTCAGTTTTGCGGTAGTCCTGGTTGCGCTGTCCGAACCGTCACTCACGCTGCCGCGGAACCGAACCGCCGCCGTGGTTCTGGTGGACACATCCAAGAGCGTGACGGCCCAGGATCTGGCTCACGCGTCTTCGCTGGTGTCACAAATCGAGGGCCAGCGGGGGGCCAACTGGCTCAAGGTGATTCCATTCGCCAGCCATACGCGTAGCTTGGGCAACGACGAAATTTTGCGGGGCGTTCACCTGGTAACTGCTCCGAATCCCCTTGGCGATTCCACTAATTTCGAAAAGGCGCTGATCGACAGCATGGCCGCCATTCCGACCGGCTTCCTTCCGCGACTGGTCTTACTGAGCGACGGCAATGAGAACCAGGGAAGCGCGGCGCGGGCCATTGCCGAGCTGCAGCGCCTGCATGTTCCGGTGGACACAATCCCGCTGGCTGGACGGTCGCGCAATTTGCTCCGGCTGGAGGCGGTTTCCATGCCGCGTACGGCGTACGAGGGCGAACAGATTCCCATAGATCTGACGGTTTACGCTCCGGCTGAAACCAAAGCGACCGTAGAAATCTCGGCTGAAGGTAAGTCGCTGGGCGTTAATCCTGCGTCCCTGGCCGCCGGCTCGAACTTACTCCGTGTGCATGCGCGTGTGAAGTCGAGCGGTTCCACGGCTATTTCCGGCACAGTGCGGGCGGGGCAGTCCGGCGAAGCACCCTTTGAACGAGGTATTCAACTGCGCCGCGCGAAGGTGCTCTATCTGTCGCAAGATCCGAGTGGCGCTGACAGCAACTTACTAAAAGCGCTGGAGGAGGCCAGTTTCGATGTTACTCGGGACGAGACTGTAATTGACGGCAGTCTGCGCGGTGTTCAGCTGGTGATACTGAATAACCTCGATCTGAACAACTTAGCCGACGCCCGGAAAACGCGTCTGGAAGAGTACGTCAAAAACGGCGGCGGACTCCTGTTGATCGGGGGCGAGCAGCAGGTCTATAAGGAAGACAAGCGCATGGACGCTCTGGACCGGGCCTTGCCGGCGAAACTCGCGCCGCCCAAAACTCCGGAAGGCACCACGGTTGTTTTGATTATCGATAAGTCGTCGTCGATGGAAGGACGGAAGATCGAGCTTGCCAGGCTATCGGCAAGCGGCGTAGTGGATCACTTACGGCCTATCGACAACATCGGCGTGCTTATTTTCGATAACTCGTTTCAATGGGCCGTTCCTATCCGGCGCTCCGAAGATAGGGCGATGATCAAGCGCCTGATCTCCGGCATTACGCCTGATGGCGGCACGCAGATTGCACCCGCCTTGACTGAGGCTTACCACAAAGTGCTGCCGGCAAAAGGGATTTACAAGCACGTTGTCCTGCTGACCGACGGGATTTCCGAGGAAGGGGACAGCGTAGAGCTTGCAAAGGAAGCGGCTGCGCACGAAGTTACGATTTCCACGGTGGGCCTGGGACAGGATGTGAACCGCGCTTACCTCGAAAAGGTGGCGAGCACTTCGGGTGGGCGCAGCTACTTCCTGAACGAGCCGCAAGGGCTGGAGCAGATTCTGCTGAAAGACGTTCAGGATTTCAGTGGATCTACTGCCATCGAGAAATCACTCACGGCGATCGTCGACCGGAAAGCCGAGGTTTTGAACGACGTAGGCATGGAAAATGCACCACCGTTGAAGGGCTACGCGCGCTTTGTCGCGGTACCCGGAGCCGAAACGATTCTTAGCATCGATGCCGCTAAGCGGGACCCGCTCTACGTGCGCTGGCAATACGGCTTGGGCCGCGCCGCGGTGTTCACCTCCGATGCCAAGAACCGCTGGGCGGATGCCTGGGTCACCTGGCCGGGATTCGATAAATTCTGGATCAACGTAACACGCGATTTACTGGATCATGCCGAACCGAACGCGGCCAGTGCGCAATTAGACGCCGCGAATGACGACATTCTGGTGACTTACCGGCTGGCTGCCGGCCAGCAGGAACCGCCTGCTGTTCCGCCGGTGTTTGTGGTCGGTCCAGAGGGTTTCGAGAAGCCGCTGCCGCTGGCAAAGGCTGGCGCTGGAGTTTACACCGGGCGCACGCATATCGGCAACCTGCGCGGATTGTTTCGCATTCGGCCGGTGAAGGAATCGGATGTTTTCCCCGAGATCGGCTTTTACCGCGAAAATGAGGAATCGCGCGACTATGGGTCAAATGAGGTGCTGCTCAAGCAGATATCGGACCTCACCGGCGGCCGCTTCAATCCGTCGCCGGCGGCGGTGTTCGATGCGGGCGGCCGGACGATGTTTATCCATTTGCAACTCTGGCCCGCGCTGCTGTTTTTCGCCATCGCATTGACGATTGCGGAATTAATTATGCGTAAGTGGAGCGGTTTGGTGCAGCGCTT
>DATHIZ010000209.1:0-11003 GCA_035316385.1 Bryobacteraceae bacterium | reverse complement strand
GTGCTCAACAGCGGCGTTTCACCGGTAGACCCGCAAACCGTGTAGCCGCTCAATCCGATCTGATTGAGCCTTTCCACGTTGTGGATCACCTTTGCTTTATACAAATTACCTTCGTGATCGAAAGAACTGGTAAGGGCGGGGAAGATTCCTTGGAGTTTCATAATGAGCCAGAACCGAACGAGCCTGCCAACGCCGAGCACCGGCAGGCCCAACCACCTACTGAAATTTACTTGGCGATGAAGGTAATAACCAGCGTGTAGAGCGCCAGTGATTCGATCAGCACCAGACCGAGAATGAGAGCTACGCGGATAGCCGCAACGGCTCCGGGGTTGCGCGCCATGGCTTCCGCCGCCGAAGCGGTGGCTCTTCCCTGGCCGAGACCGCAGAGACCGGAGGCGATACCCATCGCGATGTAAGCAGCCGCGCGACGGTTATTGTCGGACGGATCGCCTGTGGTGCCTTGCGCCATCATGGGACTCGCCAAAACGAGCAGGCTGAAGGCGAGTAGTGTCAATTTGTTCTTCATTGTTTCTCCTATGAAAATGCTTCCAGGAGGTGGTTCGACACCGTACGTTGGGACGCCGGGCGCTCACACTGAAAGCGGGATAAAGCCTAATGCTCGTGCGATACGGCTCCGCCCACGTAAACCATCGCGAGCAGCATAAAAATATACGCCTGCAAAACTCCGACAAACAAGTGCAAGCCAATAAAAACAACCGGGAGAATGACTTTGGTCAGCACCAGGAAGGTGAGGTACACCTGCTCGCCGGCAAACATGTTCGCAAAAAGACGAACCGTAAGCGAGAGCGGACGCGCCGCATGGCTGATGAGCTCAATCGGCAGCATGAGCCAGGCGAGCCACCAGAACGGGCCTAAAAACTGCTTGACATAGCCGAACCCGTGCGCACGCATGCCAGTAGCGTGATAGAACACGAACGTCACGACAGCGAGTCCGAGGGGAACCATGGTGTACATGGTCGGCGACTCGAGCCCGGGAATAAGCCCGATCAGGTTCATGAAAAGAATAAATAAAAAGAGCGTGCCAAAAAAGGTAAGGTACTTGGGACCGTCGTGCCCGACGACTTCCTCCGCCGAAGCGTGGAAAAACTCGTAGATCAACTCCATCACGTGCTGGGTCTTGCCGGGTTTGTCCACTGACAGACGCATACGCACGAGCGCGAAGAACAGCACCATGAACAGTACGACCAACAACTCACAGACCATCCAATCGGTCCATGGGGAGGCGGGGTTTTGGGCGGGAGTTTGAACGGCGTTCAGAACCGCGTTAGCCGGCCCGGCTAAGTAGTGGTTGAACTGCGCGGTCATCCATAATTCTTTTTCCATGTGACGGCAAAGATCTCAATGCTGGTTTCGGCTTAACAAGAAGCCTTGGGCTAATTCCACAAGTGAAGATGTCAGCACGGCAGCGGTACTCGCTAACAGCCCTAAAATCACTGCCAAAGGGTTGACACCCAAGCTTTTGACTATAACATAGCCAAGCGAGAACAAGAGCACGTAACGGATGGCAAATGCGCCCGCCTGGGCAGGTTTTTTCGATTGATCGCCGGGGGCGATTCCGCGCGTCATACGCTCAAAAAGCCACAGATTTCCGGCTGCGCCAAGCGCGCCCAATAGGAATGCAAACGCAGGCCGCGCGCCTTGCAGCGTGAGGTAGCAAAGGAAACCCAGAACTCCAAACCCGGTGGTCAACCAATACAACTGCCGCACCGAAAATACGGCTTCCTCTTCGGTCATTTTGACTGGCCTCGTTTTTCATCGCGGGAAAGCTCGCGCACTATTTGTATCAAGCCGCCCGCTATACCTAGAATAATTCCCACTGCCGGCAGAAAGCTCCAATGCCAGAAGCGCTCCGCGAACGTGCCCAAAATATACCCCGCGACCACGGAAGCGGGAAGAGTCAGGGCAAGCGAGAGGTATTTGCCTAGCCAAAATAGAGACTTGTCGGGCTTGCCGGGCATACTGGCCTAAAAACCGGCCCAGCGTTTTACGCCCGGCATTTCCAATCCGAACTGATCAAGCAACCGCCCCACAACGTGATTCACAATGTCGTCAATCGTTTCCGGCCGGTTGTAAAAGGCTGGCGTGGGCGGAAAGATCACCGTTCCCATGCGCGCCAACGCCAGCATATTCTCCAGGTGAATTTCGCTGAACGGGCTTTCACGCGCCAGCAGGACCAGTTTGCGGCGCTCCTTCAGTGTCACGTCGGCCGCGCGGCAGATGAGCGTCTCGCCAAATCCGGCTCGAATTGCAGCCAGCGTCTTCATGCTGCAGGGAGCCACGACCATGCCGTCGGACTTGAAAGAACCACTGGAAATGGGAGCGGCCTGGTTGTCCTGATGATGCACCGCATGAGCCAGCTTCTCCACGTCGCACAGAGACATATCGGTTTCATGCGCGATGGTGGAGCGCGCCCACTTACTGAGAACCAGGTGGGTCTCGACGCCCAGCCGGCCCAGAGCTTCAAGCGTGCGGATACCGAAAATGGCCCCGGAGGCGCCCGTAATGCCGACAATCAGTCTCATAATTTGCTTACTGGCCCACTTGCGCCAATAATTCTTTCACCGCTCGATCGAGCTGGCTATCTTTGCCCGTGAGCGACTCGCCGGCCTGACGCTCCACTTGGATATCGACCGGGCGTGGATGCAGCTCCATTGGACCACCGTCGTGCGCGGTGACGCGGGTGCTGGGAACGCGGATAACGGATCCGTCAATCAAAGGCGTGTTGGAAGTATAGATGATCCAGCCGGCGGTTGGTTCCCCAACCACTTTGCCAAGTTTGAGAGCGCGATAGCCTTCGGTAAAGTCTTCGGCATCGGAAAGCGAATTCTGGTTTGTCACCAAAATGGTGGGTGCACCCAAAGCGCGCTGGCCGAGGGAATGCCGGGCAGGCGCCGCTTTGCCGCCGCGCGGGGTCAAGGTGAGGTAATTCGCACGCGTGAAAACATCCAGCGCGTAGGCATTGACAAAGCCGCCATTGTTGTCGCGAACGTCGATGACCACACCCGCCTTGGCCTGATTCTGCACGTCGAGGTCGATATACAACTGGCTAAGCGCCTGGGACGACATGTCCGCGATGTGCACATAGCCAAGCTTGCCGCGGCTGGCGCGCTCCACATAAGCGCGATTGGCTGTCACCCAGGAGCGATAGAGCAGACCTTTTTCCGTGGCTAGCGATACCGGGCGCACAACGGCCTCACGCTTTGCGCCGCCGTTTTCGACCGAGGCGAGTTGCAGCACGATGCGCTTGTCCACCTTGTTTTCGAGAAGGCGGTCAAGATTTGTAGACGGGCCAACCGCCTCACCGCTCACCGCCAGCAGCGTCTCTCCCACCTTGATAGAGCCTTCGAGAGCGGCTGGTCCCAGGGGAACTACTTCGCGGATCACCAAGCCTTTACCGGATTCGTAGCTTTCCCGCTCAAAGCGCAGACCCAGGCGGCCGACCGGCGCAGGCGCGGGGGAAAACGGCGTGGGGGGAAGTCCGGCAGTCCGAGGTGGTGGATTAATTCCGGAATGCGATGAATTGAGTTCGCCGATCATCAAGCCAATCACGCGGCGCATTTCATCCGGCGTGCGGCTGCCAGCCACGTAAGGCCCGTACGACTCGCGCAGATGGGGCCAATCCTGGCCGTTGAATTTGTCGTCGAAGAAGCGCTTGTTTAACAAGGCCCAGCCTTGTTCGAAAACGGCGATCTTTTCGATATTGAAATCCACATCCAGGGCGGCGGTTACGGCGAGTGCTTTGGGGACATGACTCTCCAGAGGCAGAGAGACGACGCGCCCCGCCTCCAGGAAATAAACACTCTTCGAATCGGGCGCGAACTGATAGTTGCTCTTTGGAAATCTAGTGGACGTTAGCTGCCGAGCGGAAGGAGGCGTTGCCGCCAGTTCATCGAGGGAATAGCTGTAGAGGTTCACCTGGTTTCCCGTCGTGGCGGCGAACACCAGCGTCTTGCCGTCGGGGCTAATGACCGGATGACCCACGTCGAAGCCGAGCGGAACAAAACTGAGCCGTTCGCGAATGCCTTCGAAAGCGATGCGAGTAGGCTCCGGCTTTTTAGCGGGAGTGTCTGCCGGCTCTTTTTCAAGGGGCCTGGGAGCGGCATCGGCCTCCCGATCCGGCTGCTTTGCGGGAGTCCGGCCCGGCTGGCTGTTCCGGAATAGTTCCGCGAACTGATCTTCCTTGAATTTCGGCAGACGCGGGATCAGATCCAAGCGAGCCATTTCGGAAGGCTCGCTACGCTGCGCGGTATCGAACAGAAGATACTTCCCATCGGGCGACCAGGCAATGCCGCTGGCGGTTTGGCCGTTGGCAAGAAAACTGACAGGCTGGGCGATGCCGCCGGTAGCGACGACGTTCACATTCCGAAACGATTTCGCGCCGACGCTCGTGTAGGCGAGAAATTTACTATCGGGCGACCAAGCGAGGGCGGACGTCTGAAGGAACCCATTCGCCAGCTTTTCGTCTTTGCCGGAATCGACCGTAAGCGCGTGCAACTCGAGGCCGCCACGAACAAAGGCCAGCATCTTTCCGTCCGGCGAGAAGATGGGACGCTCATCATCCTCCTTGGTATTGGTGAGCTGGCGCTCGCTATTTTTGACGAGGTCATATTCAAAGAGCTGTTCGTGGCCATTTCGCGCGGAGACATAGACCAAACGCTTGCTGTCTGAGGACCAGTGAACAGATGTTTCCGGCGCGGGCGTGTTGGTAATCCGCGCGGCGTCGCCCGCGTCCGCGGCGGACGCCGCAAACACATCTCCATGCGCGATGACCGCGATTTTTTTACCGTCAGGGGACAGAGACAGGTCATTGAAGCGATCGAGTTGTTCATGCGTCACGGCTGGGGTGGAGGGAGCACCGCGCAGCGTAATGGGAACGCGGGCGGCGGTACCGGATTTTGTCTCTAGCTTCCAAACACTAAAATCGCGCTCAAACACGATTTCGCGACCGTCATAGCTGATGGAGGGCCAGAGCAGACGGCCGTCTTTGAATTGCGTCACCTGCTTGGCGGTGCCTGAAGCCACGGTTTGGCGGAAGATGTTTTCCGCGCCGGTCCGGTCAGAAGTGTAGAAGATGCTTTTCCCGTCTTCGGACCACATGGGCCAACCTTGTTTCGCATCTTCCTGCACGATGCGTTGATAAGCACCCTCTTCCGAAATGCTCTTGAGCCAGATTTCGGATTCATCAATATGAGCATGGCCGTGACGCCACCACTGGTTAAAGCTTATGCCCTTTGCAACGAAAGCCAGGTGCGTGCCATCCGGGGAGGGTGCCGCGCGGAACTCATTGTAGTAGCGGTCACGAGTCACCTCCAGCGGAGTGCCGCCGCTCACGCTGACCCGAAAGACGTCATTCGCGCCGGCAATATCGTTACCGTTGGAAGTGAAGTAAAGCCACTTTCCGTCCCGGGACCAACCATCGAGCAGTTCAGGTGCATCGCTATAAGTCAGGCGGAGTAATTCACCCGTGGCGAAAGTGAGTACATAGATATCCCCGTTGCCTGTGCGGGCGGAGGTGAAGGCCAGTTTGGCGCCGTCCGGGGAATAAAGCGGCCGTGACTCGGTGGCTGGATCGGACACCAGCAGCCTGGCCTCGCCACCCTTGGCCGGAACCGTCCAGATGTCGCCGCCCGAGACGAAAGCAATTTCCGCGCGGTCCGGCGACAACGCCGGTTCACCCAATGATGACAGCGGCCTGAAGGCTTCGGGCGAGGCAATATACGGCAGGCAGAGCAGGACTCCCAAACGTAGCAATTTGCGCATTTGGACTAGTGTTACATCTCTGCTTTTATGCTGTCACTCCGCCAGGCGCTTTTCCAACTCGGCGATGCGCTTCTCCATAGCTCGCATAGTGCGCAACATGTCCGGGAGACGGGAAAACGTAGCCGATGCGCGCAGCCAATCGCGCGAATCGAAGGCAGGCGACCCGCTGATAATCTTCCCTTCCGGAACATCGTGCCCCACGCCGGATTGTGCCCACACGATGGCGTTCTTGTGAATCGTGAGATGTCCGGATGAGCCGGTCTGACCGGCCATGATCACGTTCTCTTCGAGGACGGTACTGCCGGCGAGGCCCGTTTGGCCGCAAATGATGTTGTCTTCGCCCACCACGCAGGCATGGCCAATCTGGCAGAGACTATCTATCTTGGCGCCGCGCTTTACCCGCGTTTCGCCCATCGTGGCGCGATCGACGGAGGTAAGCGTCTGGATCTCGACGTCGTCTTCGAGCACCGTGACGCCCGATTGCGGAATCTTGTACTGCGTGCCATCGTTGGCCTTGGCGAATCCGAAGCCATCACCGCCGATCACCGCGCCGTTATGCAATGTGACGCGATTGCCGATGCGGCAGAATTCGCGCACGGCCACATGCGAATGCGCAATGAAATCGTCGCCGATGGAACAGCCCGCGTAAATCACGGCATGCGGATACAAAACCGCGTTTGCTCCAAGCGTGCTTCCTTCGCTCACGACCGCGAATGGGCCAATAGAAGGGTTGGGGCCGATTACGGCATTTTCGGCGATATGCGCCAGCGGATGAATGCCTGGCGCAGGTTTGGGCGGCTGATAGAACAGCGCCAGGGCGCGCGCGAAATCGTGATACGGATTACTCGAGACCAGCGTGGCTCCGGCGAAGTCTTTCACAGGTCCGGCAGCGATGATAGCGGAAGCGCGGCTGGCCTTGGCCTTCGGCGCATATTTCATGTTTACCAGAAAAGTAATTTCGCCGGGACCGGCTTTTTCAATGGTGGAGACGCCGGTAATTTCTATATCGGCGTCCCCATGCAAGTCACAACCAAGTACACCGGCAAGACCGGCAAGACGAAAGGTGGCCATAAGCGCGGCTACACTTCAGCCACTACCGGATTACGCAGTTCGCCGATAGCGGGAATTTTCACCACTACATCATCGCCGGGCCGCAGAAAGCGTTGCGGGGTACGGGCTACACCGACTCCGGCAGGCGTCCCGGTGGAAACAATGTCGCCCGGCTCCAAGGTAAAAACGCTCGACAGGAACGCGATCAGATCGGGGATCTTGAAGATCAGCTCGCGCGTGTTGGAGTTCTGCAACTGCTCGCCGTTAATCTCGATTTGGACATCCACGTTATGCGGATCGGGGATCTCATCCGCGGTCACAATCCAGGGGCCCATGGGAGCGAAGGTATCGAATGATTTTCCCATCAGCCATTGCGAGGTGGCCTTCTGATAATCGCGGCCGCTGACGTCGTTCACAATGGTGTAGCCGAATACGTGCTGCGCCCAGTCTTCGGCTTTGATATGACGGCCGCCGCGCCCGATGATAAAGGCAAATTCGGCTTCGTAATCCGGCGATTTTGACACCTTCGGCAACACGATGTTGTCGCCCGGGCCAATGACGGAGGTGGCAAGCTTGCAAAAAATCGTCGGGACTGTCGGGATTTCGCTATTCGTTTCGATGGCGTGATCGCGGTAGTTCAAGCCGACGCAAAGCAACTTGCGCGGCCTGGGAATAGGAGCCAGCAGTTTCAAACCACTTAATGCGTGTTGTGGAACCGATTCCTTAATCGCGGTATTTGCATACTGCCCCGCGGCCGCGATGCCTTCCGGTCCTTTTTCGATCAGATCCAACAGGGAACTGATACCGGCCGGCGAAAGATCCACCACAGTGTGGTTACTCGTTACCAGGCCGGGGCGTGCCTGGCCATCCTTTTCAAAAGTCAAAAAGCGCATGCTTGCAGTGTAGACCTAGCGCACTTTGCTGCTGTTGGACCGCCGTTATCCTGTCACTGTGGAATCAATGAACGGGAAGGTTGCGCTGGTAACGGGTGCGTCACGCGGAATTGGCGCGGCAACCGCGCTTAAGCTGGCGGAATGCGGCGCTAGCGTCGTATTGAATTACCGAGATAAGATCGCTCGCGCGGAAGGGGTAGCCGCCGAGATCCGCAGGTTGGGCCGAGCCGCACTACTGGCACAGGCAGACTTGACGGTAGACGCGGATTTGAAAGCCATGATGCTGCTGGTCCGGGAAAGCTTCGCGCGCTTGGACGTCCTGATTCTGAATGCAAGCGGCGGACTCGAGAAGAATAAAGCCGAAGACTACGCCATGGCGCTGAACCTGACCGCGCAAATGCGTACTGCTGAATTGGCCGTGCCCTTGATGCCTGAAGGCGGACGAATCGTTTTTGTCACGAGCCACTGGGCGCACTTCTACGGCGATAAACCGGTGATGCCTGCCTACGAGCCGGTCGCGAAGAGCAAGAAAGCGGGCGAAGAGGCGCTGCGGCAATATGCAATGGAACTAGTTTCGAAGGGTATTTCACTAGCCGTCGTAAGCGGCGATGCGATTGACGGCACAATCACTCCACGCCTGCTGGAGAGAATGAGCCCAGGCGCGATGGAGAACCACCGGGGTACGCTTCCATCCATCGATGAATTTGCGACAGCCATCTGCGCGGCCGCCAGCGATGCCTCCTTGGCGTCCGGACATACCACCTTCGTGGGCTCGACCGATTGGTGAGATCTTAATTAGTAGAATTGTTTAGACAGGAGGTACTTCGAAATGCTTTTGCGCTTTGCGCTAGTATTGAGTGCTCTTTCCGGCGTCGTCCTGGCCGCAGAACCCGCGGCAACACAGCTTTTCCCGAATCAGGATAAGAGCCTCACCCAACTGAACAGGCAGGCCTTCGACAAACAAGTCGGCGCTTTCTTAAGCGGCAAGCAGGATAAACCACTGGCCAGGCAGTTTCAACTGGCTCAGGCGTTTCCGGCCATCACGAAGGACCGGGTTGTGTGCGCCATCCCGCTGCGGGAAGTCAAAGTGAAGAACTCCGCCGCGATGGATCGCATGGGAATACCGGCAGGCAAGACCGACTTCGACAAGATGGCGAAAGCCGCTCCGGTACCCGCCTGCAAGAACTGGCAGTAGGTTCAAGAAGTGCGCGAACGGGCGATCTCGGGCGCGTCTTCAATCGGGTATTGCAGCGCGCGTTCCGGCTCCAGGTAATAGCGCGTTAGATCTTCTTTCAGAATTTGTAACGCTTCTTCCGGCGTGTCGGCAAAACGGAACAGGTCCATATCCTGGCGCGAAATCATGCCGTGTTTGATGAGGGCGTCAAAATTCAGGATCTCGTGCCAGAACTCGGAGCCGTAAAGCACAATCACGATCTTGTTCTCGAGCTTCTTGGTCTGCGCCAGAGTGAGTATCTCGGTGAGTTCATCGAGTGTGCCGAAGCCTCCCGGAAACACAACCAGCGCTTTAGCCAAGTAGGCGAACCAAAACTTGCGCATGAAGAAGTAATGGAACTCGAAGGAGAGTTCGGGCGTGATGTACGGGTTCGGGCGCTGCTCGTACGGAAGTCCGATATTCAGGCCGATGGTTTTGCCGCCGGCCTCGCTCGCCCCGCGATTTGCCGCCTCCATGATGCCAGGGCCACCGCCGGTACAAACCACAAAGCGGCGGCGTTCCGGCCCCTTCGCGCCGTCCGGAATGGAAATGCTTTCCGCCCAATCCGTGAGAGAGCGGGCGAGTTCGCGCGCCTCGTGATAGTAGCGGGCGAGCGGCCCCTGCTCGGCGATGCGAGCCGAACCGAAGAACACGATGGTGTCGTGGATTTTCTCTTCCTGAAAGTGCGCCAGAGGCCAAAGGTATTCCGAAAGAAAACGCAGCGGACGCGATTCAGGACTTTGCAGGAACGCCTCTTCGCGGTATGCCAAGGGACGGCGAAGCGCCACATCTTCGGCCGAAAGCGGTACGGATTTCTCGTTCGGTGGCAAATTCCGATTGTCGCACCCATGGAGCGACCGTAAGGAGCAAGCCAAACGTACCACCCCCTTGCCGCGCGGCTGATAAAATCCCTACGATGCCTGGCCGCACGGTGTTTACCGTACTAGAAGAAACCACTAGCAACTGCGGAGACGCAGTGGCGCTCCACCAGCCAATCGGCGGGAAGGCGGGAAAAGGCTATCGAACGGTTTCCTGGACACAGTGGCTGAAGACTTCGAGCGAAATTGCCCTCGGTTTGCGCGCGCTGGGCCTGGCTAAAGGGGAGATCGTTTGTATCCTCTCGGAAACACGCGCGGAGTTTTATCTGGTGGATCTGGGCGTGATGGGCGCGGGAGGCGTGGCAGCCGCGCTGTACACTGCGTACCCGATACCGGAGCAGGTCCGCAACATCCTTGCCGCGGGGCCGCGCGTTTTGTTCGTGGAAGATCCAAAGACGCTGGCCGCGCTGACACTGGCCGCCAAGAACGCGTCGACCAACCTGCCGGAGCATATTGTGCTTATGACCGGAGCGGTGGCTGACGGCGCCATAACGCTGGAAACGCTGCAGCAGCGCGGCCGGGACTTGCTCGCGTGTGACCCTGCAGCGATGCAGAGGTTGCGGGAAGAACTTTCGCCCTCCGATGCCGCGATTCTTTACCTGACCTCAGGCGCTACCGGCGAGCCGAAGATGGGCCTGACTACCCACGCGGCAATCGTGTCAAACATCGACATGGGGCCGGCGGTGGTGCCGATGGGGCCGGAAGATTCCACGGTAGTCTTCTTGCCCTCGGCGCACATTGCACAACGAGTCGTGCTGGAGTTGCTGCCCATGCGCATGGGAACGCCAGTGTGGTTTTCCGAGAGCCTGGCGCGCCTGCCCTCCGAACTGAAATCGATACGGCCCACCTTTTTTCTTGCCCCGCCGCGCGTGTGGGAGCGGATGTACGCGACGATCTCGACCGAACTTAAGAAGCGTCCGCTGGTGGCGCGCAAGCTGTTTCACGGCGCATTGGGGCTGGGGTTGGAAGCCGCGCGCTTGAAGCAGGAAGGGAAGCCAGTCCCAGCGTGGATGTCGCGGACGTTGAAGATTGCAAACAAAGTTATCTTCTCGAAAGTCCGCGAACGGTTGGGCGGGCGGCTGCGCATCGCGATTTCCGGCGCCGCGCCCCTGGGCCGGGATTTGGCCGAGTTTTTTGCCGGCATCGGCATGCCTCTCATCGAGGGCTATGGACTAACAGAGGCAGGCG
>DATHIZ010000208.1:0-3054 GCA_035316385.1 Bryobacteraceae bacterium | reverse complement strand
GGCCGCGGCCCATGCCGCCACCCATTCCTCCACCCCCCATTCCGCCACCCATGCCTCCGTGACGGCCCATGCCGGGCCCGCTGAACCCCCGAGTGAAGCCACCTTCGTCATCCGCAATGCGAATCGAATAGGCGATCGTGTCCGCATGGCCGGCTGAGGAGATTGCCTCGGTGAGCGACGTTTTGCTGCCGTTATCCTCGCCATCGGTGAGCAAAATCAGAGCCTTGCGGCCGGATACCGGCTTCAACACCTCGCCGGCCGCCAGATAGACAGCGTCGAAAAACGCCGTTCCCCCGCCGCGATGGCCGCCCCGTCCACCACCTCCACCACCACTAGACCCGCTATTCCCGCTCTGATCCTGCATAGGCGAGTCCAACAAGTCCAACGCCTTCTCCAGCCGCTCGCGCGACGAACTCAGATCCTGCAGCAGTTCCACCTCGTGCGCGAAGCGAATCAGGAAGGCTTTATCCTTCTCCGGCCGCAGCACTTGTTCCAGAAAAGCGCGCGTCGCCGTCCGCTCTTCCCCTAGCATCCGCCGCTCGCTCCCGCTGGTGTCCACAAGCAGGCCCAGCGTCAGCGGAAGGTTGGTTTGCTGCGTGAAATAGCGGATCGTCTGGGGCCGGCCGTCTTCCGCCAGAATGAAATCCTCCTTGGTCAGATTCTTGACAATCCGGCCGTCCTTGTCCCGCACAGTGGCAAATAGGTTTACTACTTTGACGTCGGTGGAGAAGGTGGGCGGCGGTTCGGCCGGCTGCGTTTGCTGGGAACGCAGCACGCGGGTAGCCGGCAGCAGCCCGAGCGTGTAGAACAGTAAGCTGCGCCGGGAACTTGAACTTAGATCCATTTACGAATGAGATGTATTGTGCCGAAGGCCGGTTCCATTATTGGGAGACTCCCTCAGCTAAGCGGTAATATGCCGTCGCGGCGCAATCCCAGGCCCTGCAGCGCCGGAGCGGGCTCTTCGTCAAATTGGAGCTCCGACTCCGGTTTGTTGGCGAGGGCAGATGCCCGCCATCGAATGCCACATGCGGCGGCGCACAGAATGAATAAGAGCGCCACATAGGCGGCTGGATTCTCCAGGGCGCGCCGTTCGTATTCCGCGCCAATGCTGAGGAGAATCTGGAGCACCACGAAAGCCCAGATCGCCATATGGGCGTATGATTTTCCCGGCAGGTAAGAGCAGGTGAACGGGATTTTCCGGAAGCCGAGTAGACACAGGTCGGCAAAAATGATCGCCAGAAGCCCTAATACGATCAGGTGACCGATGGCGGACCGCCAGGGCCAGACGGATAAAAACAGCGTGGCCGAAGCTGCCCAAACCGGGATCACGGCCAGTACGAATAAGGATCGCCGGGTGGCGGCTAAGAATTCCGGCCCTCCGCGAACCGGAGCCATGCGAAAAATCCAATTCGCCCGCAATTCGAGCGGCATGGAGAACACTACGCGAGTGCCCAACACAGCGACGCACAACATCACGATGCTCGAGACCAGCATCGACACGTTCACTTGAGGTGCCTGCTGGGCGAAGCGCGTTTTTGCCAGCAAAATGACGATGGCGAATCCGATGCCCCAATAGAAAGCGAGAATGACGCGATGCTGGCGGCTGCGGAGCAGCATGCGGATGCTGAATTGGACGACGGCGGTTTCGAGTGGACGGCCAAAACGGGGCAACCAACTGGCGCGGCGCGCGCCGGGTAGGATGTCGGGTTCCTCCACGATCCTGCGAAGCGTGCGGAAGTAGGACAGCAGGAATGCCGTTGCAGCGGCAAAGACGGCGACCGCTAAACCCCCTAGAGCCCGATGCGCCGGAGGAGCAAGCGCCGGGTGCATGGAGCCGTTCAATAACTGAAAGAGACCGAGGAACCAATAGGAGGGCAGGCAGGCCAGCAGTCGTTGATTCTCCGGCGCCGCGAGGGCTTTGGGCGTCGTCATCGATGGTTCTAGAAGGTACAGGCTCAAGAATAGAGAGAAAGCGGCCATCTGCAAGAATGCCGATACTCGCAGAAAACGGCGGCGCGGCAGCAACTGCGCGGCCAACCCTTGCACGCCGAGCACACAACAGAAGACAAAGGCTCCGGCTGCGAGCACGGTGATCCAGTGCGCGGCGAAACTGCGCAGGGAAACCAGCGACAGAATCAGGTTGAGCAAACCGCCGTTGTCAGGCGGGGCCAAGGCCACCGGCAGGACAAAGCCCGGGAGCGCGTTCAGTGCCGCCACAGTTACACTCAGCGCCGTGGCGGATGCCGCGACCTTGGCCAGGAAAAACGTGCGCGCACGGATGGGCAACGGAGCCAGCACCAGGACGTCACGGCGGCTGGGGAAGATGGAATCCCAGCTCAGTACGGCGAACAAACCGACCACCAGCATCGTCATTGTGACCAGCGAGTGCTCTACCGGCCAAGCTCTGATCAAAAGCTCTGCTCGCGGCATATGGCTAGCGGAGTCCAAAACGCTGACAACGTGTAAAGCTTGCCCTATGCTGACCAGAACAAGCACAGCCGCGAACTGGCCCAGCAACTTGTTCATGTCACCCTGTACCGACAGCAGCTCGAGATCGACCATGCGGAATAGAAACTCACGGTAGAGCACGCGAAATTGGAGCTTGGCCATGATGACCACCTCAAGACTGAATCAAATCCGCGATCTCGCGTGAAATCGCCGCCGTGTCCTGTTCGACGGCAAGCTGCGAGAAGATCTCTTCGAGAGTAGGCAGCGCCATCAGCGCGCGCAGGCGCTCAATGGAATCGTCGGCTACGATCTTGCCGCGATGCAGAATCACCACACGCGAGCAAACGCGCTCCACGGTTTCGAGCTCATGCGAGCTGAACAGCACCACTTTCCGGCGCGCGGCCAGTTCCTGGATAAGACTGCGCAGGATCAGCGCCGAGCCAACGTCCAGTCCGGAAAAGGGCTCATCGAGCAAGATGAGATCGGGATTGTGCAGCAGCGCGGCCGAGAGCAGCACCTTCTGGCGCATGCCTTTTGAATAGGAGGAAATCGGTACGTGCCGGTCGCCGTGAAGTGCAAACAGGCGCAGCAGCCCATCAATCCGTT
>DATHIZ010000207.1:0-2812 GCA_035316385.1 Bryobacteraceae bacterium | reverse complement strand
GAATTCCTCCCGCCAAGGCGCAAAGGCGCCAAGCTTATGGGGAAAGGACAAAAACTCTTATAAATGATTTTCACTCTCAATCTCCGAACTTTGCGCCCTTTGCGTCTTTGCGGGAGATACTCCGAGTTTCGGTTGCGGCTCTGCCGCACTGGGTCCTTCGTGTTCAAATTTGCTTATCGCCTTTCAGTTGCGGTGCCGCCGCCTGATCGGCGAGAACCAGGGCATTTGCCGCCTGAATCCGTCCGGCCGGAATCGACCTATCGCCGTCGCGCAACCGCTGGAGCGCTGCAACTTTGTCACTGCCGGTCACCAGCCACAGGATCCTACGGGACCGATTGAGCATAGGATAGGTCAACGTCATCCGGCGCCGTTCTTGATAGACACCTGTTAGCGCGACATCTGAGTCGGTAACATTGAGCACCGGATCTCCGGGCACCAGTGAGGCAGTGTGGCCGTCCGGTCCAAGACCGAGATGGGCGAGATCGAGCACCGGCGGCGTGCCGGCTATCTCTCGAAGAGTGAGAGCATAACGCTTGGCCGCAGCTTCTAAGTCAGATGCTTCCACCGGCATGGCATGGATCTGGTCGGGCCGTAGAGGCGCATGCTCAAGTAAACTCTCGTGCAGGTGAGTCAGGTTTCGGTCGGGGTCACCCGCGCGAGCGACCCGCTCGTCTACCTGAGCCACATGTAGGTTCTCCCACGGCACATCTTCATTCGCTAAAGCACGCAGCATTTGCCACGGCGTGTGGCCGCCGCTGACAGCCATGACAAAACGGCCGCGCGCGAGGACAGACGCCCGAGCATCTGCGGCAATGGCTTCCGCCGCCTTCCGCGCCACTGCATCAGCGTCGGGAAGTATTTCAATCTTCATCGCAGCTCCTGACTGAAGACTGGAGCGACGCTTTTAACCCAAGACTCCAGTACTCCCATACTCCAACACTCCATTCTTCTAGCTTTCCACGATCGGATTTGCCCAGCCTCCTGGCGGAGAAACTTTCTGATCGACTTCCCCCGGTCCCCACGTCCCAGGCTCGTATTCGTAGATGGGAGTGGCCGCCTTCAGTACCGGGTCGACGATGCGCCAGGCCTCTTCCACATAGTCCTCGCGAGCAAACAATATCGCGTCGCCCGCCATGGCATCTCCGAGCACGCGCTCGTAGGCGTCCATCTCCTCTGCGCCGGGGTGGCGCCCCGCTAGCAGCTCCACTTGCTGACCGATCATCTTCTCCTCCGGGTCCATCACCGTTAGTCCGAAGGCGCCCGTGACATCGGGACTGACGCGGAATCGGAAATAGTTCTGCGCCGGAGTACAGGTGGGAAAGACGGTCGGCGGCCGGCGCAGGCGCACCACAATCTCCGTGCAGGTCACGGGCAACGACTTGCCGGCCCGAATGTAAAACGGCACACCTTGCCAGCGCCAGGAGTCGACGTTCAACTGCAAAGCGGCGAAGGTTTCGACTTTCGAGTCGGGCGCTACGCCGTTTTCCTTCCGGTAGCCGCGAAACTGGCCGCGGACTAGATTCTTCGCTTCCAGTGGCGGAATAGCTTTGAGGACTTTAACCTTTTCGTCCCGAAGCGTTTCACTATCTGTTCTTACCGGTGGCTCCATGGCCAGGTTCACCAAGATCTGGAACAGATGATTCTGAACCACGTCGCGAATCGTGCCGGTTTGATCGTAGAATGCGCCTCGGCCTTGAATCCCGAAATTCTCTGCCATGGTGATCTGGACGCTCTCGATCTGATTGCGGTTCCAGAACGACTCAAGGAGCGCATTCTCGAAGCGGAAAAAGACCATGTTATGAACCGGCCGCTTGCCGAGGTAATGGTCGATGCGGAAGATGTGCTCCTCGTCGAAAGTCCCGAGCAAAATCCGATTGAGCGCCTGCGCCGAGACAAGGTCGTGCCCGAAGGGTTTTTCAACGACAACGCGAGCGCCCTTAGTACAGTCTGCCTTGGCCAGCTGTTCCACGACGGGCCCGAACAGTGCCGGCGGGATGGCGAGGTAGTGCGCCGGCCGCTGCGCGGAGCCTAGCTCCTTACGTATGGACTGAAAGGTCGCGGCGTCTTTGTAGTCGCCATCAACATAGCGCAGCAGGCTGCAGAGCTTTTCGAAGGCCGCGGCATCCACGCCTCCGCCAAATTTCTCTAGCCCGTCGCGTGCCCGCGCCCGCAGTTGCTCAACGTTCCAACCGGCTTTGGCCACACCGATGACCGGCACGCTAAGGTGGCCGCGTTTGATCATGGCCTGCAACGACGGGAAGATTTTCTTGTGGGCGAGATCGCCGGTGGCACCGAAGAAGACCAGCGCATCCGAATGGGGAACGTTCATAATGTCCTCCTCACTTGGCGGATTTTTCCAAGTGCCCGCCAAACTCGTAACGCATCGCCGAGAGCAGCTTGTCGGCAAAATCTGCCTCGCCGCGCGAGCTAAACCGCTCATAGAGCGCGGCGGTTAACACATGAGCCGGAACGGCCTCATCAATGGCGGCCTTGATCGTCCAACGTCCTTCGCCCGAGTCTGAAACACGCCCGGCAAATTTCGCTAGGGCGGGATCCTGGATCAGCGCAGCTGCCGTCAGGTCCAGCAGCCACGATGCAATCACACTGCCGCGCCGCCATACCTCCGCGATGTCGGGTAGATTGAGATCGTATTGATAGTGCTCGGGGTCGCGCAGCGGCGTTGTCTCGGCGTCGATTTCGTGTTTCTGCTTGCCGACGTTGGCGGCGCGCAGCACGCCCAGTCCCTCGGCGTAAGCAGCCATGATGCCGTACTCGATGCCGTTATGGACCATCTTAACGAAGTGGCCGGCGC
>DATHIZ010000206.1:0-7609 GCA_035316385.1 Bryobacteraceae bacterium | reverse complement strand
CCAGCCGCAGCTGGTGTACATGAGCATGGCATGGCGCTGCAATTCCATCAGCTTCCATACCGTTACCTGCTCTTCGGCTGTCAAGATCCGCGCAAAATGTTGCTGCCCAAACCGCACTCTGGATTCGGACGTCCGGTCGAGTACCACCGAAATGTAACCGTCGCGCGCCGCCCATGGATCGCTTAGCAGCTTGGCGCCGAGGGCTTCAAAACGCGGCGTGATGTGATCGCGAAGCCAGTCGAGCGCCTCGCGCAATGGCCGCCGCCATTCCTGATTCCAGCCGGGCCGTCCGCCGTTGCAGCCGCAGTTGCTGCGCCAGCGCTCTACGCCGTGTACGCAACTCCAGGACGTGTTGTTGATGATCAGCACTTCGTGCGTGGGCGGAAACAGCGCAAGAAATTCACCGTAATTGGTGATCTTGGCGGTCTTTCTTGTTTCAACCGTGTTGAGCGCATAGGCGAGGGCCATCTCGCCGTGGCGATGGTGATGCCCATAGGTTTCGCCGTCCGTGGCGATGTGCATCAGCTGCGGCCATGTACGCTCGGATGAAAAAGCGCCGGTAAGCCGGGCGGCAAATCCTCCGCCGTCATGCAGCAGTTTCTCGAAGGCGACCGCCTGTGAGATGGGGCCATCGTAGAAGAACAGATTGATCGCTCTGCCGCTGGGCGTTTTTACGAGATACGCGCGGGTGGGGTCGATCTTTGAGCCGCTGACATCCCGCCAGTCGCCGCCTTCCAGCGGCCGCACCGCCTTGGCCTGGTGAGGCGCCAGTATCGCGTAATTGATACCCGCTTCCGCCATCAGGTCGAGCGTTTCCAGGTCCACCGCGGTTTCAGGCAGCCACATTCCTTCGGGCGGACGGCCGAATCGGAATACGAAATCATCCAATCCCCAGCGGATTTGCGTAATCTTGTCGCGCCGCGAGGCCAGCGGCATAATCATGTGGTTGTAGGCCTGCGCCACCGCCGAACCATGCCCCGAAAAATACTTTTGACTCTGCTTGTCGGAATCGATAATGCCTTTGTATTCCGTGGGCGAATGTTCAGCTGCCCACGAAAGCAGCGTGGGACCGAAGTTATAACTTATTTTCGAATAGTTGTTGACGATGCGTGCGATGCGCTGCTGTTCGTCAAGAATGCGGGCAGCCAGGTTTGGACCGTAGCACTCCGCGGTTATCCGTTCGTTCCAATCGTGATACGGATAAGCTGAATCCTGCAACTCGATCTCTTCGAGCCAAGGGTTTTCGCGCGGCGGCTGATAAAAATGGCAATGAATACAGAGATAGTTCATCAATGATGTATTTCGCCGCCTCTAAGAATGTATTCGGCAAGAAGCAGACGACACTTTATGATACGGCTTATGATCCGGCGCACGCCTGAGAAGCTGGTTAAAATACCGGTAGGGAAATAGTAAAGACGGCTCCATTACCGCGTTCCCGGTTGGCGGCGGCCACCCGGCCTGCATATTTTCTCACTATGGATGCCACGATCCGCAGCCCCAGGCCCGACCGCGAACGGCTGGTTTTTGTCGAAACATTGGAACGGAACATGCGCGGCAGGATTTCCGCCGGAATACCGGGGCCATTGTCTGAGACGGTGATGCACAGCATTCCGTCTTCTTGCTGCGCTTCAATGTCGATGCGTCCCGGCTTCTGCATAATTTGCGCGGCGTTGAGGAACAGGTTGACAAACACGCGCTCCCAGTCTTTCGCCGAGCCGGGCAGTCGCGTATCGGCGCGCAGTTGACGCACAAAGCGCATGCGCGGTTTACGGGTCGCGATGCAATAGTCGGTGACGGACTGAATCGCGTTTTCAACGATCGGTGCGAGCAAGGGTGTGCTGTCGGGTATTGCGCCCAGCAAACGCTTTCCCCGCGCCACTGTCCGGCCCAGCGTAGCAGCCAGAGCTTTCCACCGCCGGTCCGCGCTTAACAGTTCAGCCGCTTCCGTGATGGTCTCGAAAACGTTGTTCAGATCGTGGATAAGGTCTTCACGAGTGAGGTCGGATTCGCCAGTCTCTTCCATGGGCTGCCATTACTGAGTGATGCTGCGCAGGGTTGTATAGAACTCTGGGAAAGATACGGAGGCCGCGCTGGAATCTTGGATGACGCATGCCCCGTCGGCCGCCAAAGCCGCAATGGAGAAGGCCATGGCGATGCGATGATCGCCCATGGAGTCGATTTCCGCAGCGTGAAACTTTTGCTTGCCCGGAATTTCGAGGCCGCTCTCGGTGGTCGTGAGCGTGATGCCCATGCGCCGCAGATTTTGGGCGATCGCATCGATGCGGTCGGTCTCTTTTACGCGCAATTCGCCGGCGTTGCGGACAATCAAGCCCTCTTCGCTCACCGCCCCGAGCACGGACAAAATCGGAATTTCGTCGATGAGCGCCGCGGTAATGGCCCCTTCCACGGTGCCTCCACGAATACGCGAAGTCTTGATCTGCAGATTGCCGATAAGTTCACCATTCACCTGTTCGATATGCAGCAGCTTGATGCTGGCGCCCATGCCGTTTAGGACATCGAGGAGCGCGGTCCGTGTCGGATTAAGACCGACATTCGTAATGATCAGGTCGGATTCGGCGGTGATCAGTACCGCCACGATGAAGAACGCGGCGGAGGAGAGATCGCCGGGAACCACCAATGTCTTGCCCGAAAGCTGTGCTCCGCCGCGGATGCGGACGACGCGCGGTTCCGTGGTAATGTCGGCGCCTAGTTCACTGAGTGCGATTTCGGTATGGTCGCGCGTGGCAACCGGCTCGCGCACGATTGTTTCGCCGTCGGTGTACAAGCCCCCCAGCAGCACACAGCTCTTTACTTGGGCACTGGCTACCGGCAAAGCGTAATCGATTGCGTGCAGGCGCGAACCGTGAATCGTCAGGGGAGGGAACTGCCCCGATGCGGCGTCGATACGCGCGCCCATTTCGGCCAGCGGAGCCATAATGCGGCGCATGGGACGCCGCACCAGTGATTCGTCGCCCGTGATGCTGGTATCGAAGGGTTGCGCCGCAAGAATGCCCGAAAGCATGCGGATGGTGGAGCCGGAATTGCCGGCGTCAAGCGTTTCCTGTGCTGCTGTCAGGCCGCTGGTGCCCTTGCCATGGACCGTTAAGACCTGCCTTCCATCCTCTTCACTAAATGTGTGCCGTACGCCCAATGCGGCCATGCAGCCTAGCGTCGAATGACAATCCGCGCCGGTGGCGTAGTTATAGATTTTTGAATCGCCCTGTGCGATGGAGGTGAGCATCGCATAGCGATGGGAGATGGATTTGTCGCCAGGAACGCTGACCACTCCGTGAATGGCGCGCGCTGGCGAGACTAGCTCGGTCATGAAGTCGTATTGTAGCGTCGAGCCGCATGGACCCGCGCTACGCTCCACCGGGGCGAGCAATTTCTAGCTCCGGTAGCCGAGTTTGTCGCCCGCGAAACGCGGATCTTCTTTTCCGGAATCGCTGAGAAGCGCCAGCAGGGAAAGGACGATTTGGAGGGCGAAGAGTAAGAGGAACGTGTTCATGCCTAAACAGAAGCATTTGACGGGCCAGCCTGTTTCTGCTTACAACTATATGAAAACACATACCGTCAATACGGCGCGGTTCGTTACGGAATCAATTTCCTGTTCCGATATGGCACGCACGTTTCGAAATGAAATATCGGAAGTCGAAGAGGTGCTCAACCCTGCCGCAGAAGGGCGACTATGTCGTCCACGGTGATCACTCCAATCAACTCTTCGTTCTCGGCAAGCACCGGCAGCGCGAGCAAATTGTATTTATCGAACACCTCGGCTACGCGATCCTGCTTCTCATCGGATTGAATGGAGATCAGCGGATCCATGGCGAACTCCTGAAGCGGCGCGTCGCCGCCAGCGAAGAAAAGTTTGGCTACGGGAACGTTCGCCCGCAGGCGATTGTGTTTGTCCACCAGGAAAATGTTGTGCAACTCTTCAATCTTCTCTTCGTTCCGCTTCAACTCCGCCATGGCGTCGGCCACGGTGGCGTTTTCCGGCAGCGACAGAAACCCAGTGTCCATCAAGCCGCCGGCCGTGTTGTCTTTAAAGTCCAATAGTTCTTCGACTTCCTCTTTCCCCTCGGGTTCCATCTCGTGCAAAATCTGTTCGGACTGCTCCTCTTCGAGATCGTTCAGCACGTCCGCGGCCTCGGATGGCTCCATTTCTTCTAGAATGTCGGCAGCCTTATCGGCCCGCAGCGACTCGATGATACTCGTTTGCATCTCGTGGTCGACTTCGCTCAGCAAGTCGGCGGCGGTTTCCGCATCGAACGCATTGAAAATCGCGGCCCGGTCTTCGTGGCCCAGACTTTCTACGATATCCGCCAGGTCGGCGGGGTGCATATTCTCCAGCAGCTTGGTAGAGATATTCAGGCGTACCCGCCGCTGCGGATCGGCTTCCAGAACATTGCAGAATTCCCACCGGATGGAATGCGGAGCAATGCGCCCCTGCAAAACCCGGATGGCGGAAGCCGGCACAATCCCGGTAAGCACCCGGCGCAGTATGGACCGCAGGCCAATGTCGATTTCACGAATGTGAAGAACATCACTGCCGCCCTCCCGTTGTTTCACGAAAGTGACGTCATTTACTCGCACCAGTTTGCGCCCTTGTGCGTCGATGACTTGCTGGTCGAGCAGGTCGCGAACCATGCGCAGCATGTACTCGTCGGAATGGTAAGGAGTCAGCAGTTCATCTTTGAGACGGATTCCATCCGCCGCAATTGTCTCAATTTGGTCGTAGCGGATGCTGAGCCAGCCCGGTCCCGCCCCGACCAGGAAACGATCCACCCGGACCGGATCGATCAGCGGCACCAGGGCGGCATCCCGGAGAGTGCCGATGAGCCGGCCCTTGAGGCCGTAGACCTTCAGGCCGAGCAGTTCGGTAAGGTATAAAAACTCGTCCGTCATGGTCTAAATCGCACACGCGCTGCCCCATCTTAGCGCGCAAAGGTTGCAGTTCGATCTGGACGGCGGAACCAGGGCTCGGAGGCTCAGTTTGTGCTGGTCGCGGCAGCAGGCGTCTTCTTTACCAGTTCGATCTCTAACGCAATTTTGATGTCGTCACCCACCACAGCATCGCCGGCCTTTGAAACGCTGCTCCACACCAGCCCGTAATCCTGCCGGTGCACCTTCGTAGTTGCCGAAAAGCCGCGCCGGACCATTCCGAACGGATCGGTGACTTCCTTTGTCGGACCGTCCACGTCGAGGGTGACCTCTTTGGTGACCCCGTGTATCGTCAAGTCGCCGGCCACCTGCAACTTGTCGCCGGCCTGAACAATCCGCTTCGACTTGAAGGCCAGGGTCGGATACTTAGCAACATCAAAGAAATCGGGGCTCTTCAGATGCCCATCGCGCTTTTCTTCGCGAGTGTCGATCGACGCCGCGTCAATCGTCGCGCTGATTTGTGACTTCGTTATATCCGGCTGGCCAAGCGCGACTGTGCCGGAAAGCTTGTTGAAGTTGCCAGTTACATTCGAAATCGCCATGTGCCGGACGCTGAACTGAACCGTGGAATGAACAGGATCGATGTCCCAGCTCGATGTCTGGGCGAAAGCGCTGGCTCCGCTGAAAAGTAGGGTCGCGATCAAACCTGACGTGCGTGTAAGTTGCATGAAAATCTCCGTGAAGTCTAGATACTTGATATCAAGGTATTACACGTATCAGAGGATTTTCAGCCGGAGAAGGATTCACTTAGTTCGGTAGGTTGTCGCTTGCGATTTTGCCGACTGAAGTGGCCAGTGCAATCAGTTGCTTCTGGTCCTGGACCGGCACGCCTTCCACCGCTTTTTGCAGCGCTTCGGTATGCAATGCAAACGCCCTTGTAATGAGAGCGCGGCCGCAAGGCGTCAGTTCGATTAGTTTTGTTCGCCGGTCGGTAGCATGGGAGTTCCGGGTCACCAGGTTCTTGGCCTCCAGGCGGTCCACCGCGGCCGTCATCGACCCGCTTGTCAACAGCACTTTTTCCCCAATGCACGATATCGAAAGCGGCCCCTTGTGCAACAGCGCTTCGAGAACCGCAAAATCCGTCACGCCCAGGCCCAGCTCCGTGATATGCCGCTCCGCGTGAGTGCTTAAAGCCTTCAAGCACTTGCTGAGAACGGTCATCAATTTGGGGGCGAGTGATTTCAATAGAACACTCCTTTATATCAAGATACTTGTATACCGAAACGAAAGCAGGAAGCGTAAGCGACCACGATGTTCCATTACTCACGAACGCCCAAAGTAAACGGCATTGGGCTTCAGCTTACAGGTACACTAGGACTTTCCTACCGGCTGCGCGTGTGAGCATCACTACCAACCTTGAAAGTCCGCGTGGGGTGTCGTCCAAGGTGACCTGCGGGAGTTTCTTTGGACGCACGGGGATTCTCGCCCGCTCGCATCCAAACTACGAATACCGCGCTGGGCAATTGGAAATGGCGGAAGCAGTGGCTTCGGCCTTGCAGGACCGCCGGCACTTGATCGTGGAAGCTGGTACCGGGACGGGCAAAACTCTCGCCTATCTCCTTCCGGCCATTCTCTCCGGCAAGCGCGTAGTCATCTCCACCGGCACTAAAACGCTGCAGGAACAGCTCTATTTCAAAGATCTGCCCTTCTTGCAATCTTTGTTTGAACAACCCATTCCCGCGAGCTATATGAAAGGGCGCGGGAATTACGTATGCAGGCAGAAAGTTTACGACGCCGAGACGCAGCAGATCCTTGCCGGATTTCAGGAGGTCCGCGAATTTGGCTTGATTCGCGATTGGGAGAAGACCACCGAGACCGGCGACCGCAGCGAGTTGCGCGGTGTGCCGGATAACAGCACTACTTGGTGGAAGCTCGACGCGCGCAGCGAATATTGCACCGGGCAGAAGTGCAAACAGTTTGAACGGTGCTTTATCACCGCGATGCACCAGCGCGCTCTGGAAAGCAATATTATCGTGGTAAATCACCACCTGTTTTTCGCCGATCTGGCCATGCGCGATCAGTCCTTCGGCGCGATCATTCCGGAATACGCGGCCGTCATCTTCGACGAAGCCCACGAAATAGAGGATGTGGCGGGGCAGTATTTCGGCATGAGCATCAGCAATCTGCAAATCGCGGAGATTGTCAAAGACACGGCGGCCGTTTCGCGGCGCAAGTTGTTTTCGACGCCCGAACTCGACCGCGGGCTGATTCAATTAAGCGATCGGAATGAGCGCTTCTTCAGTCTGTTTCCGCAGGAGGGCCGGCAAGGCTTTCGCGAACACGAAGATTTTCTGGCGCGCTATGAGGACGAATACCGGGAACTGCTGCTGGCGCTGGATCTGTTGAGCACGAAGCTGGAACTGGTGCAGGGCGCCGTGGAGGAGACTTTGCCTCTGGTGCGCCGTACCAAGCTCATCCTGCAGGGCCTACGCTACTGGCTGGAATGTCCTGACCCCGCGAATGTGTATTGGGTGGAGCGCCGGGGACGGGGCTTGTATTTGCAGGCGACCCCGATCGATGTCTCGAAGACTCTGGCCGCGCAGTTATTCGATAAGGTGGATTCGGTGATTCTGACTTCGGCCACGCTGGCCGTAGCCGGCGGATTCGACTATGTGCGGAAGCGCTTGGGCGTTCCCGATTCCCGGACGTCCCTCATTGAGAGCAATTA
>DATHIZ010000205.1:0-4370 GCA_035316385.1 Bryobacteraceae bacterium | reverse complement strand
GTTGGCCAAAGAATTCCGGGACATGGGCTTTCAGTTCTGGAGTGGAACTGGCCAGCTTATAGGCTTTGACCTCGTCCTCGAAAGTACTTTGACGCTTTTCTTCATTCCGTTTCGCAGTATCAGTGAGGTTGGATACTTGGTTGAGAAACAGTTTGTAGGCGCGATTAGTTCCAGGGGCAACGAAGATATGTGAATAGGCACCTTTGCTGCGTTTGTCTGAAAGGCGAAGGATCAATGGCTGGTGATTTTCCATGTTTTACAATTCTGCGCTGCGAATGTCTGCCGCCGCAGCTTAGGAGCGAAACAGCGCCCGGAAGCCTTCCTGCTCGAAATGCCGATCATTGGTGAGCACGTCCGTCAGCCCTTCGCGCTCCATGGTCTTCATTGAAATGCAGTCGGGCAGGCTGTAGCCCTTATCGAGCCGCGCCATGTAAAGATCAAGGCCGGATAAAAAGGAATTTCGCGTCTGAGGCACGACGCGAACATTGATTTTTTTCAGCAAGCCTTGCGCCGTTTTCGCGGCTTTGAAGCGCAGCCAGGGATCGCCGCCGAAGAAAGTCAAAAATTCTGTCAGCACTTCATCGGTTGTCACGAGCATCGTGCGGGACAGCGTGCGGTCCATTTCGTTGGCCGCATGGTACGTGGCGTCCGCCGGGTTGGTGAGAGCGATCCAGTAGAAGGCGTCAGCGAAGACAGCCGCCTTCACTGATTTCTCTTAGGCAGGCCGTAAATGTAATGATCGTGTTCGCTTGCGCCATCGACGGGGAGTTTTGCGCGAACGTCCTCCGGCATGTCGGCCCAAATTTCGCGGATCATCTCGGAAACCGGGCGGTCATCAACCGGCTCCGGAGAGGCAAGTTCCTGTTCGACGATGCGGAACAGCCATTTTTCGGCCGTCAGACCCTCGGTCTCCGCGCGCTGCTGAACCTTGGCTTCCAGTTCTGGAGAAATGGTCAATATCATGGCGTTTCCTCGGGGCTTATCCTTTTCAGAATAAAGTATTTAGTCCGGCCTGTCACGTCCTTCACGGCCGTCAGCGTCTTTCCGCCACTGGCGCGCGATCCCGTTGAAGGCGGCGTTGACGTTCTGCGACCGGCCGGTTTTATCGACCTGCCATTCATCCGGTTTCCACTAGCTCAGCGCCTGCCGGAAATTTTCATAGGGCCATAGAATTTTCGCGCGCGCCGCCAGGTGATCGAGCGCGGCGAAGACTTCGGCCGTGCGCATGTCCTCTTTCTCGCAGCGGTCCCGCGCGTCGGCTAGGATGCGGAGCGCGGTTTCGATATCGGGGATCTCCGGGGCGGTTGGCATGGGCGGTCCTCAAAAGGCGAATATAAGGCGAAACTAATATTAGACCGCAGCCGGACGCAAAAAATATTTGAAAAGCCTGTCAGGAATCGGCGGCCGCCGCGCGTTTCCCCATCAAGAACGTCATCCATGCGTGTCCGGCAGGCCGGACCAGGCTCTAGGCGCAGAGCGCCCCGAGCCGCAAGCGCGTCTCGGCCATCCGGTGACGATCCTTCACGCGAAGCAAGAGGGGGCCTTGCCCCCAGCGGGTCAAGCAGAAAAACGCGGCCGGCCGGGTCTCCCCAAATTTCGCGCTGGCGTTGCACTTGGTTCAGATCTGCCTGGTGTACATCAACACCTTGATGATCCAGCGTGTGTTGGACGACCAGGATTGGATAAGGCGCCTTACCAAGGAAGACCGCCGTGGGCTTACGCCGCTGCTATTTGGTCATGTCAATCCGTATGGTAGTTTTCGTCTCGACATGAGCACGCGGTTGCCGCTTGATCCAATGAGGATCGGGCGTCAACAGGCTGGGTCCGGGTACCAACTCAGCTTGTATGACGAGAACGTTGGTTGATTAACAATCCGGTGGCTACTTTGCGGCTGGTGACACGAACGTTGGTATAGGCCCTATGGAATGGCGATCACGCATACACAGAAGGGTACCGTCGCGGTGCGCGGCTTCTCGTCGAGCATCTCGTCAAGCAATTCCTGTTTGAAGAGCGCGATCAAAATGATCTGGTTTTCCCTATCCTCTTTCTCTATCGGCACCATATTGAGCTGGCGTTGAAAAGTATCATCAGGCGCATTCCCTCTTTGCTCGACCGTGGGCTTACCGATACTGAGCAGCGACATCTGAAGGAGCACAAACTCGATCCGTTGTGGCAAGACCTCAAACCGATGCTCGCGGATATGTGTAAAGTGGCAGGGTGGGACAAGCTGGGGGCCGCTGATGAAGAAGGTGTAGACAGTTACATCCGTCGGCTCACCGCCCTGGACCCGGACTCGTTTAGCTTTCGCTATAGGCGCACTAAAAAAGGTGTTCCCTCGTTGCCTACGGAGGGGTTGGTGAATTGGGATGCCGCCATCAACAAGCAGTGGCCCTTGGGAGAGAAGAAACGCGTGCAGTTCAGAGCGGAGTCTTTCAATCTGACGAAGTCAGCGACATTCGACTCTCCCGGTGTGTTGTTTGGCACTTCCGGATTCGGTAAAGTCTCTTCTACTGCGCGGCAGCCCGGACGTCAAATACAATTTGTCCTTAAATTCCACTTCTAGGCTTGGCACCAAGTTAGGAAAAAATGACGAGACGCGAGTTATTGCAAGATATGGCGCTCACTCTGGCCGCCCAAGGGTTTTCACGATCTGCAACGGTTACACAGACTCATACGCTTCCGGAGACACAGCCACTCACGTGGGAAGGCGACCTTTCTGAAAAAATGATGGACGGCGCACACCAATACGTCGAGCGAAAAATTGCGGAGTCCATAGAGACGCGGCAGAAGTACTGGAAACGAGATCTCTCGTCGCGAGCGGCTTACGAAAAGTCAATCGAACCCAACCGCAGTCGGTTCTTGAAGCAAATCGGCGTGGTAGATGCTCGTCCTCCAGTGACCATGGAGTGGTTTGGCGACAGTGACAATCCGGCATTAATTGCGGAGACGGATGCGTATTCTGTTCATCAGGTCCGCTGGCCGGCTCTCGAGGGTGTGACCGGAGAGGGTCTGCTCCTAAAGCCAAAAAACTCTCCCGCCGCCGGTTATGTAGTAGCGCTTACTGACGCCGATCAAACTCCGGAACAGATCGCTGGATTGGCTTCGGGAATTGCCGCCGAAAACCAGTATGCCCGCAGGCTGGCTGAGAACGGTTTTGAAGTGCTGATCCCCGTACTAATCGGCCGCACATCGCGCTGGGCGGGTCATCCGGACATCCACATGACCGATCAATCCGATCGCGAGTGGATCCACCGCCAAGCCTTTCACATGGGCCGTCACATCATCGGCTATGAAGTTCAGAAGGTGCTCGCAGCGGTTGACTGGTTTCACCACAAGCGGGAAGGAAATGAGAAGATCGGCGTGGCTGGTTACGCCGAAGGCGGTTTGATTGCGTTCTACGCCGCCGCTGCGGACACACGGATTGACGCGGCTCTCGTCAGCGGCTATTTCGACACACGCCAGCACGTCTGGTCGGAGCCCATCTATCGCAACGTATGGGCGCTGTTGCATGAGTTTGGCGATGCTGAACTCGCTACGCTCATCGCTCCGCGGGGTCTGGTCGTCGAATATAGCCGGGTCCCCGACATAACCAGCCCGCGGGGTGACCTCCGAACTCCAAAGTTCGAAACCGTCCACGCGGAGTTTGAGCGGATCGCATCACTTACCAGCGCAGAATTTCAACCACGCCATCTAGTCCGCGGTGAGCAAGACGCGCCGACCGGGCCCGGTTCGCAGCAGGCCTTGCGGCGGTTCGCGCAGCAATTAGGCGCAAACTTGCAAACACCGCTTTCCGGTCAGCCGCCCAGCGAGCGCCGTTCCTTCGACCCCAGCGAGCGCCAGAAAAACCAGGTGAGAGCACTCGAGACCTTTACCCAGGCGCTGGTTCGCGGCTCAGCGCATGTGCGCCAGCAGTTTTATCTGTATAAAGTAATGCCCGAGCTGGCGGACGAAACCTGGAATTCTGAACTCAGGCATAAGACTTATTCGCCAGATAAGTTCATCGAGGCATCCAAATGGTATCGCCAGTATTTCTGGGAAGAAGTCCTGGGGAAATTCGATGAGCCACTACTGCCGGCCAACCCACGCACTCGCCGTATCTATGACAACCCCAAATGGGTGGGCTACGAAGTGACACTGGATGTTTGGCCTGAAGTGTTCGCTTGGGGCATTCTGTTGCTTCCGAAGGATCTTAGACCCGGCGAGCGCCGACCGGTAGTGGTGTGCCAGCATGGACGAAGAGGGGTGCCCAAAGATGTAATTGAAGGTGACAACAGCGCGTATCATAACTTCGCCGCTCACCTCGCCGATCAGGGTTTTATTACTTTCGCGCCCCACAACCTCTATCGTGGCGAAGACCGCTACCGCTGGTT
>DATHIZ010000204.1:0-3763 GCA_035316385.1 Bryobacteraceae bacterium | reverse complement strand
ACGTCTGGCGGACCGTATCTGGTGTAGGCGGCTTTCATGCGCGGGCCTGCTCCTCCCATCGTTTGAACGTTCACGCCCATCACGAGGAGCCACAGCATCACCAATCCTTCCACGAGGAGGACGGAGGCCAGATTATAGGGGGACAGATAGCGTGCGAGCCGCGGTGGCAGAAAGGTCAGCCAACACAAGCCCGCGATCGCCATCAGCGCGCCCATAATTCGAGGCAGGAAGGTCGACCTGAACATCAGGTAGCCGATCAGGATCCAATAGAATCCGTGAAATCCCAGGCCGATGTTCACGCCGTGAGGCTGAAATCGAAGAAGCTCAAGGGTGACTGCCACGAAGTTGAAGGACGCCGCGACCAAAGAGAGGCGCCTGTTCACCGCCTTAAAGATGTCATAGAAGAGCAGTGTCACAGCGATCATGCACGAGACCTCGATGATGCCCGCTGCGAGGTCCGCTGCGACACTCAACCTGCCGTGAAAGAAGAACTCGGTGCATGCTGCCGTCAGCACGAGGAGCAAAAAAAGGGCGCCGGCAATCCTGGCCTTGAGAGACGACGACGCTTCTGCAATCCGTTTCATCATTACTGCCGCACTCATACTCGTTCCTCCTTATGCGAGCTATTGAATCAGGAGTTCATGCGAATCAGATCCGGTTTCCCAATATAGGCCAGCAGTACCGCTGCGACGATAGACGGCGGCTTTCATGCTGCGCTGGCCTGTTCCTTCCATCGTTGAACGTTCACGCCCACCACGAGCAGCCATAGCATCAGCGATAGTTCCGCGAGGAAGCCGAGGACAACAATATAGGGGGACAGATAGTTTGCGAGCGGCGGCGACAGAAAGGTCAGCCAACCCAAACCGGCAAACGCCATCAACACGCCCAGAATTCGGGGCAGGAAGGCCGACCTGAAGATAAGGTAGCCGATCAGGAGGCAATAGACTCCGAAAAATACGAAGCATATGTTGACGCCCTGACCATACAATTCGAGAAACAGAGACGCCAGCGCCCGCAACTGTTCCACCTTAAATACGCTCAAGTACTGGCTGCCTCCCAAGACGACAAGCGGGGCGATGCGAAATAGGCTGGCGAAAGCCAGAATGGCGCATCCCACGAGGCTAAAGAAGGCCGCAAGTAAAGAGAGGCTCCTGTTCACAGCTTTAAACAGGCCATAGAAGAGAGCCGTCACAGCGACATAGCACGCGGTCGCGATGAGGCCGGTTGCTAAACCCAACCGAAACAAAGGCTGGTGCGCCAGGATGTTGTTCGCTGTAGCCGCGGCGTCGCCATGTACAACAAGCCCTTTAAGGAAGAACTCGCCGCATACCGCCGTCAGAAAGTAAAACAAATAAACGACACCGGTAATCCTGGCCCTGGGACACGGCGACGCTTCTACAATCCGTTCCATCATTTCAAGCCTCCAGAAGGGCCGACACATGAACGTGGCGACGCGAATATTCCGACTCCGATAAAGCCCGTGAGCACAACGAAAACGCCAGCCATGACGAACCGCCCGGTGGAGCCAGCGCATCCTTTGCGCCCGGGTATTCTATTCTCAGATTCGGGCGCTTCGTCGCTAGAGATACCTACTAGGACGGGAGCCTGAAAGTTCGACTTTTTTGGCGCTTCTTCATCCTAGGACCTCTGCTGGTGCAAAGCCTGGCGACCGGAGTCCGCTGAAAATGGCTGGGCTGGCTCGCCGAGCTTCACCTTTCTGTGCAGCGGTTCAGGTCTGATGCTCAGGCGTGTAAAAACTTCTGGATGGCACTGTTGCATTCGCACAACTTCTGGTCATTCGCATTTACTTCTGAAAATCACATCTGCTTGTGAGATTCCAGAAGTAGATGCGACTGGTTTCCCTGGAAATACCAGAACCTGGTGCGACTGGGTACCAGAACCTCATGCGACAAAATCCCAATTTGACCAGAAGTTGTGCGACCAAATCCTGCCTAAGTCCTATATGCCACAGAATCAACAAGAAGGGCCGGCGACTCGCCCGAGCGCGCGTAACCGCAACAGGGGCGCAAATCGGTGCAGGGAAGAGCGTTCGTGGGACTAGTCTGCTCGTTTCATAACCGGAAGCTACCTATGCCGCGAAGCGCTACCACAGGCGGCAATTGAGCCTAGCAATATAGCCCAGACCCATACCAAACCCTGACCCCCAAGGTTTAGACTCGGCCAGTACTAGATTCCCCACACGGTAGGTGCTGGCGGAATGGCGGCCCGGGACAGTTCGTCCTATTGCTACTGGATGGAAAGATGGGCCAGCAAAGACAGTCCGTTGAGAAGTTGTTCTTTGACGCTCTGGATATAGAGCCCGGGGCCAGGCGCGCCTTTCTCGATGCCGCCTGCCATGGTGAGCCGGAATTAAAGCACCTGGTCGAACAGCTATTGATGGAAGAGGAGCGCGCCGGTAGCTTCCTCAAAAAGCCTCTTGTCGATTTTTCTACAAAGGCCGGAAGCCACGCCCATACGGTGCCCTTGACCCCTGGCACCAGACTCGGCCCGTACGAGATCCTCGCACCGATTGGTGCTGGTGGAATGGGAGAGGTGTATCGCGCACGGGACACGCGCCTCGGCCGCGACGTCGCTGTCAAAATTCTTCCAACTCATCTTTCGTCCGATCCTGATCGGCATGAACGCTTCCTGCGAGAAGCAAAGTGCGTCTCTGCGCTTCATCACCCCAACATCTGTGTTGTGTACGACATCGGTTCGCAGGATGGCATCGACTACATGGTGATGGAGTACATCGCCGGGCAGACCTTGGACAAATCCATTCCTCCAGGTGGGCTGGCCGCGAATCTCTGCATAAAATACGCCCTACAGGTTGCCGAGGCGCTGTCCAGCGCACATGCCGCAGGCGTTGTACACCGGGATCTGAAGCCCTCGAACATCATGCTCGAAGAGAGCGGGGTGGTTAAAGTCCTGGACTTTGGCTTGGCGAAAGTTGCTGTACCTGCGACCGCGCCGAGCGAGGCTGGCACTTTGCTGACATGCCTGGGTTGGTTGTAGGCACGATCGCCTACATGTCACCAGAGCAAGCAGAGGGAAAGCCCACAACCGCGCGCAGTGACATCTTCTCTTTTGGTGTGGTGCTGTATGAAATGTTGTCCGGAAAGAGGGCTTTCCCGGATCAATCCAGTGCCGCGGTCATTCGGGACGAACCCAAGCCGCTCAATGAAGTGCGGCGAGATATCCCCGCCGAAGTCCATGGCATAGTCACACGCTGCCTGAAGAAAGACCCCGCTGCCCGGTACGCCTCCGGCGCCGAACTCGTGCACGAACTCAAGATATGCCGTGAAGTCCTGTTCCCCGAGTCGGGTGCAGTCCTGAGGCGCGAACGAATTTTCCGGGAGGCGCGGCGACCCCGGGTGTGGATGCCACTCCTGTTGACCGCGATCATTCTTGCGGCAGCAGCGACCTGGCTGGTGAAACGCTATCGCGATGCACGCTGGGCACGCGAGGTAGCTGTGCCGGAGATCTCGCGGCTGGCCGACGCATCGAAGTTTGGTGAAGCCTACTCACTCGCCGTTCGCGCCGAGCGATCGATCCCACACGATCCAGCATTGGCCAACTTGTGGCCAAGGATTTCATACCCGGTAACGCTGAAGACGAAGCCGCCCGGAGTGGAGGTGTACCGCAAAGATTACGTAGACTCGACTGCGTCTTGGCAGTTGGTGGGAAGAACTCCGCTGCGGAATGTCCGCCAGCCGCGTGGCATGTTTATCTGGAAGTTCGAGAAACAAGGTTTTAGCACTGT
>DATHIZ010000203.1:0-34233 GCA_035316385.1 Bryobacteraceae bacterium | reverse complement strand
AAAGCCATAAAATCTATCGCTGTCGATACCACCGGCTCTAGCGTCGTCATGGTGGGTAACGAACTGGAACCGCTGGATGACTACTACCTGTGGTGCGACCACCGCGCCTGGCGTGAGGCTGCGGAAATTACTGCTAAAGCCGAAGAGTCCGGCCTGCAGGCCATCCAATGGTGCGGCGGGACCTATTCGTCTGAATGGGGCTTTTCCAAAGTCCTTCACTGGCTGCGCAACAACCCCCTAAAGCGCCAGCACTTTGTCACCGCCTTCGAACATTGTGACTATGTGGTGGCCGTACTTTGCGGCATCCGCAATGTTGCCGACGCTCCGCGCAGCATCTGCGCCATGGGCCACAAGTGGATGTGGAACGATGCGCTCGGCGGTCTGCCTCCGGAAGGCTTCCTCAATTCAGTCGACCCCTTATTTCGCGGCATTCGAAACAAGCTGGGTGGCCGCTATGGAACTTCCTTTTCCATCGCCGGCAATCTCTGCGGCGTGTGGGCGGCCGAACTGGGCCTGGAGCCTGGCATCCCTATCCCCGTTGGCGCTTTCGATGCCCACTGGGATTCCATAGCGGCCGGCGTTAGGGTGGGCGACGTGGTAAATGTCATCGGCACCTCCACCTGCATCATCGGCCTGAGCGATAAGGCTAGCCTGGTTCCGGGCGTGTGCGGCGTCGTCCCCGGTTCCGTGCACCCCAACCTGACCGGCATTGAAGCGGGCCTTTCCGCTGTCGGCGATTGTTTCGAATCCATCGCCCGGCGCGCCGGTACCACCGCCGCCAATCTTTCGCGCGGCTTGGAAGTCTATCGCGCCGGCGAAAGCGGGCTGCTCCGCATGGTCTGGGATAACGGCGACCGTACCGTGCTGGTCAATCCCGAACTCGGCGGCGTGACCCTCGGCTGGAATCTAAACAGCACCGCGCAAGATGAATTGTTCGCCGCCATCGAAGGCACCGCCCTCCACACTCGCGTGATCCTGGCCCGCATGGCCGAGCATGGAACCAGCGTCGAAAACATCATCAACGGCGGCGGCATTCCCCAGCGCAACCATGTGCTGAATCAGGTCTACGCCAACGTTCTCAACAAACCCATCCTGGTGCCCCAAGGTGACGTCACCAGCCTTGGTTCCGCCATATTCGCCTTCATGGCCGCAAGCGCCTTCCCGTCTATCGAAGAAGCGCAAAACGTCCTGTGCCCCCCGCATGAGATCTATTTGCCGGAACCCGAAAACGTGGCCGTCTATGAAGAGATCTTTCGAATCTTCAAGCGTCTCTATTTCAGCTTCGGTTCTAAGAAATCCGAAGCGGTAGGCTTAGGCGAAGTGCTCCCGCAACTGCGCGCTATCGCCGCCAAAGCTCGAGGAACTGCCTGAATGATGCTGCAAACGCTGCGGGAAGAAGTTCTTGAAGCCAATCTGGAGTTGGTCCGCCGCGGCTTGGTCATATTCACCTTCGGCAACGCCAGCGGCTTTGACCCGCCTAGCGGGCACGTTGTGATTAAGCCCAGCGGTGTCCCCTATGACCGCCTCAGTCCCGCCGATCTGGTTGTCACCACCCTAGATGGCAAAATCGTCGAAGGTACCTTGCGTCCTTCCTCTGATCTCGCGACCCATCTGGCTCTCTATCGCGCTTTCCCCGGTGTTCACGGCGTAGTTCACACCCACTCCCGGTACGCCACAGCCTGGGCGCAAGCCGGCGTCGATATCCCTTGCCTGGGCACCACCCATGCCGATTATTTTCCCGGGCCGATACCCGTCACTCCCAGCCTGGAGGCTCCCGAGATCCAATCCGAATATGAGTGGAATACCGGGCAAATCATCATCCGGCGTTTTGCCGGCCTGGATCCGCTCTTGACGCCTGCTGTGCTAGTCGCCGGTCACGCGCCGTTCTGCTGGGGGCCATCCGTCACCGAGGCCGCACATACTGCGGTCGTGGTGGAAGAGTTGGCCCATATGGCCTACCTCACCGTAACCATCCGGGCGGACGTTGAAGGTCTTTCCGAGGTGTTGCGAGACAAACATTTCTTGCGTAAACATGGGCCGGAAGCCTACTACGGGCAGAAATAGCTACACAATATACTTAAAGTAATGGTTCAGATATTTTCCACGAAGGCGGAATTAGCCGCTGCCGCCGCCGCACTCGCCGCCGAACGGCTCCGCGACCTTCTCGCTCGACAATCCCAGGTCCGTCTGCTTGCCGCCACCGGGGCTTCGCAGCTTGAATTTCTCGACTGCCTCGCCGCTGCGGAGGGAATCGACTGGCAGCGGGTGGAACTCTTCCACTTGGACGAGTATGTCGGCCTTTCAAGGGACCACCCTGCCAGTTTCTCCGGCTACATCAAGCAGCGCATTGTGGACCGCATGGGAATCGTCCAATACCACCTTCTTGATGGAACCCGCGATGCCCGGGAAATGGCCGCCGAAGCAGGCCAGACTATCTCCGCCGCTCCCGTTGATCTTGCCTTCGCCGGCATCGGCGAGAACGGCCATCTTGCTTTCAACGATCCGCCCGCCGATTTCGAAATAGAAGATCCCTACCTGGTTGTCGAACTGGACCAGGCATGCCGCCAACAGCAAGTGGGGGAAGGCTGGTTCGCCACGCTCGAAGAGGTTCCCCGCCAGGCCATCAGTATCTCCATTCATCAATTGCTCAAGACCCGCGAAATACTCTGCGTGGTCCCCGACGAACGCAAAGCTTCAGCCGTACGCGCCTGCCTGGTAGGGCCGATTTCGCCCGAAGCGCCGGCATCCATCCTGCGGGTTCATCCCAATACCACCATCTTTTTGGACACAGCCTCGGCGTCCTTACTCTCCACCATTTAAGCTGGTACTTTAAGCCATGAAAGAGCTGGAGCAAATCCTTCAGCTTTGGGAGACGGCTACCGCTGGCGGCGAATCGGCCATTCTTGCAACGGTAGTCAAAACCCAAGGCTCTTCCTATCGTTTGCCGGGTGCGCGTATGCTGCTGACGAAGCTCGGACAGTACGCCGGCTCCATCAGTGGCGGCTGTCTCGAAGCCGATCTTTTAAAGAAGGCTTGGTGGCTCACCGAAAATGGTCCAGCTATCCGCCGTTACGACACAACGTCGGAAGGAGAAATTGCATCTGACGCGTTTGGCCTAGGATGTAATGGAATCGTTCATGTTTTACTCGAGCGTGTCGATTCCGGCTCCGAAGTCCTGAAACTGCTCCGCGAGGTGCGCACGCACCGTCAGCTTGCGACCATCGCTCATGTCGTTCATCCGGTCGGGCAGGCTGGCGAAAAACTAATTCTCGGCCTGCAACCGCACGCCGCCGATTCGCGCCTGCCGCAGTTTATGGAAGGCCGGGAAGTCTTCGTTGAAACGCTCGCTCCCGCAGTTCGTCTTCTAGTCTTTGGAGCCGGCCAGGACGCTGTACCGCTTGTCGGGCTGGCAAAGTATCTTGGCTGGCAGGTATTTGTCTTTGATGGCCGTTCACACTATGCCCGCCGGGAAAAGTTTCCCGAAGCGGATGCTGTCATCGTCTGGTCCAAAGGGACTCCACCCAATGTTGACCACTGGACGGCAGCCGTAGTCATGACACATAGTTATAACCAGGATCTTGAAGTATTACGTGAACTTGCTCCGCTGCCCCTTCGTTACCTCGGCTTGCTTGGTCCGCATAAACGTACAGCGCAATTGCTCATCGACGCTGGCCTCAATAACGCTCCGCAAGCGGGCATTTATAGCCCGACTGGTCTCGATATAGGAGCCGACGGTCCGCACCAGGTTGCTTTGGCCATTCTGGCTGAGATTCAAGCCAGCTTGAATGGGCGTGAGGGAGGCGCCTTGCGCAAACGGACTGGCTCCATCCATTCCGCTGCATAAAGTCCTCGCATGAAACCCCTCATTCCACTGATGGTTATTGCGCTCTGCGGAGCGGATGTGTCACTGCAGGCGCAAACCCCCACTAAAGGCAAACAAATCATTGACCAGGTTGTTCAGGCGCTCGGTGGCGACGCCTTCCTGCAAATGAAAACCCGGGTGTCGAGCGGCCGCGTCTATACTTTCTTTCACGACCGGACTAGCGGCGCCGACGTCGCCAGAATCTTCACGTCTTACGATTCCGCGCCCCCCGCTAAGGGCTTGGCGATCCGCGAACGCCAATTGCTCGGCAAAAAGCAGGACTATTCCGTACTGTTTCTCAATGACCAAGCGTTTGACGTCACGTTCCGGGGTGCGCGTCCTGTACCGGATGACAGTTGGGAGCGCTACGAACGCACCACCACGAACGACGTTCTCTATATCCTTCGCTTCCGCCGTAATGAACCTGCCCTGCAATATGAGTACGTCGGTAACCAGGTCTATCTGAGCACCCATGTCGAAGTGGTCGACATCATCGATCACGAAGGCCACGCCGTGCGAGTGTCCATTGATCACAACACCATGCTTCCGGTCCGCGCGACCTTCGATTGGCTCGACCCTCTAACCCGCCAGCGCTTCGACGAAGTTACAGACTTTAGTAAATGGCGGAATGTGGGCGACGGCGTCATGTGGCCGTTTACCATCGAGCGTCAGCGCAATGGCTACAAAGTCTTCCAGATGTTTGCCGACAGGATGGAGGTAAACCAACCGTTGCCCGCGGGAATCTTTGACCTTCCAGCGGGCGCAAAAGTCCTCAAAAAGGTCAACTAGGCTTTTTCCCAACTGTTACAATTTGAACGCAAGCAATACCGTGAGTAGATAGCCCTGTTTTTTGTCCGCGCTCAATCGCGCCATGGATCTCGATCAGCTTCACACTTTCCTTGAGATTGTCCGTCTCAAGAGTTTTTCTAAAGCGGCGCAAACCTGTTACCGTACGCAGCCGGCCATAAGCGCCCAAGTCCGTCAACTTGAGTTGGAGCTCAATTCTACGCTGTTTGAGCGTTATGGGACACGTATCTCGTTGACAGTGGCGGGCCGCATTTTTGCCGAACATGCGGAGCAGATTCTGGCCTTGCGCCGTCGCGCCCAGGATGCTATTAACGAGCTTGAAAAAGTTCCGCGCGGCGAGCTGGTCATTGCCGCCAATGAGGCCACTTGCATCTATGTCCTTCCCGGCGTCTTTGCCGAATTCAAGAAGCAGTTCCCGAACGTTCAGCTATTAGTGGATCGTTCTTATGGAACTCGCGTCGTGCAAGCCGTGTTGGATAATCTGGCCGATTTCGGCATTACCCAGCTTCCCGTGCAGGAAAAGAAGCTGCAGATTGTCAAAATTCACTCCGATGAGATCAAGTTGCTGGTCCCACCCGGCCACCGCCTGATCGCGCACGGAAAGGTCACGCCGGCCGATCTGCTGGGCGAGCAACTGCTGCTTCCGAAGACCGGCACCACCCGGGCCCGGCTGAATACCTGGCTGGATTCCGTTCAGGATGAGCTGAATGTTTCCATGGAACTGGATTCCACGGAAATGATCAAACGTTTTGTCATGGCGAATTTAGGCCTTTCGTTTCTAGCGGCCTCGCACTGCCGGGAGGAGGAGAGTGCCGGGAAACTGGCGTGCGTAGCGCTCGGACCCGAGCCGATGATCCGCCGCGTCGGCTTGATCTATCGTAAAGATAAGTCTCTGTCGAAAGCTGCTTTGGGATTCATACAGGTAATCTTAGATCATGCGGGTAACGAAATGGGAGTGTTTCCGTCGCAGCGGCTGCGCGCTTCTGGCGCCTAGCTTCTGGATGAAGGAACGATCGAACTGATGGCACAGCTGACCGCGCGAAGTTCAACGATCTTTATCGCTACCGGGGAAGAGACCCGGATGTATCGCTCCGTGGACGACGTTCCTCCTGCCTTGCGGCGCAAACTCACCGAATGCACCCATGGGCTGAATTCGGCCACCATCCTCATTGCCGACAAACGCGGCCGGGAGGAGTTGGTGCGCGCTCTGCAGGGGCGTCCCAGCGAGGTGCACTGCCGGTTGGTGGAAAATATCCGTTCCCGCCAATCCGACTCCGCGCCTGTGGTCCAGGTGAAGAGGTTCTCGCGAGCCGGCTCCCTAAGGACCTGGCTGGAACTCCTGCTGCCTGTGGCTGTCGGTGCTTCTCTGTGGTTTTTTATTGAGTCACATTTCTAAATTTTTTGGCTGCGCCCTAAAATAATTTCCGGTTTTTCCGATAAGGTCCCTGTGACAACGACCTTCGGTGATCATCCTCATTCCGCTGTTATCCAGGTTCCTACTGGCGACGCAAACGGCTCTAAGTATGAGATTCCATGCACTTTTGAGGGCATACACGGCAAGCGTTTACTGCTGGAAAGCCCGGAACGCCTCCGCATTTCGACGCCCGTAAGCGTGGAATACAACGACGCCCTGTTTCTCGGCGAAGTGATCAGCTGCCGCCGGGAGAGCGGAGATATCTGGCAAATGGAAGTCAAAGTCGAACAGATCCTGACTGGTCTGCAAAGTTTGATGGCTTTACGCGCCGGATTGCTCGGAGAAGCACCTGACCTGCAGAGAGCCGCAGCTCCCGTTATTGCCTCGGTCAATCGCTTTGGATCGAACGACTTTAACAAAAACGATCTGAATTAAGGCCCTGAATCGTTTTCTTAGCTCATCCGCTATGCTGCAATTGAATGCAGCGAAAAGTAGTTATCTTCGGCGGCGGCGGTCAGCTTGGCGTGGAACTGTGCCGCGAATTTCAGCGGCGCGGCTGGCTCGTCCAGCCCTTTGACCGTCAATCCCTGGATATTTCCGATGGAGTGCGGGTGGAAGCTGCCATCGCCCAGGCCGAGGCCGAGCTTGTCGTCAATGCGGCCGCCTATAATCAGGTCGACATTGCCGAGAAAGAACCGTTGGTCGCCTATAAAACCAACGCCCTTGCTGTTCGTAACTTGGCCATGGCCTGCCGCCAAAGCGGAGCCCAATTAGTCCACTATTCCACCGATTATGTATTCGACGGAACCAAGGGTTCGCCCTACCTCGAAACGGATCCCACTCATCCGCTCGGGGCTTACGCTGTTTCCAAGCTCGCCGGCGAACTCTACGCGCAAGCCTATTTGACCGATCCCCTCGTGATTCGCACTTCGGGCGTCTTCGGGCCGGGCGGCATGTTCACCCCGCGTGGCAATTTTGTCGAAGTGATGCTCCGCATGGCCAAAGCCAATTCACCTATCCGCATGCTGCAGGATCATGCTGCCTCGCCGACCTATGCGCCGGCTTTGGCATCCCGCACTGCGGACATGGTTGAAAAGAATATCCGCGGCCTGTTCCACATTGGGGGAGGGGAGCCCGTCTCCTGGTACGCCTACGCGAAGCTGATCTTCGAGCTGGCCGGCTTATCCCCCGCTCTCCAAGCCACCGATGAGCGTGAGTACCGTACACCGGCGCGCCGGCCGAAAATATCGGCCCTGTCGAACAGCAAAATGGAATCCGTCGGCATCGCCCCGATGCCCGCCTTTGCGGATGCTGTCCGCGCCTATTTAGCCGCGCGGGAAAGCGCTATCGCGCATCGTTCGGCGTAGCGTAATAGCCATTGCGCGCCTGCACCTTGTAGTCCGCGCTGTCGGTTTTAATCTCGATGCGGCGGAACGACCCGTCGCGGTTCGCATTAGTCGAGGAATAGCCGATCGAATACTGGTTGCGCAGTTCGTCCTGGATCTGTTGAAAGATTTCTGTCAGCGGGTGCTTGTTGCTGACCGAGAACACGTGGCCTCCGGTCTCTTCCGACATCTTTTTAAGGCCGCCTTCATCGCCCCCGCCCATCACGAATCCCCTGCCGCCGCCATAGGCCGAATGGTCCACGTAATAGATGCTGTAAATAATGGCATCGCTCCGCTGCGCCGCTTCCACCGCCTGCCGCAGGGTATACGTGCTGCCCTGGTCGCCGCCGTCGGTGATCAGGATCATGGCCTTGCGTCCAACTTCGTTCTTCAGCTTTTCATGGGAAGCCAGATAGATCGCGTCGTACAGCAGCGTTCCTTTGGGAGTGCCCATTTGCGGTATCGGGCCGCTATTCACCGGAACCGGACTGCGCCCCATCATCGGCGTTTGCCCGTCCCCGCGCAGATCGTCTAACGCCGCACTTAATTGCCGCGGGGAGTTTGTATAGTCCTGCAGCAATTCCGTGTTCTTTCCGAACGAGATCAGAAACGCCTCGTCTTTTTTCCGGATTACCGTCGAGAAGAACTGCGCTGCTGCCTGCCGTTCGGTTTCAATCAGGCGCTCCTGGCTGCCGCTGATGTCTATCAAAAGACCCAGCGTGAGCGGCAGGTCGGCTTCGCGGGTGAAACGCTGAACCGTCTGCGGCTTTCCGTCCTCGGTGATGATGAAGTTATTCTTCTCCAGCGTCGAAATGAGCTGCCCGCCTTTCTTGGCGCGGACATTGAACAGGATATTGACCAGGTCCACATCGACGCGGATGGTCTGATCCTGATTTGCCGCCTGATCCGGCTTCGGCGGGTCTTGTGCCGGCGCCGAGAGCAGACCTGCTGCTAAAATCGCCCCAGCCGCGCTCAAACAGACGAAAGATCGGAAATAACTGCGCATCTCGTTATGATTATCTTCTAGAAGCAGTAGGTAACATGCAGGACGCCACCACACACTTGCGGAAAGCTGACCCCGTTCTTGCCAGGATCATCGAACGCGTGGGACCCTGTTTACTCATTACACGGGAACCAACTTTCGAGACGTTAGCCCGCTCCATCACGTTCCAGCAGCTTCACGGGAAAGCCGCCGCTACCATATTCGAGCGTGTTCGCAAACTCGTTGGCCGCCGTTTCAGCGCCGCCGCGTTCCTGAAATGCACGCCGGAGGAGCTGCGCGCCTGCGGTCTTTCCCGCCAGAAAATCGCCTCGCTAACCGATCTTGCTGAACGCACAGCCCGCCGCGAGATTGTTTTCCCTAAACTGGCCGGTCTCGAAGACGAGGCCATCGTCGAACTCCTCTCCACCGTCCGCGGCGTCGGAGTCTGGACGGCCCAGATGTTCCTCATGTTCGCCCTGGAACGGCGCAACGTCATGCCGCTGGGAGACTTGGGAATCCGCAACGCGGTCCGCCTTGCCTATGCGCTTGAAGAGCTCCCCAAGCCTGACGAACTAGCCAAGCTGGCGGAAAAATGGCATCCCTACCGCTCCATCGCCAGTTGGTATCTATGGCGCAGCCTGGACGGTCCGGCCGGCCTGTAGAGCCGGGACCGCCCCTACCGCTGGGGCTTAAACACGACGACTCCCAACGGCGGAAGCACTAGTTCGGCCGAACCCGGACGCCCGTGGGAAGGCTCCGCTTCCACGTTGACCCAGCCGCCGTTGCCCTTGTTGCTGCCTCCAAAGATCGCCGCGTCGGAATTAAAAATCTCGCGGTGTCCACGCACTTCCGGGAAACCGATGCGATACGCCGCATGCGGCTGCGGGGTGAAGTTGCACACGAACACCAGGTAATCTTCCTTGTGCTTGGCGCGCCGCACGAAGGAAACGATGCAATTGGTCGAGTCATGGAAATCGATCCACTCGAATCCCGAGTGGTGGAAATCCACTTCGTAAAGCGCGGGTTCAGATTTATAAAGCGCGTTCAGCGCCGCGCAGAACGTCTGCAGCCGCCGGTGCACCTCGAACTCCATCAGCCACCATTCCACTTGCGATTCGTGGTTCCATTCCGCCGTCTGTCCGATCTCCGCGCCCATGAAGACCAGTTTCTTGCCCGGGTGGCCCCACATGAAACTGAGAAAGGCGCGGCAATTGGCAAACCGCTGCCACTCGTCGCCCGGCATCTTGTTCAGCAGCGCGCGCTTGCCGTAAACCACTTCGTCATGCGAAATAGGCAGTACGAAGTTCTCCGTGAAGGCATAAATCATGCTGAACGTAATGTCGTTCTGATGATATTGGCGGTAAATCGGATCACGCTCGAAATAGGCCAGCATGTCGTGCATCCAGCCCATATTCCACTTCATGGTGAAGCCCAGGCCATTTAAATAAACCGGCCGGGAAACGCCCGTGAACGCAGTGGATTCTTCCGCTATCGTGATGGCCCCGGGCACCTGGTGAACCAGTTCATTGGTCTTGCGCAGAAAACTGATCGCTTCCAGGTTTTCGTTGCCGCCGTACATGTTCGGAATCCACTCGCCGGCCTTGCGCGAATAATCCAGATACAGCATGGACGCGACGGCATCCACCCGCAATCCATCGATATGGTATTTCTTCAGCCAGAACATCGCGTTCGAGATCAGGAACGAGCGCACTTCATTGCGGCCGAAATTGAAGATCAGTGTCCCCCAATCGCGGTGCTCGCCCAGCCGCGGGTCGGCATGCTCATACAGCGCCGTTCCATCGAAGAACGCCAGACCGTGCGCGTCTTTTGGAAAATGCGCCGGTACCCAATCCATAATCACGCCGATGCCAGCCTGGTGACACCGGTCCACAAACAGCATGAACTCTTGCGGTGCTCCATAACGCGACGTCGGAGCGAAGTACCCGGTAACCTGGTAACCCCACGATGGCGCATAAGGATGCTCGGCCACGGGCATCAGCTCGATATGCGTGTAGCCTATCTTCTTGACGTAGTTCACCAGCTTGTCGGCTAGCTCAACATACGTGAGCGAGCGATTGTGCTCGGCTCGCACCCAGGAGCCGAGATGCACCTCATACACCGACATCGGACTTTCCAGGATTTTAGTGCGCGCTCGATCCTCCATCCAAGCCTGGTCCTCCCACTCGTAGGAGTCCAGATCCGCCACGATCGAAGCGGACTTCGGAGGAACCTCGGTGGCAAATCCGTAAGGGTCGGACTTCAGTTGGCGGTAGCCGAAAAATTTCGATTTCACCGAATATTTGTAGGCCGCGCCCGATCCCACACCCGGAATGAAAATTTCCCACACTCCGCCGCTGCGCAGCCGCATGGGGTGGCGGCGCTCATCCCAGTCGTTAAAATCGCCGGTGACGCCCACCACGATGGCATTCGGCGCCCATACAGCGAACGAAGTTCCCGCCACGCCTTCGACCGTCGTCAGATGTGCGCCGAACGAATGGAAGCCTTCATGATTACTGCCTTCCGAGTGCAGGTGAAGATCCAGGTCGCCCATAACGGGTGGAAACCGGTAGGCGTCTTCGATTGTCCAGATGTCGCCCTGGTGGCCGGCGATCTCGAAGGTATATCGCTCCGGCCGCTTAGGGACGCGTACGCGAAAGAAACCAGCCTCATGAATGGATTCCATTGGCAACGTCTTGCCATCCAACAAAACGCTCGCCTCTTTTGCCTGGGGTAGGAACGCGCGGATCTCCCAGACCTTTTTGCCAGCGTCATCTTTGCTCGCAATGGGATGCGGCCCAAGAACGCCGAAGGCGTCGCCGTGATATCCCCCCGCGATTGCTTCTATTTCTTGATCGGTCATGCCACGCTCATTATGTCAACAGCCAGTGTTGCACTCTGGGCGGAACGGTATGGTAAAGGAAGCGGAAAAGAGAGCATATTTGAATTTACAGGAGTTCGTGCGTTCGCTCGAGAAAGCGGAGTTGCACCTTCACTTGGAAGGTTCCGTGGAAGCGCAAACCATTCTTGAGCTGGATCCATCTCTCACAGTAGATGAGATTCGCTCCAATATTCATTTCAATGGATTTGCCGGATTTCTGAAAGCCTATGTCTGGGTGACCCGCAAATTAGACTCGCCCCAAGCCTACGCGCTGGCCGCTCGCCGCTTATTGGAAAAGTTGAAGTCACAGAACGTCCGTTACGCGGAAATAACGCTTTCCGCTGGGGTAATTCTGTGGAAGCAGCAAAGCGTCGAATCCATTTTCGAGGCGATACAAACCGAAGTTGCGCAGTTTGGCGAAATCGAGGTCGGCTGGATTTTCGATGCCATCCGCCAGTTCGGTATCGCGGATGCGGCGCGGGTATTTGCCATCGCCAAAGAGTATCGGAACGCGGGCGTTGTGGGCATTGGTATTGGCGGCGACGAGGAACGCGGTCCGGCGGAATGGTTCAAACAACTCTATCGCGAAGCGCGGGATGCCGGCCTGGGACTAACTTGTCACGCCGGAGAGGTATCGGGACCGGCCAGCGTGTGGCAGGCGCTCGACATTGGCGCGCAGCGCATCGGCCACGGCATCCGCTCTATCGAAGACCCTGCGCTTATCCGGACTTTGCGCGACCGCGGAATTCCGCTGGAGGTTTGCGTCTCCAGCAACGTTTGTACCGGCGCAGTTGCCTCACTGCAGCAGCATCCAATTCGCCGTCTGTGGGATGCCGGCGTGCCCATCGTGCTCGGAACGGACGACCCGGCGCTGTTCTTCACCGATCTGTTGCATGAGTACACCGTGGCGGCCGAGATCTTTGGGTTTACACGCCAAGAGTTAGCGCAACTAGCCGCGAACAGCCTGAAGCACCGCTTCAGCCGCGACCCTGTCCCACCCGGTCTTCCAGCAGCAGCCTTAACGTAGCTTCCAGTTCGCGAATGCGGTCGTTCAGTTGTTCCATGTCGGCGGGCTCCGATTCGGCGCAAGCGGCAATACGGCCGTGTTCCAGCGTGCCCAGCGGCGAATCGACTTTGGTCCGCACCACGCGCCCTGGAATACCCACCACAGTCGCTCCCTCCGGGACGGAGTGCACCACGACCGCGCCCGCGCCCACTTTCGCGCCGTCGCCCAATTTAATGTTGCCTAACACCGCGGCGCCTGTTCCCACGACCACTCGATTGCCTAGGGTCGGATGACGCTTGCCGCCCTCGTTGCCGGTACCGCCCAACGTCACGCCTTGATACAACAGCACATCATCGCCGATTTCGGCCGTCTCGCCGATAACCACGCCGAACCCGTGGTCGATGAACAGCCGCTTGCCGATTCTTGCGCCTGGGTGGATCTCAATCCCGGTCAGGAGCCGGCCAATGTGAGAAATAAAGCGAGCCAGCACATAACGCCGCCGCCAGTAGAACCAGCTCGAGAACCGATGCAATAGCACCGCATGCAGGCCGGGGTAACAAAGCAGGATTTCCAGGCTGCTCTTAGCCGCGGGGTCCTCTCGCTTAATGGCCTGAATATGGTCACGTAACGGCATTTTTCTCTTAATTGTCCTTCATTTGGATGCTGGCGGCGTCGGCGAAGGTGCTACTTGTTAGGGGTGTCCACCGAACGGCTGTACTATCACGACAGTTATCTCTCTGCTTTTGAAGCTGCCTTTGATACCGAATTCGCTTCCGTGCCCGCTGATCCCTGCCGGGTTTACCTCGCCCGGACGGCGTTTTATCCCGCTTCCGGCGGCCAGCCGCACGACCTCGGAACTCTGGGCGGCCAGCCCGTAATAAATGTGATCGACGAAGGTGATCGTATCATGCACGTGACCGCCGGCCCGGTGGCGCTGGCGGATGTGGTCAGCGCCGCGATTGATTGGGATCGCCGCTACGACCATATGCAGCAGCATACCGGTCAGCACTTGCTCTCCGCGGTATTCGCCGGGCGCTTCGGGTCTCCGACGCTCAGTTTTCATATGGGCAGCGAGGTTTCAACCATCGAACTGGGCACGCCGGAACTCAGTCCAGCGCAACTGGAAGAAGCGGAGCGGCACGCCAACCTGCTTGCAAACGAGGGCCGTCCGGTCCGTATTTGCTTTGAAAATGCGGCTGACGCCGGAGGTTTGCGGAAGCCGAGCGACCGCTCCGGAGTGTTGCGGATCGTCGAAATCGAAGGCCTCGACCGCAGCGCGTGCGGCGGTACTCATGTCCGTTCCAGCAGCGAGACCGCTCCTTTACAGATCCGGAGAGTAGAGAAAATACGCAGCAACCTGCGCGTGGAATTTGTCTGCGGTCTCAGAGCCTTGGCGCGAGCCAGGCAGGATTTTCGCCTGCTTTCCGGCTTGGCGCGCCAGAGCGCAACTCCCATTGACAACCTGCCTGAGCACTTTGCGGCGCTTCGATTGCGCTTGACTGCGGCCGAAAAGGACCGCCAGAAACTGAGCGTGGAGCTAGCCCGGCGCGAGGGCGGGGAACTATACGCGGCGGCCGCCGTTGCTGGCGATGGCGTACGCCGCGCTATGCTGCGTGTTCCTGCCATTGACGAAGCGGCGCGCGCAAAAGCACAAGCCTTTACTGCCCAGTCAAAGGCCGTGCTCCTGGTGCTGGCCGAGGAGCCGCCGGGAGTTTTGATTGCGTGCTCAGCCGATGCCGGCGTCAGCGCCGGGGCAATTCTGAAGCAGGTTCTTGCGGCGGCTGGTGGACGGGGCGGCGGCGCGGCTACGCTGGCGCAGGGCAGCCTGCCAAGCGCTCAGACGGGCGACGCTCTGGCCGCGGCCCTGGGGTTTTAGTGCGCCTTCTAGTGCGCCGCTCCAAGCCCGAGCAATGCAATGCCGCCTATGAAAAAGGCGGCTGACACAAACAGAAATCGTTTTGCGGCTGCCGGTGCGCTTGCGTATTCCTTCCAGAACGCCGATCCCCAGAACATGGCCAACAACACGGTCAGCGGCGGCACAATAAAGCTGACCGGGGCGCTCAAGCCGTTCGGAGCGGGGACATACAAAGCCAAGCCCAATGCCAGCGTGCCGCCTCCCCAGATAGCGCCGCCTGCGAACCCGAGCAGGTGCTGTTGCAGATTTCCGTTGAAATAAGAATTGAGCGTCAAGGGACCGCCATGAATGGCGATATTCATGAAGTAGATGTTCAGCGCCAGCGTTGCGCCGAAAAGCCCCAGGCAGAACAACAGCAGGCCTGCATAGGGCGCCAGGCCGAATTCGTTGAAAGTGGACTGATAAATAATCGGCAGGCAAACCCCTAGCGCCAAACCGCCGATGACGCCCACTAAAATACCCTTCGTTGACATCCGCCATCTCTTGCCTGGCTTGTTCTTGGAGGCGGATTTTGAACTTCTGATTGTTTTGGCGCCAACCGGCGGTGGCGTGACCGGAATGGCCGGTGCGGGAGCTGCGGCTGCCGCGCTTGCCGCTAAGGCGGCGCCACGCTTCTTGATCGCCACCGCATCCAGCACTACCGTCACGATGACTAGAGTGATTCCAAACAGAAGCAGCATGGGATGGCTGGCTCTCCAGCCGGACAGTGCCACCACCACGCAGGCTGTACCGACAGTCAGCGGAAACGCCGCCGCCATGCCTATCAATGACACCGAAGACAAGAACAGCATGTTGGCAAGCGCGAAACATGCGCCCGCTACCACGGCCAAAGCTTGGTCCGTGCGGCCGGCTACCAGGATTCGATCGCCAAAGCCAAGCGCCGATCCGAGCGTTCCTAGGGTATAGGCGGCCAGCAGGGAAAAGATAAGCGCCCCAGCGGCGAAATCGCAGGAAAATAGCTCAAACCGCCAGCGGCCCGCCCGCTTGAACGCAACGGGCCAGGAAGCAAAACAACAGATGGACAACAACAAAAGTATGAATGCGGAAAGCCAAGTTGTAGGAGTGACCAAGTTGAAGTATCCAGCTCTTACGGCTGCCTGGCGCTAAACTACGGCCGGGCGGTATTTTCCATAGAGACCAGTTTAGTCGGCGTGGTGCTCTGTGTGCCCTGATTGGCGATAGTTTGATCGGCGCCAAAATAGTGTAGCCGGGTTAGGTTGCGATAGACGTTCCCGGCGATACCGGCGGCGACCGACCCGCCCACGCCCCGGCCGCCCGTGAGCAGCACCACAACTGAGACCTTGTTCTTGCCGAGATCGTTGAAAGATCCGAACCAACCCAGATGAACACCTGGATTTAGGGTGTCCGTGCACGTTCCGGTCTTGCCCAGAACGGGATCGCTCTCGTCGTACACCGCGCGTCTCGCCGTGCCATATTCAACCGCGCCCATCATACCGGGCCGTACCTGCGGAACGAAGCGCGCAATATCCAGCTGGCGCTTGATGCGCGGAACAAATTTTTGAATTTCATCCGGCGTCTTCGGGTATTGCAGATAATACATCGTGCCGCCGTTGGCGACCGTTCCGACAATGCTGCTGAGCTGGAGTGGGGTCAGACGGATGCCGTCTCCAAAACTGGTCATCATCCCCATTCCGGACCGCGGCGTTTCCGTGGCCAGAGTGCCCGCCTCTTCGCCCGCGATATCCAGTCCCGCCTTTTCGCCCAGACCGAATAACTTGGCATATTTCTCGAAACGGTCAAAACCCAGCGATTCGCCCATCTTGGCAAAATACAGATTGTTGGAATGCGCCAGCGCCCCGGTCAGGTCCAGCGATGTGCGGCGCGAAAGTCTCACCTTCGTATCCGGCTCAATGAGGCCTTCATTCAGCGAAGCGAACGAGACCACCACTTTCACGGTGGAACAGGGTTGGAAGGCGCCCTTCAAACCGAGCTTCTGGTTCACTATGCTGAGCACGCGGCCCGTTTCCAGATCTGCCACAACGATGGTCCCGTTGTACGGACCCAACGCTTCTGCGGCCGCCTGGCGAACAACCAGGTCATCCCCTTCTATGTTGTCTCCCACCACCGAATCGGCATACGTGGGTTCAGTCCAGGGACTCCAGAGGGCCCGTCGAGCGCGCCGGGTCGCCACCACCCCAGTTGGCCTGATTGCTTTCCCGCGGATGGCTCCCGGCCGGGCCACCTTGGAGTGGATCAGGGCTGCGCTGGTCCGGCTTCTGGAGACCCCCGTCCGTAGACGAGGTGTGGCGCGCGTCTTCAGTAGCGCCGCATGCCCCGATCCAGCTGCGCGCTTTCGAAGCGCCGCGCGGGCGGCAGGCTTCTTGTTTGCCACTGCGGCAGCAGCCGGCTTGGCCGCCGGAGCGCTCAAACACAGACCTAGTGATAAGACAGCGAGCGACGAAACCGCCCGGGAGAGAAATCGAAGGTCAATCATTCAAATCCTGCGCCTAATGTTAGCGAAACCCCTCAAAAGCTCGAATCCGACTTGCCACACTGCTCTCTGGCAATGTGAAAATCAGAATTACTTATATCCTATGATTCTTTGGATAAATCAGTCAACTAAAACAACTACAATAAGTTAGCAAATTGTTCCAGCCTGCCTGGTACGGCTTAGGCTGCTGTCCACCCGCCATCTATCGCGACTACGGCCCCATTCATGAAATCGGCCGCTGCCGACGAAATGTATAAGGCTAAATTCGCTATTTCTTCGGGCCGCCCCAATCTTCCGAGCGGCTGCCGCCCACTCAATTCCTGGCGCACCTTCTCCTTCTCATGCCGGTGATATTTCTCCAGGTAGGCTTCGACAAACGGTGAATCGACGGTACCGGGTGCGATGCAATTGGCTCTGATCTCGGTCGGATAGTCCACGGCAAGCTGGCGGGTCATGGCGACCACCGCGCCTTTCGTCGCGCAATAAGCGAATCTCCGTTTTACGCCAACCAGCCCCGCAACCGAGCCCATGTTCACTATGGAACCGCGAACCTTCCTCAACAGCGGAAGTGCGGCCCTGGTGATGAGGAAGCTCCCTTCCACGTTCACCCGGAACAGGCGCTGCCACTCGGCGAGCTCCGTTTCCTCCACATTGCCCACTAAACCGATTCCCGCGCAATTGACCAGGATGTCCAGGGTGGAAATCCCGCTAAATAGTTGCTGCACCTGGCTTTCGTCTGTAATATCGCAGTGGTGCGCCCCCGCTCCGGGCAGGGTTCCCGCCAGCGCCATTGCGCGTTTCTCATCTAAATCAACGATCAATACACGCGCGCCTGCCCGGGTAAACGCGCGCGCCGTGGCTTCGCCGATGCCACTGGCGCCACCGGTGATCAGGGCAATCTTGCCATCGAGCCGGAAAGGATCGTCTAAATTGAGTTGATCTGACATAGTCTGTTCGGGTTACGCGGGTGTGGTTGCGCGCACCAATTCCTCCAAAAGTCTCTCTTGCGCCGGCTGGTCCAGCTTTTCGCCCAGCTTGGTAACGTAAAATACGTCAATGGCTTTGTGGGCTTCCGTGTCCACCAGCAGCAGTTCAATGTTGCACCCGGACGCCGCCATCGCCGAGGTCAAACTGTACAGCAGTCCGGGCCGGTCTTCCCCGGTGAAATCAACCAGCGTGCAGTTGTCGGAGGCGTCGTTGTTGAAGCGCACCGAGGATTGAATTTTTGCGCCGCTGCTGGGGCGCGGCGCGGCGCGCCGGTTCTTGAGCAAATCGGCCACCTGCGACCGGCCTCTCAAGACACACTCGATGGTCCACTCCAACCTGCCGATTTCGTCCGGATTTAATTCCAGGTTGCGCATCGGGTCGCTGAAGCGGATCATGGTCAGAACGTCGCCGCGCGCGTTCGAAGACGCTTCCGCCTTCAGAATGTTCATGCCGCGGCTGGCCAAAGCGCCGCAGAGCGAAGCGAAGGTCCCGGTGTGATTGGCCGTCACTGCCGTCAGCAGGAAGGCGCCGCTATCCGGTCGTATCTCCACGGCTAAGCCCTCGCACTGCCTTTTCCGGTCCAGTTCAAAGTGATGCTCAATTTGTTCAGGTGTTTGGGTGCGCAAGTAGCGTCTCGGAAATCCTTCCAGAAAGTGCGTGAGTTCGGGCGAGGTGTCCGCTCCAAAAACACTGCCCTCCTTTTCTTGGATGCGGTTCGCAATCAACTCGCGCGTTAATTGTTCCAGCCCGGCGGCATACACCCGCCAAAGTTGTTCCACCCGCCACGGCGTCATGGCGGTTGGATTGACGGCGCTGATGTCGGCGTACGTCAGCAGCGTGAGCTGCTGCAAGTCCTCTTGCGTGGGGATGCGCGAGCTGAGAAACCTGCCCGTGGCGGGGTCGTCCAGGTCGCGCCCGTTCATCACCAGCGATAGATCCAAATGATGACCGATCAGAAAACGAACCGTGTCCTGTTTTCGCTTGGGCACATTCAGCCATTTGAGCACGGCCCCCGATGCTTCGAGCGAACCGAGCACGTGATTGCCGGGGAGCGTTCCTTTTCCGACATCATGCAGCAGCAGCGCCAGCCGGAGCACCGTCAAATCTTGCTGTTCTTGCAGCAAGCCCTGAAAGCGCGCCGGACTGCCAGGTTTGTTCGCGGCGAGTTGATCGATGACCTCAATCGCCACAATCGAGTGTTCATCGACCGTATAGCGATGATAGAAGTCGCGCACAACCAGGCACTCAATCGCTTGCCAGTGTGGAATGGCGGGCACGAGCAATCCCGTTTCCTGCATTTGCCGCAACGCTACGGCTACGTGGGGCTGCGAAAAAAAATCATGCCACGCCGTCCAGGCGATGGGCTGTCCGCGCAGCATTCGATGCAATCGCTCGGCGTCTTCTGTCAGGCGCCGTTGCGCGTCCCACGATAGAACGATTCCATGCCTTGCCACAAACGTGAACAGGCCGAGCAGCGAGGCCGGCGAACTCATGGTGCTCGCGGGATTGCGCAGGAAAACGCGTTCATGCGAGACGGTGAAGTCGCCCGTGGACAATCTGCCGCGCCAACTGCGAAACTCCCGCATGAGCGACGGATCTTTCAAATCCGCAAATTCGAGCGCGCGCAGAGCCGCTTGAAATACCCGCCGCGCGTTGCGGTAATACAAACGCATCCATTCGGCCGGGTTGCTGTTAGCTGTCTCGTTACCTGGATTCTCCGGCCCGGCTTGCCACGCGGCCTTGTCCTGTGCTTCGAAGCTGAGAAGATTGCTATCCCGCTTGGCTAGCTCGTGCAGGAAGAAGCGCACCGCATGCAGAAATTGCTTGGCGCTTTCTATCTCGGCCAGCGCCTCGCTGATGGCTCCTTTCTCCTGCGCGAGCAGCGCCAGCCAGTGCAACAAGTGAATATCGCGTATGCCGCCAGGAGCTTCTTTGACATTCGGCTCCAGATGATAGACCGTATGGTTGAATTTGGCGTGACGTTTGCGCGCCATCTCAGCCAGTTCGCGAATCAGCCGGCTCTCCTGCTTGTGGTAAAAGTCCGGCAGCGCCGCAGCCAGGCTTTTGAACAGTGCCTCCACCCCGCCGATGTAGCGCAGGTCGAGCAGGCTGATGTGCAGTTCGATATTCTGCTCGTGCAACCGGCAGCATTCCTCCACCGTGCGCACCGATTGGCTTACTCGCAGGCCGCCGTCCCAAAGTTCGCGCAGAAATTCGCTGAGCGGGCCTTTCATGGCGGCCATGTCCGCTTCGCTTGCAGCCAAAATCAGGATGTCGATGTCCGAATACGGAAACAGTTCCCGGCGGCCATAACCAGCCACGGCGGCGATGCAGAAGGTAACGGCGCCCGGCGCGAGGCGGCGCAGCATGGCTTCGCGGACGGCTTGATCCACGCCTTCCGTGCGGCTCCGCAAACCCTCCGCCGCTTCAGATTCCCGCCCCCCAGTCCGCGCCATCCCTACAAAGCTATCTCACTGGCGCTTCATCCAGCATGTGAATCTTGAATGATCGCTTCTAGAAAGTGAAGCTGAGACCGCCGCGCACGGCTCGTGGAGATTGCACAATCTGCAACCGGTGACCCTCGGAATCAAATGGAATGTAGCCTTGCGCCAGAAGGTTGCGCAAATCGGCAGTGAGTTCCAAGCGGCCTGGCATTCCAAAAAACGATGGCAAGGGTTGTCTTACGGTGAAATTAAAACCCGGAGAAAGCGTAGTCGATTGCGTTGTAAATACATGGCTCGGCACCATTGAATGGCTGTCCATCCACCCATAGCTAGCGGTAATACGGGTGCCTGAGACCGGCGCCTTTGCGTTCAGGTTTACAGTGGCCACGTTCCGGTTGCCTGCTTGCAGAAAGTTTTGCTGGTCGCTGTTTCCGAGTCCGAATCCGCCATTCCCGACCGCGAATCCACCCAGCCGTCCATAGGCCACCGCCACGTCGAACGAACTGTTCAAGCGCTGGTCGGCCGACACTAAAAAGCCGGTCCGCGCATAACTGCCAATGTTGTAAGTAGCGATTTTGGAGGTTTCATCGAACAGCAGATCGCCTGGGCTCAGTGACGATAAATCGCCGCTTAGACCCATGCGGCCGTTTGAGACCTTTTCGTCAAACGCGCTGATCGCGTAGGTGGTCGCACCGTCCTGCTTGCTGAAGCCGATCTCGTAGTTTTGCGTTCGCTGTAGTTCCAAGCGGTCGTCGCGATTGGAGATTTGCGGCATGCGCGCCATCGCGTTCACAGCGCTCAGCAGATCGGCGGAAGGACTCTCCGCCTCGGCGGCCCGCATGCGCTGATGGGCTGTCAATTCGTCAGGACGTCCACCGTCGCTGTAGGCGACTATCACCTCGCCCATCTTGCCCATATCCACGGTTATGCGCGCAAAAGGGCTGATCCGGCTGGCGTGTTGCTGAAAATAATCTACCGATTCGCCGGTCATCCCATATTCGACATGGAGTCCGTCTACTGGTTCGGCCACTTCATACATGCTTAAGGACATGCTGCGCAGCACCGGAGAGGCGCCCGCAACAGCGGAGCCCCCACTGGTCGAATTTCCGGCGAGTGGCATGCCGAAACGGTTCGACTGCGAAACCGTCAGTGTGACTTCCGGAAGATTGCCCAACCCGCCGTCGGGATTTCGGCTATAGATGGCGCAAAGTCCGAATGCGGCAGGCGTCAAAACTGAATTCTGACCGTAGGTGCCCGCCACCTGTAACTGGTTCTTGCCGAGCAGTCTGGTGGAGAGCGCGAACTGCGTTCCCATGTCGCTCTGGGCGGAGTCAATCAAACCGCCGTCACCGCCCGAAACCGAAAGCATGGCATGCGTGCCGGAAAAGACGCGTGGCCGCAGCCCGGAGCTCGCCTCGGTATCCGGCTTGATCGACGCCTCTTCGGGCAGAAAACGTGTCACAGGACGGGTGGCCGGCGAGGAACGCAATACCCACTTCCAGTCCTCGGACATGACGCCCGTCGGAATCGTGTAGCGCAATTCCACGGTGCTGAAGAGCGTGGCCAGGTGAATCTGAAGGACGCTGTCCAAACCCGCTTTTACCGCAACCTGGTCACGGAAGGCTGGTAGAAAGCTAGCCAGCGTTACCCGAACCGAGTAGGTATCGCCGGGGAGGTTGGCAAACGCGAACCGTCCATCGGCTGCCGTCAAAGTTTTGCCTACCAGCCGCTGGTATTTGTTGAACAGCAGCACACTGGCGCCCATCTGCGGGGTTCCGGATCCGCTCTCGACGGAGCCCAGAAGATTCCCCGTGACCGGGAGTGACAAGTCAGCTGCATTTGCATGGCCCGTAAGAGCCAGAACCCCTGCCAACAGGGCCGTGAACGCGGTCTGTCTGCTCGCAAAAAACGACTGCAATTTCAACCTTGGACCATCCGGTCTGAACCCGGTCGCCTGTCTACGATGTTACCGTAAACTGCGCCGAGGGTGTGAGGCTGCGGTTTTTGAGCTTATCGTCGATCTTCAACTTCAACGTATAGCGGCCCGGAGCTAGCGATCGAAGAGGTAGCTTTTTCTCCACGGTGACCAGGAAAGCGGAGGCGTTTTGAATAGTGCCCAGATCTTCGGTTTGGGTCATGACGGTCTTATTGTCGACGTTGCTGACCACCTCATACTGGATCGTCCCCTGCGGTTTCTTCGTCTTCTCATCCATCCCCAGGTTGTAAAACTCTGTGTAGATGCCCATGGTCTCGCCTTGTTTGAAGATGTCGCCGATGCGCGGCCGGACCTTCGAACTGCGGATGACGAACTGACCTGTTCCGATGCTGGTAGTAGGCACTCGCTCCAACTGATCAGCCAGGATTATGCTGCTCGCGCCTAATTGGTCTTCGTCGTAATGCGGCACCACTAGTGCCGTCTCAAACGTATTCATGGTGTTGCCCACGGTGTCCTTGGCGACGATATTCAACCGGTACGTGCCGGGCGCAAGCGGGACTCTCTTCGAATAAATCTGCGAGCCGTTCATCGCCTGCTGCAGCATCTCCTGCGGCAATTCGGAACTGACCGTGTCTTCGAACCAGTTCACCGATCGCCTGGTCAACGTCGTGATGCGGCCATAAATGTTGACTGTGGCCTTCGAAATTTTGTCCTTGCTGGCGTAATTCAGGTCGGCATTCTTGAACTGCACCATCACGTTGGCATACACGGTGGCGTCGGTCACGCGAATAAAATCGGTCCGGACCGACATCGGCAGCGTATTGTAACGGATGTTCGAACTGATGATGGCATCCAGATCTCTGAACTTGATCACCGGCGCTTTCATCAGGTTGGCATAGGTCTGGAGCCGCGTAAACTCATTCATGCTCTCGGGAAGCGGCTGGCTGCCGGTACCGAGGTGCGTTCCATCGGTGCGGTTGAAGCGCTGTGTCTTGTCGGCCATCCCCATCTGTTCGGACATGGTCAAACCGGCGCCGGGGACATACAGCAAGGCGTCCTTCTCTTCGGGGTCGAGCGCGATCTTGTACTCGCCGCTCATGCTGGCATCCACAAACTCGATCATTACGTTCGTGCCGACGCCTTCGATGTAGCGGTAGCGCCAGTCTTCAAACGGATAAGTGGAGGTTTGGCCGCCGCCTTCTTCCGTAGGACGCTGATAGCTGCCGCCCGAGGGATGTGAATCAATCTCATCCGGTGCGCCGTACTTGATATAGATCATGCCGCGGTCGGCTTTCCATCCCGGGATGCCGGATGCGTAGTGGTCGTTGGCGTAGGCGATGCGGCGGTAATGCTCTTCCTTATATTCGTTTTCTTCGGTGTCGGGCGTTGGATCGCGGCGCAGCCAGAACTGCTCCACGAACTGCTGCCGTTCTTCATCCGTCTTGAAACGCTTGAAGGCCTGGCGCTCTTCATCGGTGATGATGTAGGTGACATCTTCACTCATCCACTTCTTCCACGGCCCGGCTAGCTCTTTCTCGAGCTGTTTCTGCTTGCGGGCGATTTCTTTCTTGCTAAGCGGCTTGGCAGTCGTTTCGTTGTTGGCACTGCTGCTCGAACTAGCCGAGGCACTCGGCGGTTGGGCCTGAGCAGCCAATAAGAACGCGAACGGACCAGCGGCCAGAACCGCCGCGCCAAAACCAGTGAGCAACGCAGCGTGGAAGGCGGAAAAGTACTTCATACGGAAAGAACCACCTTTGCGGGCAATTCGCCGCGCAATTTTAAGTCTAAGATTGTTTAAATTCTACGTCAACGCCGTGACGTGCATGCGAGGTTCTACGTTTCTTTTTCTGAAACATCCCGGCGCGTACCCAAAAATCTCTGTGCTTATTAGTGTAGCGTGAATTGCGTGGTCTCCCGCTCGGCTACGATATTCTGTAGCAAATCTCCCATATTGAAGAGTTTTTAGGTTCTATTTGCGGCGCGCGATACTGATTATGAGCTACTTAGGGCTATTTACCCACGAGAAGGTAGAATGGCCGCCGGCGTGCTTCTTATTGCAAGCTTAGTGGGGCGGGGAGGGCGCAGTGGTGCACTAGCCACGCGTTCTGTTGGGTGTAACGAACGGGTGTTTTCGTGAGCGAGTCTAGAAATCAATTCGCGGGTACGCTGCTGCTCGTGCTCACTGTTGCGGCCATTTGCGGCGGTGTGCTCAGTCTGCTGCACCTGCGTTCTTATCCGCTTCACGATGATGGGGTTACGTGGGTTGATAAAAAAATAGACGGGCAGTCCGTCGTCGTAGCAGCTTACGTATCGCCCGTGGGGCCGGGCCAGAAAGCCGGTATGCGTGTCGGCGACCAGTTAGTAGCGATTCAGACGTTCCCGATCAATAACGCCCTCGACGTCCCGCAAGCGCTTTGGCAGATTCAGCTTCTGGGACAGACCCGCTACACGCTGCGGCGGGGCGGTATTGAATTCCGGAAGGACAATATTTTCATACAGGCCGCGCCCCGGGACAGCGCCGTTTATTACCAATATTGCGTCGGCTTTGCCTATCTGGCCATCGGGCTCTTCGTCTATTTCCGCCGCACCAGCGCCCTCAAATCGCTGCACTTCTTCCTGCTGTGCCTGGCGTCGTTCATGGCTTCCTGTTTTCACTATTCAGGCAAGCTGAACACGTTTGATGAAGCGATGTATTGGGGCAACATGGCGGCCTCGCTGGCGGCGCCCGCTATTTTTCTCCACTTTTGCCTCACCTTCAATTTCCGGCCGCGCTTTCTGCAGCGCCGCGGCGCCTGGCTGCTGCTGTACGGTCCTTCCGTGCTGGTGTTCCTGGTGGTGGTGGCTTCGGCGCAAGGGTGGCTGCGTGTGGCCACCCCGTTACTCGAAGTCCGCTGGTTCCTTGACCGGCTCACGTTGGGCTTCTCCATGTTGGTCTATTTCCTCGGAGCCGCCGCGCTGGGCTTCGATTTTGCCCACGCCGAAGATCCGGTGCTGCGCCGCCAGTTGAAGTATCTGCGGAACGGCGCACTGGTGGGATTGACGCCGTTTGCGCTGTTGTATGCCGTGCCGTACGTGCTGGGCACGGTTCCCTCCCACGTGATGAATCTCAGCGTGCTTTCCATGGGACTCATTCCGCTGGCCTGGGCCTATGCCATCACGCGCTACCGCCTGATGGACGTGGATATTATCTTCCAGCAAGGCTACGTGTACACGCTGGCAACGCTTGCCGTCATCGGCACGTTCTATGCGTTGATTTTCGTGGTGTTCAACACGAGCACCATCGGCCCGCCCGCTTTCGTATTTCTGATCTCTTTCGCAACTTTCATTTTTCAGCCCATCCGCCGCTGGATTCAGGAATTGCTTGACCGCTGGGTCTTCTATCGCGACCGTTACGATGCCCGCCTGACTCTGATTGAATTTGCCCGCGAACTCAGTTCGGAGACGGATCAGAATGTGATGCTGGCGAAAGTTTCAGACCGGCTGCTGCGCACTCTTTCCATCCACCAGGTCGGTTTTTTTCTGCTGAACGACAGCGCCGCCGGCTTTTTGCTGCACTCGCTCACGCAGAAGTCCGGCCGGGCCCCCAGAGCTTCGGGCCCATTGGATTTACGTTTCCTGGTGAACTCGTCCGACAAGCCGTACATCTTTTTCGAGCGGCCTAAGTATCTCCGCGATATCGTTTCAGAAGCCTGGCCCGAATCGGTTCGCGCGACGATTGCCGAGCTCGACTTCACCTACTATGTTTCCTGCAAATCGCGCGGCCGCACCATTGCTTTCTTTGGAGTGAGCCGCACTACCGAAGGCGATTTTCTCTCTAGCGACGACCTCGAACTCCTGGTCACGCTTTCCAACTACATTGCTATCGCGATTGAAAATTCCCGGCTCTACAGTTCCCTGCAGCGTAAGGCCGATGAATACGAACGCCTGAAAGAGTTCAACGAAAACATCGTCGAATCGATTAACGTAGGCATTCTGGCCGCCGGTTTGGACGATCGGGTCGAGAGCTGGAACACCCAAATCGAAAAACTCACCGGTATTGGACGAGATGAGGCCCTGGGCCGCCGCCTTCGGGAGCTGTTTCCGCCGGAGTTGTGCCAGAAGTTCGATGAGTTACGGGAGGACGAAGCCGTCCACAACGTGTACCGCATGACACTGCGGCCGCGCGTTCCCGCTCCCGCCGTCGAGATGGAGGCGCGGCCTCCCGCCTCGCGTAACGGACATGGCGGCTTGGAACTTGCCAAAGCCGGTCCGCATAATGACCAGCCTGTCCGCGAATCCATCGTCAATTTAGCCATTGCTCCGCTGATTTCACGCGAGCTCAAGCAAATCGGGCGGCTGATCATTTTCGACGACGTCACGGACCGTGATGAACTGGAGCGCCGCCTGGTTCAGGCCGACAAGCTCAGCTCGATTGGTTTGCTGGCGGCAGGCGTGGCCCACGAAGTCAATACGCCTCTGGCGGTGATCTCCACCTACGCGCAGATGCTGGCCAAGCAGGTGAGCGGCGACGACCAGAAAGCCAAGCTGCTCGACAAGATTGCCAAGCAGACTTTCCGCGCCAGTGAGATTGTGAATTCACTACTGAACTTTTCGCGTACATCGCCTACCGATTTCGTGGAAGTCAATCTGAACCGCGTGATTCGCGAAACTGCCTCGCTGGTGGAGCATCAGTTCAAACAAGCCGGCGTTGAATCACGCCTCACTCTGGCGGAAGACTTGCCCGGCGTACGCGGAAATTCCGGCAAACTACAGCAAGTATTCCTAAATCTCTTTCTGAACGCCCGTGACGCCATGTTGACCAACCGCTCGAATGAGGGTGTGTTAACAGTGCGGACCTGGAGTGAAGAAGGCTTTGCGCACGTCGAGGTTTCTGATACGGGGCAGGGAATTCCGCCCGAACTCCTGGCTCGCATTTACGATCCGTTCTTTACCACGAAGGGCGCGACCAAGGGCACCGGACTTGGTCTTTCCATCAGCTACGGCATTGTGCAGGAGCACAACGGCGTCATTGAGGTAGATAGCACGCTGGGACGCGGTACGCGCTTCCGGCTGGAATTCCCCGCTATGTCAGCGCGAACTTTGACGCGCATGGCGGTTTAATCCAGTGTTCCGCGTTTGAGTCCATCTGCTACAACACATCTGCTACAACACCTGTAGTGGCTTTTCCCAATCAAGCTCTTCCCGCCGACCGTGTCAGTCCGCCCGAACGCCGCCGCATCCTGGTGATCGACGACGAGGCCGACATCCGAGAAAGTCTCGAAATGCTGCTCACCAGCGAGAACTATGCCGTGGAACTGGCCGAGAATGGCACAACCGGCCTGCGGCGGTTTGAATCCGGCACGCATGATCTGGTGCTGCTCGATTTGATGATGCCGGACCGCTCCGGTATGGAAGTGCTTGCCGAAATTCGCCAGCGCGACCAGGAAACTCCCGTCTTCATGTTGACGGCGTATGGATCTGAAGAAGTGGCGGTGCGCGCCCTCAAGTCCGGCGCCAACGACTATTTCGCCAAACCGTGGGACAACGACAAGCTGCTGATTGAGATCGACCGGATGATCTCAAAAGGCCGCCTGGAGCGCGAAAATACCCAGCTCAAGCGCGCCCTGAAGCAGCGCTATGCGTTTCCCAATATCGTCGGCAAAAGCGAGCGCATGCTGCGGCTGCTGGACCAGGTGGCGCAAGTCGCGCCCAGCCGGGCTACTATTCTGATCACGGGCGAGACCGGTACCGGTAAAGAGCTCATCGCCAAAGCCGTTCACGCGCATTCGGCCCGAGCCGACCAGATGTTCGTGCCCGTGAATAGCGGATCGCTGCCGTCCGAGTTGCTGGAATCGATCCTGTTCGGACACGTGAAAGGCTCTTTTACGGGCGCCATTGCGAATCGCAAGGGTCTGTTTGAAACCGCCAATCGCGGCACCATTTTCTTCGACGAGGTGGGCACCATCGGGCCTGAGATTCAGGTGAAGCTGTTGCGCGTGCTGCAGGACCGCGAGTTCATGCCGCTTGGTTCAAATGAAAGCATGCGCGTGGATGTGCGCATTATTGCCGCCACCAATGCGGACCTGAAGAAACTGGTGGACGAAGGGAAGTTTCGCGAAGACCTGTACTACCGGCTCAACGTCATCAATCTCAATCTGCCGCCCTTGCACGACAGGAAAGACGATATTCCTTTTCTGGTCGACCACTTCTTCACGCGCTATTGCCAGGAGAACGAGAAGTTCCTGAATAGCGACGGGCGCTCCATGCTGAGTTTCGAGCCCGAAGCACTGCAGATCATGATGGAGCACAATTGGCCCGGCAACGTGCGCGAGTTGGAAAATGTGGTGGAGCGCGCCGTGGTGCTGACCACTACGGTGTCTGTTCCCACGCACGTCCTGCCCGACCATCTGCAGCAAGCCAGCGGATTGCGCATCTCGCGGGATACCGACGGCATGCTGGCTCCCGATGCTTCGCTGTTCGAAATCTGCGCGGACTTTGAGCGCCGCAAAATCATAGAATCGCTGGAACGCGTCAATTACAGTCAGACTGAGGCTGCCGAAGCGCTGCGTATCCCGCTATCGACGCTCAACCAGAAAATCAAGCGGCTCAACATCGACATCAAGCGGCGCTCCAGCGGCCAATAGCGGCAGTGCGTTATTCTGCAACGAGGATTCTAAACTTGAAATCTCTCGTATGTTCCCTTGTCATGGCGCAGGCACTGCTGCTTTCCGCGCAGGTCACTGCTCCGCCGCCGGCCGCCGATACCGATCCGCAGAAGCTGCAAGCACAACTCGCGAGGAACCATCGAATTTTGCAAGACTGGCCCAATCTGGCGCGCTACGCCGCCGAGAACGCTAAGCTTCCGGCCGCCGCGCCCGGCGAGGCCCGCGTCGTCTTCATGGGCGATTCCATTACCGATGCCTGGGGCCGCTCGCACGGCAAATTCTTTCCCGGCCAACCGTACGTCAACCGCGGCATCAGCGGACAAACCACTCCCCAGATGCTCGTTCGCTTCCGCCCCGACGTCATCGATCTGAAGCCCAAAGTGGTAGTGATTCTGGCGGGCACGAACGATTTGGCCGGAAATACGGGACCGGTGACGCTGGAGGACATCGAGGGCAATCTCCTCTCGATGGCGCAACTGGCGCAGGCCAACAATATCCGCGTCGTGTTCTCGTCCATCACTCCGGTTTGCGACTACATCAAACCGCAAACCGCGCAGCGGCCACCGGCCCAGATCATCGCGATCAACGACTGGATGAAAGACTATGCCGCGAAAAACGGGGTTGTGTACCTCGACTACTACTCGGCCATGTTGGACGAGCGCCAGCTGCTAAAGAAAGAACTCACGCTTGACGGTCTGCATCCCAACGACGCCGGCTACGAAGTGATGGGCCCGCTTGCCTCCGAAGCTATCGCCAAGGCCCTGGCAAAGTAAACGGTGTTGCTGTTCGGAATCACCATTCTCTGCAGCGCCTGTCTTCTATTCCTGGTTCAGCCGCTCGTCTCCAAGCTGATCCTGCCATGGTTTGGCGGGTCCGCTGCCGTGTGGATCACGTGCATGCTGTTCTTCCAGACCGGCTTGCTGCTCGGCTATCTCTATGCGCACACCCTGGCGCGCCGCTTCACGCCGAAACGCCAAGCCATGATTCACGCCGGGTTGATGCTGCTCAGCTTGGCTGTGCTGCCGATTTTGCCGAATCCCATGTGGCAGCCAAGGCCCGGCGAAGATCCTATCTGGCGCGTGTTCGGCGCGCTGGCTACGTGCGTCGGCCTGCCCTATATTCTGCTGTCCTCGACCAGTCCGCTGGTGCAAAGCTGGTACTCTCACCGCCATGCCGGCGCGCTGCCGTACCGGTATTTTGCGCTCTCGAACGCGGGTTCGCTGGCCGCGCTGCTGGCCTATCCGGTTTTCGTGGAGCCGTACCTGACCGGGCATCAGCAGGCTTGGATGTGGTCGGGCGGATTCGCGCTATTTGCCGCCCTCTGCATCGGCACTGCCATCATTGCCGCGCGCGGCTTCCCACCGCCGTCCCGGTTGGTGTCGACCCTGGCGGATGCGGAGATCCCGGATTCCAAAGTCGCCGCAGCCCGCTTGCTTCTATGGCTGTCCCTGGCGGCCTGCGCATCCACGCTGCTGCTGACTGTTACCAATCTACTCACGCAAAACATCGCGCCCATGCCCTTGCTGTGGGTGCTGCCGCTGGGGCTTTACCTGCTCACGTTCATCCTGTGCTTTGAAAGCGACCGCTGGTACCGGCGCATTGTGTTTTTGCCGCTGGTGTTCCCGGCGCTCGGCTGCCTGGCTAAGTTCACCGCAACGGTCGATGTCGACCAACTCATCTGGGTCGTTCCGCTGCTGCTGGTTTCACTGTTTGTCTGCTGCATGGCCTGCCACGGAGAACTGGCCCGGTTGAAGCCCGCCTCCGAACAACTCACCACGTTCTATCTGGCGCTGTCGGCGGGCGGCGCGTTGGGCGGCCTGCTGGTGGCGCTCCTGGCTCCACGAATCTTCCCGGACACTTTCGAACACGCTATCGCCTGCGTGCTTTGCCCGGTGCTGCTGCTGGTTGTCTTCCGGCGCGAGAGCAGGCGCTTACTCCAGGCGAATTTTGGCATGTCTCTCTGGCTGGCGGCAGGCGCGGCCACCTTGCTCTTAACCGCCTATGAGGTTCTTCACACGGCAGGCGACATTCGCAATGCCCGTTTTCAGGCCCGCAACTTTTACGGAGCTTTGCGCGTGAAGGATTTTACAGACGAGAAACTGAGAGTCCGCCAGTTGAGCCATGGCACCATTGTTCACGGCATTCAGATTCTCGACCCCGACCTCCGGCACGTAGCCACTACCTACTATAGCCGCGATTCGGGCATCGGTCTTACTTGGCAGGCGCTCGAAAAACAAGGTCCGCTCCGCATGGGCGTCATCGGCTTAGGCGCCGGTACGCTGGCCGCCTATGGACGCGGCGGGGACACGCTTCGCTTCTACGACATCAACCCGCTGGTCGTCCATACCGCAAAAACCCAGTTCACTTTTTTGAGCGATTGCCCGGCTCACGTCGATATTGCCTTAGGCGACGCCCGCCTTTCCATGGCGCGCGAGCCTAGTCAGCGCTTCGACATTCTAGTGATTGACGCATTCTCCGGCGATGCCGTTCCGGTGCACCTGCTCACTCGCGAAGCCTTTCAAATTTACTGGCGTCACGTGAAGCCCGATGGCGTCATTGCGGTGCATGTATCCAACCGCTACCTCAACCTGCCGCCGGTTGTGATGCTGGCCGCCCGGGATTCCGGCAGGCGAGCGCATCTGGTGGATAACGACGACGGGCCGAACGAAGCGTTTTCGTCGATTTACGTCCTTGTCTCCAACCGGCCCGGTTTCTTTGAAAACGCTCTTTTCAAAGGACGGCTCCGTCCGATCGCCATTCCACGCGGCATGCGGCCATGGACGGACGATTTCAGCAATCTCTGGCGTATCTTGAAATTCGGAGAGTAAGATTGTGATCGTGAATAACAGACGCGAGTGGATGCGGCGAGTCTTGGAATCGGCTGCCGGCATCCTGGCGGCACCGGTTTTTGCGAGGCGGCCAAGCGCAGCCGGCAGCCGCATGGAAGCCGCAGTTCTTCAACTCCGAACAAAATCTGATTTTGTTCGGAGTTGAAGCCGCAGTTCTTCAACTCCGAACAAAATCAGATTTTGATCGCCATTGGCGACCGCATCGTTCCCGGCAGTGCGGCCGCGCAGTGCAACCGGCTGATCGATCTGTTTATGACGCTCGCATCGGAGGACCACCGGCAGGCCCTGCTGCACGCGCTTGCGGAGTTTGACGGAAAGGCGAAACAGCAGTTCCAAAAGCCTTTTCACTCGCTGGCTCCCGAGCAACAGGACGCGCTTCTCAGCGCCGCTTCGACGCCGCACCCTTCTCCCAGTTTTGCAGTAGTCAAAGAATGGATGGCCGATTCCTACTGGTCGTCACGCGAAGGATTGCGTGAACTCGGCTGGGATGGCCGGATGGCTTGGGAAAGCTACCCGGCGTGCGAGCATTCCGAAGCGGGGCGCTGAGCAGTAGGCCGCATTAAGTCTCGTTTGCGCTCACCCACTTTTCCGTTTGAGGCACATGGTGTGCGAACTTCCGCTCATGCATCGATTCGACTACTCGCAAATCAGGAATCCCCAGATGGGCTTGCTCTTTTCCCACTAGGGCGCGAGGCATGATTCCGATAATGTCGCCGCCCGCGGCGAGCACCGTATCGGCCAGGGTTCTCGCCAGTTCGCGCGCCGCGAGGGCGTAGCCTTACCGGCTGCCCGCGTTCGATCCACAAAAACACAAATGCGTCTGACCATGTAGAGGCCCCCTCATTATTTCGTAGCCGCCGGGCTTGCTACTATCCTGGTGATCATGAACCGTCGTGAGTTCGTAGCACTCGCCGCCCTTCCCGTTACCGCTATGCCACAAGCCAATTCAAGCGTGAAGTTGGGAATCGATCTTTTCAGTCTGCGTTCACAAAAATGGACGCCGTTTCAATACCTGGATTACTGCGCCACCCAGCAGGTCCAAGTAGTGCATTTCTCGGAAACCAGGTTCCTGGGCAGCCTGGAGCCGGACAATTTGAAAAAGGTCCGGGAACATGCCAAGACGTCGGGCCTTGAACTGGAGATCGGCATGAGATCAATTTGCCCGAGCTCGAAGATGTTCGAGGCGTCGCAGGGCACCGCCGAGCAGCAGCTGAACCGGATGATCGATTCGGCCAAAATTATCGGTTCGCCCATTGTGCGCGCAGTGCTGGGCAGCGCGGATGACCGGCGGCCCGGACCGATTGAAGCGCATATCGAAGACATGGTCCGGGTGCTGAAAAATGTCCGTTCGAAGGCCACGGGCGAAGGCATCAAAATAGCCATTGAAAATCATGCCGGCGATATGCAAGCGCGCGAGTTAAAAACATTAGTGGAAGGCGCCGGCCGGGACTTCGTCGGCGTCTGTCTCGACTCCGGCAACCCGCTGTGGACGCTGGAAGATCCGCACCTGACCCTGGAAACGCTCCATCCCTATGTGCTGACCAGCCACGTGCGCGATAGCGCGGTCTGGAAAGTGCCGCAAGGGACGGCGGTGACCTGGGTACAAATGGGCCGGGGCAACGTCGATATCGATTCATACGTGCGCAAATATGCGGAGCTTTGCCCCGGCAAGGCTCTCTCGCTGGAGTCCATCCTTTTGGGACCCCGGATTTTTCCGTACCGCGACCCGGCCTTTTGGGATGCGTACCGAAAGACGCCTGCTTGGGAATTTGTGCGCTACCTGGAGATCGCCGAGCGCGGGAAACCGTATAAAGAAGAGCCGTGGGAAGCCAGCAACCAACTGGAGCGCGAACGCCTGGCGCTGGAAGAGAGCCTGGCTCATACGAAGAAGTTGTTGGGCAGGGCATAAGCACAACGGCGATTGGGAACAGTTTGGGCGCAGGCTTGAGCGGGCGGGTTCGATTCGACGGGGTTTCGGGGTGGTTTAGGCAGCTTTTTGGATGGAGGCCTCCCGATTTTCGCGCGCGATGGCGGTTTCCGGGTGCTGTTCCTTACATTCGAGGTAAAACCGGGCGGTTACGGCGCGGGTTTGGTGATAGGTGACGTCCGCTTCGCGGCAGAGGAGATCGAGCCGGCGCATCTCTTGTTTGTGGGTTTGCGAAGCGAAGCCAATTTCCTGTTTTTGCTTGTCGGCTCTTAGCTTTAGGAGGTCAGCCAAGCATTTGTGGTAGGCGCGTTCGTGCATGGTTTCGAAGCGCATGAAGAGGCTGAGCTTGGGCATGTCGATTTCGTCGCCGGATTCGATGTAGTGGCTTTGGAAATAGAGGGAGCGATTGCGCAGCCAGTGGTGTTGGGCCATGCGCTCTACCAGGATGGCTTCGGTGGGAGTGGCGGGATTGTATTCGCCGAGGAGCTGCTGGAGGAGGATTTCGTAGCGGCTTTGGTCTTCCGTTTCGAGGACGCGGAAGACGCCGAAGGTGAGGCCGTGCTTCCAACTGTTTTGCGAGGAGGCAGCTTTGCCGGAATCGGTTTTTGGACCGGTGGAGAGCTGCGAGTTGGCGCGATTTGCGGTGATTTGTTCTGCGGTTGGCATGAAAATCCTCCTGGGAATGGTTCAGAAATGAAAAAGGCCGCGAGGCCATGGCAGGCTTTGCGGCGGTGGTGACGAAGGA
>DATHIZ010000202.1:0-3353 GCA_035316385.1 Bryobacteraceae bacterium | reverse complement strand
CAGGCGCTATTTCGACGCGCTGAAACGTGCGCCGGGCATTGCAGCCAGCCACGCCGCCACGCTGGAGCTGCTGAAGGGCGACGTCGCAGGTTAAACCGCGCGCCACGCCTCGGCGCGTTAATCGACCCCGTTACGCGAATTCCTTTCTTGGCGCGTTTTGATCCGAACCCGTGCGTCCGATTTCGGCTTTGGCCAAGGCGTAGTTTTCGGGGCGCACCGCAGCGCCGGCCAGACGCCGCAGAAGTGCGATTTGCCCTACGTGCGTCAAAGCATCGGCCACTGCTCCTTGAAACAGGTTTTCGGCGGGCGTGTGCAGCGGTTCCTCCGATGCCAGGTAGTCGTCGAAAGCCTTGAGCGCCGCGAAGAACCGTTCGGCGTCTTTGTTCCACGCTTCCTGTGTCGAATCCCGCCACCTTTGCTTGCCGCGCGCCTGGGACAGAGCCCAATCGAGCAAGTCGCACAGATGGGACAGAATCTCGCCTGCCGTTCGAGAGCCCTCTCCTGCGCGGAAATCGCTGAAATCCACCGGGGTATCCCGCAGCGCCTTTGCAGCGCGGTACGCCAGAGATGCTACCGTGTGTCTTAGGGAAAGTTCACGGGCTGCCGCCATGTCTCGAGCTCCTTTGGTCTGTTATTGCGTGTCCGCATTTCATCGTAGTTCTCGCTAACTCTAATGGGTATCCCGATGGCAAAAAAAACACTCCTCTACGGCGTTCTAAAAGGCACGGTTACCGGCCACCTCCGCGATGCGGATGACGATCACTATCAGATTCTAGTTTCAGCCGGCAATACGATGTTCCGTATTGCGGTCAATGTGCATTCCAGCCTGAAACCTCCAGACTTGCTCTTCCAGAGCGTGACTTCTCTTCCGGAGCCGCTTATCGAAGAGCTTACCGCGCTTCCCGCCGGTTTCAAGAAACTGGTGAGCAAGCCAGGCGGGTTGGCGCAGGACTTCGTGCGCGGCGGCATCGTGAAGATCGCCAAGTTCAAGGTGGTGCCGGGCGATACTCCGGGCGTCGACAACGACCTGAAAGATACGATGGAAAACGCGGTCGTTGCGGCGGTTGACCAGGCGGGGTCCTTAATCTACGCCTTCGGCGCCAAGTGGGGGCCGGAATCGAAGAAGGATAAATATTTCAAATTCACACCCGGCAACGGCATTCATGACGTCCACATGAACCAGGGGAACGATAAAAAATATGCCGGCGACGACGGAGTTTACCACGACGGCTGCCTGATTTTCCAATACCCAAGCGGCAGGTGGAGCGCCTTCTTCCTGGCGTTCCAATCTCAATCGTTTAACACCGACGACAAGACCGGACACGCACTTCCGGGAGGCACACCGCCGAAGAAAAAGCCGCCCAAGAAAGCATTTAAATCGATGGCGGCTCGTTCCGTCTAGGAGCCTGTCGGAATGAAAAATCCGACAATATTTTGAGGTCGGAAAACCGGATGGCCCCGAGTGAGATCGCGCGTTTTTTTGATCGGCCCGGACAAGATGGATGGCTGAAGTGCGGTGGTGGGGGCCGGGTTTGCGGCTTACCAGGACTTTTAGGGGACTTTCAAGCTGGCTGAGGCTGGTGGCCGGACCGAAACAGTTTCAGCAGGTTGTGTGTGGCACAGATCAACTTCCATTCCGCACCAGCTTTCCCGATTCCGCGTAACAAGAAGGCGCGGATACCCCGTGCGGCCTTAATTTGCCCGAACACCGGCTCTACAATCGCCTTACGCATCTTATACAGAGCCTGACCTGTTTCGGTTTTCAACTTTTGTTTCATCTTCTCCATCGCGGAATCTGATTTAGCGGGAAGCCTATCTGGCTGAATCGCTTCGGCTGGTTCCGGTTGGCCGTGCTTGTGTTTCCCTGTGGCCACATATAACTCAATTCCTTTCACCCGTTCATCGCTGATCTGGTCCTGGCTGAAGTAGCCGGCATCGGCACTGGCGGCCACCGGTTTGGCTCCCAGATTCTGTTCCACCCGCTCCAGCATCGGTGCCAGTTGCTGCTTGTCGTTGCTTTCCTGAGTGATCGCGGCGGCCACAATGATTTGCTTCGCCCCGTCCACTGCGATCTGCGCATTGTAGGCCTGAACGAAACTCCCTTTGCGTCCGCCATCGGGCATGATCCGGCTTTCCGGATCGGTGAAGTTGCGTTGCGCCTTCGGATCTGGCCTGGCCTGTTCCGGATCGGGCACCTGAGGTGGATACCCGCCAAGCTTCTTGCCTCGCTCCTGTTCCTTCTTCCGGCGCTCCTCAATCTTTTCTTCGGCGGCTTTCTTTGCAGCCTCGGCTCGCTCCCGCGCCTCCTGCTCCAGCGCCGCCTTGGCTTCGGCGATCTTTTTGAGCCGGCTTTCTCGCCGCGCCAGTTCGCCGGTCAGTTCATCGCCCCGCTTCCCTTTGCCATACTGCGCCTCTTCCGCCGCATCGGTTTCTGCCGCCCGCGCCAGCAGCTTTTCCACTTCCGCTTTCAGTTGCTTCTCTTTCTCCTCCATCCGGTCGTAACTCATCGCTTTGTGTTTGCTCGCATTGGCCTGCAGCTTTGTGCCGTCGATTGCCACATGCCCCAGCTTCACCAGTCCCGCTTTATTACAGAGTTGCAATACCTGTGTGAACAACTGCGCCAACACCGGCAGATGCTGCTGGCGGAAGGCCGCTATGGTGTCATGATCCGGGTGCTGGTCCGCACAAAGATAGCGAAAGGCTACATCATCGTAACTGGCTCGTTCCATGCGCCGCGAACTCATCACGCCAACGCTATAACCGTACAGCAGTAATCGCACCATCATCACCGGGTGATACGCTGCCCTCCCACGCCCGTCACGCCGCCCGTAAAAATCGTAGATATCAGACAGGTCCAGACCATCAGTCAGTTCCGCCGCGAAGCGCGCCAGATGACTCTCCGGTAACCAGTCCTGCAACGAAGGAGGCATCAGAAACGGCTGATCCAGAGCGCATGTTCGGAAATTCTTGCTCACCACTCAAGCTTAAAGTATCTCCAAACATTTGTATACGAAAATGTTCCAGAATTCCTATCCGTTATCCAAATCTATCTCCGACAGGCTCCTAGGAGTCTGTCTGAATGAAACCTGGACAACCCGGCGTCAAAGAGTACTTGCGAAGCGGATCGAGTATGCTTTTCAGTGCAAAGCACATGTCGCTGCAAATTACGGCTGGTGCGCGGCATTTTGAAACCGCCGAAACCGATTTTGGACGGATTTGGGGCAGGTTCTCGTCTATTAGACGGGCTGCGGGCACACTGTGGCCCGAAACAGCTTCAATAGGTTATGGGTAAAGCACATGATCTGCCATTCGGCCGCGACCTTTTCGCGCCCTCGGAACGAGAAGCCTCGCAA
>DATHIZ010000201.1:0-13071 GCA_035316385.1 Bryobacteraceae bacterium | reverse complement strand
TTACGTTGCCGAAGCCGCCATCCTTTCCAAGAAGCTAGGCAAGCCGGTTAAAGTCTCGTGGACCCGCGAAGAAGATATCCGCTTCGATTATTTCCACGCCACCTCGGCCATGTACTTTAAGGCCGGGCTCGACGCCGCGGGCAAACCGCAATCTTGGTTGCAGCGCACCGTCTATCCGCCCATTGGCTCCATATTTGACGCCAAGGAACAGTACGGGACCGGCGAGCTCTCGCTCGGATTTCTGGACATGCCGTTCGACGTGCCGAACATGCGCGCCGAGAACGGTCCGGCCGAGGCTCATCTGCGCATCGGCTGGCTGCGCTCGGTCGCCAATATCTATCACGCCTTCGGTATCCAGTCGTTCATCGATGAACTGGCGCATGCCTCCGGCAAGGATCCCGTGGAATACTGGCTGGCCGCGTTGGGCGAACCGCGCACCATCGACCTCGGAAAACAGAATGCCAAGTATGGAAACTACGGCAAGCCGATCGATGCCTATCCGCTCGATACCGGCCGCCTCCGCCGCGTGGTGGAAGTGGTCGCCGAACGTTCCGGCTGGGCTAACAAGAAACCCGGCAACGGTCGCGCCTGGGGCTTTGCGGCCCATCGCAGCTTCTTGACCTATGTTGCCGCGGTAGTCGAAGTGGAAGTTGATAAGGCCGGAAAAGTGCGCATTCCGCGTGTCGATATAGCGGTCGACTGCGGCAGCGTCATCCATCCCGATCGCGTCAAATCACAGTTTGAAGGCGCCGCCGTTTTCGGCACCAGCGTCGCCATGCTAGGCGAGATCACGGCTGCCGACGGCCGCGTCCAGCAGGACAATTTCAGCACCTATCCCGTCGCGCGCATCAACGAATCCCCATACGAAACCCACATTCACCTGGTACCCTCCGAAGGCCTACCCACCGGCGCGGGAGAACCCGGAGTGCCCCCCATGGCCCCAGCCATCGCCAACGCCATCTTCGCCGCCACCGGCAAACGCATCCGGGAACTACCCATCCGAAAAACCAAACTAGTCTAATCGGAAACACCAAAACCGAGCGGGAAACGTAAGCGGCCCTTACGAATTCCGCTCGGTAACCAACCCGACCACCGCCAGCAAAGCCCGCTGCGCCGGACTCTCCGGAAAACTCGAAATCAACACCCGGGACTTCTCCGTGAACGCATGCGCCCGCTCATAAGCACGCGGAATCGACTGGTGCCGCTTCAGAATATGCAGGATATGCATGAACGGCACGTTATCGTAATTGCCATCGCTGATCACCGTTTCAACCGCCTTCCGCTCGTCCGGCCCAGCCGCTTCAAGCGCATAGATCATCGGCAGCGTCACCTTGCCCTCGCGCAGATCGTTGCCCGCCGGCTTGCCCAAAATCTTCTCGGTGGAAGTGAAATCCAGGATGTCGTCCACCAGCTGGAACGCCATGCCGAGATTCCACGCAAAGTCCGCCAGCCGCGCCTCTACTGCTTCGTCCACGTTCGCCGCAATGCCGCCCAGCCGTGCGCAAGCCGAGAACAAGCTGGCCGTCTTACGGTCCACCAGCTCCATGTAATCGGCTTCCGAGATGTCGGCCCGGTGCAGCCGGTCGAGTTGCAGTAGCTCGCCTTCCACCATCAACTGGGTCAGCGAAATGAGCACGTCCAGCATGTGGAAATTCCGCTCGCGCAAGGCCAGTTGGAACGCCTGCATGTACAGCCAGTCGCCCGCCAGAACCGAAACATGGTTGCCCCAAACCACGTTGGTCGAAGGGCGCCCGCGCCGCGTTCTGGCCAGGTCGATCACATCGTCATGCACCAGCGTGGCGGTATGGATCATCTCCACCACCGCCGCCAGGCGTTTGGCGCAAGGCGTGGATTCCCCGAACAGCCGGTTGCAGAGCAGCAACAGAGCCGGCCGCAGGCGTTTACCCCCGCCCGCCTGCAAATACTGGTTGATAGTCGTGATAGCTTCGACGGAAGCAATAGATTCGACACCGATCTCACGTTCTACTTCTTCGAGATCGGATTGAACAAGATCGAACGCTTCGCGCGCGCTGAGTGACTGCCTGATCTTGTTAAACATACGCAGCTTCAGTTTAACTGGCAATCTGAAACAACCGCTCAAAATTCCGCGTGGTCTGCGACGCAAGCTCTTCCACGTCGACGCCGCGGGCCTCCGCAATGGTCCGCGCGGTATGCGCCACGTACGCTGGCTCATTGCGTTTGCCGCGATACGGCACAGGCGCTAGATAGGGCGCATCCGTCTCCAGCAGAAGGCGGTCCGCCGGTACGATAGCCGCCGCCTCTCGGGCTTCAACCGATTTCGGGAACGTCGCCGCCCCGCCGAAGGCCAGATGGAATCCAAGTTCCAGGCACTCGCGCGCCATCTCCGCGTCCCCGGCGAAGCAATGCATCAGGCACGGCAAACCGGTCGGCGCCCAGTGCGCGCGCAGAACCTCAATCGTGTCCGCCCAGGCATCGCGTGTGTGAATGATGATCGGCATCTTCGCCCCCGCCGCAATCTCAAGCTGGCGCAGGAACACCGGGAGCTGCACTTCTTTCGGCACGCCCCAGTGATAGTCCAGCCCGATCTCGCCGAGTGCTTTGACTTTCGGATGCGCCAGCAGCCGTTCCAGATCTTGGAATGTGCTGTCGTTCAGTTTGGGTGCATCGTTCGGATGTACGCCAACCGTCGCATACACGAACGGATACGCATCGGCCAATCGGATCGCTGCTTGTAAATCGGGCGGGCCGTCACCCGTACCGATCGCCAGCATGTATCTGAGTCCCGCCGCCCGCGCCCGTTCGATGGTTGCTTCACGATCCGTGTCGAACTGCGTATCGTCCAAGTGGCAATGAGAATCGGCCAGATCCACTACTTCAGCCGTGCCCCCACTGGAATGGCCTCGTGAAAGCCGGCGAGCACCGGCAATTCACCCTCAAGGCTTGCCGCCACAATCATGCCTTGCGAAGTAAGCCCGCGCAGTTTGCGCGGCTGCAGGTTTGCGACGATCACCACCTTGCGGCCCACCAGGTCTTCCGGCTTATAGGCAAGCGCGAGGCCCGCCACAATCGTGCGCGGCTCCACCTCGCCGATGTCTACTTTCAGGTGCAGCAGTTTATCGGCGCCCTTAACGGTTTCGGCCGATTTCACCTCGCCCACCCGCAGATCTACCTTCGAGAAGTCGTCTATGGATATGTAATCGATGGCGGGCGCCGCCTCGGGAGCAGCCTTGCCCATTAGCGCGGCTTGCCGCAACTTCTCTGTCTCTTCCAGTTCTTGCATTCTTTGCACGGTCGGTTTTGCTTCCAGGCGCGGAAACACCGCGCTGATCGCGCCTGTCCTTTGCCCGGCGTGTAGTTCACCCCAAGCCAGCGACCCTACTGTCAGATCGGCGATGGGTACGATAAACCCAAGCTGCTTCCAGATAGCCTGCGTCGTATGCGGCAGCACCGGAGACGCCAATGCGCAGATCACGCGCAGCGCTTCCGCGCAGGTATAGAGCGTTTGATCCAGCTTGTTGCCCTGCGCCTGATCCTTCGCGAGCTTCCACGGGGAGCGTTCGACGATGAATTTATCCACCGCCGCGATGATGCTCCAGATGTGTTCCAGCGCGCGTGAGAACTCGAAGGCGTCGTAGGCCGCCAGCGCCGCCGCCGTCGCCCTGGTCGTAATCTCTTCCACCGCCGGATCCCCCGCGCCGCCCGGGATGACGCCGTCGCAGTATTGCTGAATCATGTTCAGCGTACGGCTGGCCAGATTGCCCAGTCCGTTCGCGAGGTCGGAATTGTAGCGCCCCACCAGCGCATCGAAGCTGAAGCTGCCGTCCTGTCCGAACACAATCTCGCGCAGCAGGAAGTAGCGCAGGGCGTCCACGCCCATCGTCTCGGCAATCGGCGTCGGCCGTACAATGTTGCCGCGCGACTTACTCATCTTGTCGTTCTCAAACAGCAGCCAGCCGTGCGCAAACACGCGCTTCGGCAGCGGCCAATCCGCCGCCATCAAAAACGCCGGCCAAAACACGGTATGAAACCGCAGAATCTCCTTGCCGATCAGATGCAGGTCCGCCGGCCAGCGATCTTCGCCTTCGATCGCGCTGTAGTATGTCACCAACGCGTCGAACCAGACGTAGAAGACGTGCGCCGGATCGGATTCAACCGTGACGCCCCATTTGATGCTGGTCCGGGTGATGGATAGATCCACCAGCCCCTGTTTCACAAACGCCAGTATCTCGTTCCGCCGTATATCCGGCAGCATGAAATTCGGATGAGCGTCGTAGAACTCTAGCAATCGCTCGGTGAACGCCGACAGCTTGAAGAAGTAGTTCTCTTCGGTGACCTCTTCGTAAGGCTTGCCCGTTTCCGGATCGATATCGCCCGGCTTGGCATCGTTCACGAACGATTCGCTCACCACCGCATACAGCCCTGTATACGTGCCTTTGTAGATGTAGCCGTTTGCCTTGCACGCTTCAAACAGCTTATTGACAAGCTTCGCGTGATTCGGCGCCGTGGTCCGTTGAAAGCGGTCGATCTTGAGATCGAGCTTTTCCCAAACGCTTTTGAACTCGTTCGAAATGAGGTCTACAAACTCTTCGGCGGTTTTCCCCTGCGCTTGCGCCGCGCGCTCTACCTTTGTGCCGTGCTCATCGGTGCCGCTGGTCAGCACCACGTCGTAGCCCTGCATCCGCTTTACGCGCGCAATGGTCTCCGCTGCAATGGTCGTGTACGCGTGGCCAATATGCGGCGCGGCGTTGACGTAGTATATGGGCGTCGTAAGGTAATACTTGTTCATCGATTGATTTGCTGTCTACCGTTTTAGGAACGCCTGGTTGGCTTCAGCAATCACCGTGCGCAGCGGCACGTGTTGCGCGGCTGCCGCTTTCCGGCAGTCCTCATATTCGGGCATAAACCCGCCGTTGTCGTTGTACTTCACGCGCACTTTGCCGAACGATGTTTCCACCTCGACGATATGCCTCGCCAGCACTCTGCGCTCGGCTTGCGACATGCGCAATCCCAGCGTGCTCGTTTCGGCGAACAGGATCGCGGCCAGTTCCTCCGCCAGGTCCGGAGTGGCAATCACTGAAATCACCGTTGCGGAGCGGTTCTTCTTCATGAAGGCTGGAGTCAGGGTGACGTCCAGCGCTCCGGCTTCGAGCAGCCGTTCCATGGCATAGCCCAGCACCTGCGGCGTCGAGTCGTCTATGTTTGCTTCGAGAATCGTCACTGTGGTCGATTCAGCCGCCTGGCTGCGTTCGCCCACCAGCACGCGCAGAACGTTCGCCTGCGTCGGGAACTCTTTGTCGCCCGCGCCAAAGCCTTGCGCGATGAGTTTGACGGCGGGCAGGGGACCGAAGCTCTTCGCCAGCGTAGCCATCAGCGCCGCTCCGGTCGGAGTCGTCAGCTCCACGATTGGTCCCGCGGAGTAAATGGGATGATCTCGCAAAAGCTCGGCCGTCGCGGGAGCGGGCACAGGCAGTGTGCCGTGCTCTGTCTCTACGGTTCCGCTGCCGACATTGATGCGCGAGCAATGAACCTCTTCGACGCCCAGCGAATCGAGGGCAACGCAAGCTCCCACGATGTCGCAAATGGAATCGACCGCGCCCACTTCGTGAAAGTGAACCTTCTCAACGGGCACGCTGTGCGACTTCGACTCTGCTTCCGCCAGCCGCCGGAAGACCGCCACCGCGTTCTCGCGAGCCTTGTCTGTCAGGTCCCCGCCGGCGATGATCTTCTCGACATGCGGCAAGTGGCGGTGCTTCTTCTGTTCCGTAAACTCGACGTGGAACTTGGAGGCGGAGATGCCTTTGCGCTTCGTCTTTTCGACGCGAAAGGAAGCGTCAAGATTAAGGCTGCGCAGCGCGGATTCGAGCGCCGTCCAAGGCGCCCCGGCGTCCAGTAAAGCGCCCACGGTCATATCGCCGCTGATACCCGAAAAGGCGTCGAAATAGCAGATTGTCATGCGGAATTACTAGTGTACCGAGGACAACAACTCACGCGCGCGGATCACATCCGCCAGCGCTTCCTCCACACTGGAAGAGATTGCCGTCAAGTGGCCCATTTTTCGACCGGGGCGGGCGCTCAACTTGCCGTACAGGTGCAATTTTATGCTCGGCATCGCGGTCGCCGCAGCCCAATCGGGCTCGCCGCCGTTCCAGATGTCGCCGAGTAGGTTCGCCATCGCGGCCGGCGCAAACTGCGTTGGTGCGCCCAGCGGCAATCCGCATACAGCGCGCAGTTGCTGCTCGAACTGGCTGGTCAGATTGGCGTCGAATGTGAAATGCCCGGAGTTGTGCGGCCGCGGCGCGAGTTCGTTAATCAGCAGGCGGCCGTCCCGCCCGACGAAGAACTCGACGCAAAGGACTCCCACCACCTCAAGCTTGGTGAGCACTTCCCGCGCGATTTCCACCGCCTGTTTAGTGACTGAATCCGGCACCCGCGCGGGAGAAACAGAGAGGCTCAAGATGCCGTTCCGATGCTGATTTTCTATCGCACCATAGTGGATGAACTCGCCGTCCATCCCGCGCGCGGCAACCACTGAGATCTCACGGTCGAAATCAACAAAGGCTTCGAGCACCGACTCGCATTCGCCCACCGCCTTCCATGCCGCGTCCAAGTCGCCGGCGTTGGCGATTCGAAACTGTCCTTTACCGTCATAGCCGAAATCGGCTGTCTTTAGAATGCCCGGCAGCCCAATTTCACAGGCAGCCCGCTTCAAGTCGTCGAGGCTCGCCACGCGTCGAAACGGCGTCAGCGGCAATCCCGCTTGCGCCAGGAACGTCTTTTCACGGAGCCGGTGCTGGGTCGTGTGCAAAACATGTCCAGCCGGACGTACCGGCGCGCAGCGCTCGGCGGCGGCCGCTGTCTCGGCGGGCACGTTTTCGAACTCGAACGTCACCACCGAAACCGCGCTGGCGAACTTCGCCACCGCGTCCAAGTCCTCATAGGCGGCGTTTACTTCCAAATCCGCCACCTGTCCGGTTGGCGTGTCTTGATCGGGCGAGAAGGTGTGAACGCGATAACCCATGCGCCGCGCCGCAATGGCAAACATGCGCCCAAGCTGACCGCTCCCCAGAACGCCGATGGCGCTGCCCGGAAGAATACTGCGGCTCAAAGACTGCGATCCTCGAGCACGGACTCCGTTTGCTGTTTGCGCCAGGCGACCAGGCGCGCCCGTACCTCCGGGTATTTGTTCCCCAGAATGCTGGCGGCCAGCAGCGCCGCGTTGGTCGCTCCGGCGTTTCCAATGGCCAGCGTGCCGACCGGAATGCCGGCGGGCATCTGCACGATTGACAGCAGCGAATCTACTCCATTCAAAACGCTGCTCTTAATCGGCACTCCGAGGACCGGCAGGCAGGTATGCGCCGCCACCATTCCGGGCAAATGCGCGGCTCCCCCGGCGGCGGCGATAATCACTTCCAAACCCCGGCCAACGGCGCTCTTGGCGTACTCTGCCATCCAGTCCGGCGTACGATGGGCAGAGACGACCCGGCATTCATGAGCGATCCCCAGCGCCGTCAGTGTTTGGCTGGCCCGCTGCATCGTTTCCCAATCCGACTTGCTGCCCATAATGACGCCAGCCAGCGGTTGAATGTCCATCAAAGGTTATTAGAGCAAAGAGTAAAATGCATTCCATGCGGGGTGCAAGAATTCTTGTCAGACAAGAAGGAGTACACTGAAAGTGTTCCTAATACATGCGGGCCGACGTGGGCCATTTTGCGTTTTAAGCCATTCCTAGTGAAAGACTATCTAGAGCTCACCAAACCCCGAATCACGTGGCTCATCGTGATGAGTACCGCCATCGGGTACTTCTTCGGGCATTCCGGCCATTGGTCAATCTTGGCAGTCCTGAATACGATGTTTGGAACGGCTTTAATGGCTTCCGGCACCGCCGCCCTAAACCAATGGTACGAGCGTGAGGCAGACAAACACATGCGCCGGACGCAGAAGCGTCCGTTGCCGTCCGGCCGCCTGGATGCAACCAAGGCGCTGTGGTTCGGTATCGCCTTATCCGTCTTGGGCGTATTGGAACTTGGCCTGGGTGTTAACTGGCTTACGGCGCTTCTGGGCTTTGCCACGCTGGTGATGTACCTGTTTATGTACACGCCCTTGAAGCAGAAAACGTGGTGGTCCACGACCGTAGGCGCGTTTCCCGGAGCCATGCCGCCGCTGATCGGTTTCGCGGGTGCGGCTGGAACACTCACCCCGGAAGCTTGGGTGCTGGGCGCGATTTTGTTCTTATGGCAGTTCCCGCATTTTTACGCCATCGCCTGGATGTACCGGGAAGACTATTCGAATGCGGGCATCCGGATGCTGCCGGTGGTGGAGCCGGATGGCGAATCGACAGCCCGGCAGATTCTGTTGTTCTCCGTGCTGCTGATCCCCGTCAGCCTGCTGCCGAAGTGGATGGGCATGACCGGGACCATTTATTTCGCCGGCGCACTGGGCATGGGCCTGTGGTTTCTCTACTCCGGCGTGCAAGTGGCGCTGGACCGCACGAGGGCAAAAGCGCGGAAGGTGCTTTTGACTTCCGTCGTCTACCTACCCGTTTTGTATGTCCTAATGGTTCTCGACCCAGTCCGGCTGTGAATAAACAAGTCCTTCTCGCTGCCCTTGCGTTCCTTGCTCTCACCGCCTGCGTTCGTCCCGTCAGCAACCTACCCGACTATGGCCAGGTTCCGGATTTCAGCATGACTGATTCCACCGGTAACACCTTTCACAGCAAGGCGCTGGCCGGCAAAGTCTGGATTGCCGATTTCATCTACACGAACTGCCCGGCCGAATGCCCGATGATGACTTCGAAGATGCATGCTGTTCAGAAGCACGTGACCGGGCAGCAGGATGTACGCCTGATTTCGATTTCGGTGGATCCGGAGCGCGATACGCCAGCCGTCCTGCAGGCGTTCGCGCGCAGGTATGACGCTCCGACGGAACAATGGACGTTCTTGACGGGCACGCCGGAAACGATTCACCAGGTGGCTTATCTCACGTTCCATGTGGGAGATGTCATCGGCAAAATCGAGCACAGCACCAAGTTCGTGTTAGTGGACAAGCGCGGGCATATTCGCGGCTATTACTCCAGCTTCGATGCCGAAGGTATTCCTACTATGTTGAAAGACGCGAGTGCGTTGCGGAGTGACGGATAGGATTATGGCGCAGGGTTCAAACGTCGCGGATAGTTCATCCGAACTGGCCAGGAAACCGCTCCCCGCGATCGTCGTGTTGAGCGTGGCTATTGCCGGCTTCCTTTTTTGGCTGATCTACTTCAAAGGTAAAATCGCGGCGCCGGAATGGGTAGGATATCTGCCAGGCGCGAATGCCGCGTTCAATTCCCTGAGCGCAATCTGCCTCGTTCTGGGTTACATGAACATTCGCCGCCGCAACCGCCTGGTGCACATGCGCTTCATGCTCAGCGCGACGGTCTTTTCGTCGCTGTTTCTGCTGAGTTACATTACGTATCACTACTTTCACGGCGACACCAAGTTTCCGGGCCAAGGCTGGATCCGGCCGGTTTACTTCTCCATCCTGATCAGCCATATCGTTCTGTCGGTCGTCGCACTGCCGTTCATTCTGGCAACGCTTTGGTATTCCCTGCGCAACCAATTCCGGTTTCACAAAAAGGTAGCCCGCTGGACTTTTCCGATCTGGCTATATGTGTCCGTCACGGGCGTGGTTGTCTATTTCACTTTGAGGAGTTACACGGCTTAGATTGGCAAAGATGGCTTGGGACACTGAATTATATGAAGCCAGGCATGGTTTTGTCTGGACCTATGGCGAAGACCTGGTTTCGATTCTGAAGCCTCTGGCGGGAGAGCGCATTCTGGATCTGGGATGCGGTCCGGGGCAGCTTACCGATCAGATTGCAAAGTCGGGCGCGGAAGTGGTCGGTCTGGACGCATCACTCGATATGATCGGCCAGGCGCGGCAGAATTTTCCGAAATTGAAGTTTGTTCTCCAAGACGCGGCCGCCATGAAGTTTGAAGACGAGTTCGATGCCGTCTTTTCCAATGCCGCGCTGCATTGGATGCTGGATGCCGAAGGCGTATTGCGCGCCGTGGCGAAAGCACTGCGCAAGGGCGGCCGGTTCGTTGCGGAGATGGGAGGCAAGGGCAATATACAGACCATCGAGGAAGCTATCCGAAGGATCGTAGCCCCCTATTACAGCGGCGAAATCCCGGCCCGGCGGACGTATTTCCCGGCCATCGGCGAATATGCGAGTCTAATGGAGGCTTGCGGCCTTGAGACCCAAATGGCGCAGTTATTTGACCGGCCCACGCCGCTCGAAGGCGAGCAGGGCATGGCGAACTGGATCAGGGGATTCAAGTGGTATTACTTTGAGAGTCTGCCGAACGCCCCACGTGAGCAGGCTTTGCGCGAAGTTGTAGAAGAACTGCAGCCGGCGCTCTGCACGCAGCAGGGATGGCATGCCGATTACCGCAGACTGCGGGTTACTTCCATAAAACCGGAATAAGAGCGATACCTTAATCAGCGGTAGAATCTTAGGTGTATGGCCACCCCGGCTGCCAGCAAGAAAACCGTTCCGCTCACTCCGCTGCTGATTGGCTTAGTGGTCATTGTGGCGTTGATTGCCGGTCTCGGCTACCTGAATAAGCCCGCCGCCAAGAAGCAGGTTGAAGTCTCGGCGTCCGCGGAAGCGAGGGCGTACCTATCGCACCTGGAATTGAGCGATGTAGCCATGCAGGCGACCGAGAATTTCATGCAGCAGCGAGTGGTGGAAGTGCAAGGTAAGATCGGCAACAAAGGCCCGCGCGCGCTTGCATCGGTAGACGTGTACTGCCTGTTTTATGGAGTGGACGGGCGTGAGATTCACCGCGAGCGGCTTCCCATCGTAGGCGGCACTAGCGCCGCCAGCGAGCGCACACCGCTGCAACCGGGCGATACGCGGGCGTTCCGCCTGCCGTTCGACAGTTTGCCGGAAGGTTGGAACCAAACCATGCCGAAGCTGGTCATCGCGCAAATCGCCTTCGCCAATTAGCATGAAAGTGCTGCTAGCCGACGATGACGAAGACCAGTTACATCTGCGCGCGCTGGTGCTTGAGAAAAGCGGATTCGAAACCATTGAAGCCGGGGACAGCGCCTCCGCCATGAGGGCTGCCGCGGCCCAAAAACCACAGTGCGCCGTAGTGGATTTGCGCTTGCCGACGCAAGCGCTGGGACTCGCTCTGATCCGGGATTTGAAGAGTCTGGACGCGGCAATGCGCATCATTGTGCTCACCGGCTCCGACCCGAATAGGTTCGACGGTTTACCGGAAAAAAAGCTGGTAGACGAGGTGATTCTGAAGGGCGCTTCGTCAGCGCAACTGGTGGCGAAACTGCGGGATATGGCCGGGCAGCCTCTCCTCGACAGGCTGCGGCAGAACGGCAGTGTCACGTTGGACGTGAAAGTGATTCCGCGTTCTTCGAAGAGCGAAGTGAACGAAGTGATGGCGGATGGAGCGCTCAAGGTAAAGCTTTGCGCCGTCCCGGAGAAGGGCCATGCCAATGAAGCGCTCAACGGGGTACTGGCGGAATACTTCGGCGTGCCCAAAAGCCATGTGGAACTACTTTCGGGCGAGACCTCGCGGCGCAAGCGAGTGCGGATCACGAAAGGGCGCTAGGGCTTAGCCGCCGGCGGGTTGGGTTTCCGGGCGCGTTCGTAGTCAAGGGTGATTTGGCGAGCGATTTTCGCAGCGACATCCGCGCTGGCCCCACGAAACTTAGCCCCGAGACTTTCCTGGGTCGTGGACCAGAGTACATCGCCGTCGCGGTTGCAAAGCCGCACGGCCGCGTAGGCTTCATGTTTATGCTCTTTACTGTGGTGGGACTCGTTTTCGCCCCCGGCAAGACCAGCGAATCCGCCTCCGATTTTGCTGGCGCCCGTTCCGGAACTGTACTTGCCGGCGTTCTGGCGGCTGTTGATGCTCTCGCTCGAATCGAAGGAGTCGATGAAGGCATGATCGTCGGCAGCGCCTTTGAGGATGGCGTCGGCCCGCTCCTCCTTCTCCGTGAGAATGAATAGCTTGGTGGCGGCGAGTCCGGCGATGATCAGGTCGCGCAATGCGGCTGCCTCGGGTCCTCCGGTCAATTCGGCAACATAGACGCGCTTGATATCGAGCAGTGTGTCCACACCGCTCTCGGCGCCTGTTTTTTGTGCTGCCAGCACACTGGCGAGAGCCAAGCCCAGAAGAAGACGGCACGTCATCCTTTCCCCGCTATCCTTTCCCTGCAATCAGTGCCTCTTCGTCCTGATAGCGCACTTGTTGTCCGGTGCGGGCCTCTAAAGCGACAAGCGTCAAGCGGATATCACCTTTCTGCACGCGAAAAACCAGGGCCTGCTGGCGGCCATCCTCATCTTCGAAGCCAAGCGTCAGGAAATGCTGGCGCTTCTTAGCCAGCATGAAGAGCGGAGAGATCACGATTGCTTCCACGTAGCGGCGGCTGACGTTCTGGCCGTATTCGAGGAGGTTGATGCGGCTGTATGGGATTTTCACTTGCGTCTGCTTGGAAGCGAAGACGAAATAGACACTATCCGATACTTGAATATCGCCGGAGTTCTTGCCAGGGAGCCCGGCCAGAGTTCCGCCGAGGTACTGAGCGTGAACCGCCGATCGATCCGCCGTGGCGGCAAGGGCGGGGAAGAGCAGAATAAGCGCGACGGCCAGTTTGCGCATAGGTTCCGAGTCTAGGCTCAGAAACAGTGGTGGTGGTAAGGCGCGGATATTCTCACGCGAAGCAGAAACGATGGTGGCAGGGTGAGATTCCCTTTGGGGGAAATCGGCAATTCATCTCTACTGGCGTTCGCTCAAGACCTTTTTGGCGTCCTGCCTTCCGTGGAGAATAGCTATCACCTGAAGGTCTCGTTCGCTTTGCGATAAACGAGCACGTAGTTCGGGAACTTAGCTCGACTTTGGCCATTAGGCCGCTCTGCATAGTGCGTAGATGAGGCAGTGACGTAACGCTTTGGAGGATTTGAGGATGTGGCGTTTTCGACCAGAGGGGCGAAAACCCATGTGTGCCCAGTATTGTTGGCGCACAGCGGCTAAAGCATCGGCAAAGGTGGGTCGTTGCTTGGCGTACCAGGCATCTTGTGGAAGCGGC
>DATHIZ010000200.1:0-29717 GCA_035316385.1 Bryobacteraceae bacterium | reverse complement strand
GTCTCTTGCTGACGGGCGCCGGTCATTACGGTCCGCCCGCCGGATTTTCGTTCGCCGGACAGGCATCCGCCCGCGGGACGTCCTATGTGACGCCATGGTTTGCCATCAGAGACGTGACTCTCGATTCCGCCGTGACCGCTTCGAGTGAGGGCGTAACATTCCGCCGTATCGTGGCAACTTCACGCGGCGCAAAATTCGTAGGGGAAGCCTCCTCAAAACAATTTCGCGGACTTGAGATTGAGGGCGCCGCCTCTGGATTCATGCTGAACGAAATCAGCTCCTACCTGCCTCTCACGAAGTTGCCAAAGCCACTCCCCTGGAGCGCGTCCGCCGATGGGCACGTGCGTCTCAGTGTGGGCTTCAACCCGAAAGATCCGAATTTCGTCGTCCAAACTCGCATGCGCCTGGTCCCCGTCTCCGCTGGTATTCCAATTTCGGGTGATGTCGATCTCACCTATCGTCAGCGCGGCAACTCCTTGGAATTCGGCGGCTCTCGGATGAATTTCCCCAGTTCGCAGTTGTCCTTCGCGGGACCGCTTGCGGGGCAGCTGCAATTGACTCTGGATAGTTCCAACCTGAATGATTTCAAGCCGCTGCTCGATGCCGCCGCTACCGCCCTGCCTCTTGCATCTCAGCCGCAATTGCTTCAGGGCGGCAGTGCGCATTTCAACGGAACGTTGACCAATATCGAAAATCCCAAAGTAGACGGTCAAATCGCACTTACCCATTTCCGTGCGCAAGGCCAGGTTTTTGATCGCTTGCGTGCGCGTGTTTTGGTGGCTGACACTGGAGCGGAGTTCCAATCGCTCGAACTGCAGCAGGCCGGCACGCGCCTGACCGGCAGCGGAACCGTCAGCCTGCGGAAATGGCTCGTTCGGACGGATAGCCCGCTGCGCGCGGACGTGCAGTTCCAGGGTTTGAATGTGGTCAAGGCCGTTTCACAATTTTCATCGGTGAACCTGCCTGTCATCGGCGCCGTGGCGTCCGGTTCGCTTCATCTGACCGGTTCGCTCGACCGGCCGCAAGCCACGGCGCACGTAAATAGCGAAGGTCTGGACGCGTATGGCCAGCACCTGAACCAGATTCAGTTCGATGCCTCTCTCGCCGGCGATCGCTTGCAGTTGACCGGTGGGCGTATCCGTTCGGACGTGGCTGCTTTAGTATTCTCTGGCGATTACGAACATTCGTCGAATTCCTGGCGTAACGGGCAAGTCCGGTTCAAAATCGACAGTAATGGGTTCCCGCTCGCGAGTCTGTCGTCCGCGCGCAAATTCGCACCGGGCGTGAATGCGCAAGCGCAGGTTCACCTCGAAGCCGCCGCGCGCATAACTCCCGATAGCATCGAGCCCACACGCGCGGATGGCGCCGTGCAGTTTCGCAAGATCACCATCGGCGAAGTTTCGTATGGCGATTTGACTGTTACGGCCGCTACGCGTCAGCAGACATTAAACGCGGTCGTGACGGGCGACCTCCGCGGTACGCAGTTGCGGGGCAATGCGCAAGCCCGCCTTACCGCGGGCGACCCGATGACTGGCGAAGTGCATTTTGAACGGATCAGCCTGGCCACGTTGTACGCCCTGTCCGGAAAAGCGCTGCCCCCGGGCTTTCAGGGCTTTGCGCAAGGCGGCCTGAAGTTCGATGGGCCTCTCGCAGAGCCGCGGCTGCTGCATGCCACCCTTCAGGTGGACCGCTTGGAATTCAACTCCCAGATCAAATCGAGCGCGCTGCCCGATGCGCCACCGGACCTGGGCTTCCACAACTCCGCCCCTATTGTGGTGGAAATGGCCAACGGAGCAGCGGCTGTACGCAGCTTTCAAATCGCGGGCAAGAATACCGGTCTGGCGGTGACCGGCTCCGTCGCTCCACAAAACATCGATCTCAATGTGACCGGCTCCGCTGATCTGCAACTATTCGACCTGTTTGACTCCAACGTGACTTCTTCGGGTCTTTCCACAGTCTCTGCGTCCATCGGCGGCACCTTTCGCGATCCGTTGGTAAATGGAACGCTGGAACTCAAGAATGGTTCGTTCTTTCTGCGCGATATTCCAAACGGCCTAAGCTCCGTCAACGGAAGCGTGACGTTCAACCGCAACCGCGCCACGCTGCAGAAGATGACCGCGACTTCCGGGGGCGGGGACCTGTCGCTGGGGGGCTTTCTCAGTTTCGGCGGCGGCGCCCCGCTCGTCTATCACTTGGAAGGAAGCGCGCGCGACGTTCGTGTTCGCTACGCTGGCAGCATTAGCGTCACGGCCAGTTCCTCACTGCGCTTAAGCGGCACCAGCACCAGCAGCATTTTGTCAGGCACGCTGACCGTTTCGCGCGTAGTTTTCAACCCCAGCACCGACGTTGGTAACCTGCTGGCCTCATTCGGCGGCGGAGCCGTTGCTCCCGCTGGCGATAACCAATTTCTTACCGGCCTGCATCTCGATATCGCGATTGAGAGCGCTCCTAATCTGCAATTGAGCACTGCTTTAAGCCGCGACGTGCAAGCTGAAATCGGCCTCCGTTTGCGCGGTACGCCGGATCATCCGGTTTTGCTAGGCAGCCTGACCGCGAACCAGGGCGACATCAAAGTCTTCGGCTCGCGCTACAGCATCAACCGTGGTGAGGTCAATTTTGTAAATGCGGTTAAGATTGAGCCGGTGCTCGATCTGGATCTGGAGACGCAGACCCGCGGCATTAGCGTCGATATCACCATTTCGGGCACGTTCAGCAAATTGAATCTCAACTACCGTTCCGATCCTCCATTGCAGCCGCGCGACATCATAGCTCTGTTAACAGTAGGCCGCGCGCCCACGGTTACCAACGCCAGCAATCAACAAGCCGTAACCGACACCAGCGCTCTGCAATCGGGTGCCAATACGGTGCTGGGACAAGCCATTTCTCCGGTCTCCAATCGCTTGTCGAAGTTATTCGGTATTACCAACATCAAAATCGATCCGCTGGTGCAGGGCATCACCAACACTCCGCAGGCCCGCCTTACGTTGGAGCAGCAGATTTCGCGCGACATCACCGTGACATACGTCACCAATTTGTCGCAGACCTCGGAGCAAATCTTCCGCATGGAATGGGCCTTGAACCGGCAGTTTTCGCTGATCGCGCTGCGTGATGACAACGGCGAGTTCGGAATCGATTTCCAATATAAGAAACGCTTCAAATAGCCTATGAGACTGCGCGCGGAACAGAACAAGCTCAAAATAGAGCACAGCATCATTGATGGCTTGCGTCCCGTGCTGGAGCGCCTGCTGCGCAATAATCCGCAAATTCGTTTAGTTGTTCCGGGAGTAATCCGCCAGGTGCGCGACGCCAGGGGAAAGCCGTCCATTCGCATCACCGTGCCAGTGACGAACGGTTGGAAAGCAATCGCTCTCAGTGCCGGCGCTCGTCAGGAGCTCTTCATCAGCACGGTACTTTCCAAGGAGGAAGTGGCCCGGATGCTCGAACTCGCGCTGGAAAATAACTAGCCCGGATCGCGGATCCTATTTCTGCCGGCTGTTGACGTGCCCTGCGGCAGTAAGGTTAATTTCGACCTTGTCGCTCACCTTCAGCAGGAAGTTGCTCGGGTTCTTCATGCCCCATTGCACATAGGGCACCGTGAATTTGCCCGTCGCCGTAATCTCCTTTTGAGACATCTGGACCTGCATCGGTATTGTGATCTCGTGCGCCTGGCCATGAATCAGAAATGATCCCGTGACCTCGACGGTTGACGCATTCGACAGAGAGACCGGGCCGGCAACCTTGGCCGGTGTGAAACGAATATCCGGATAGCGCTGTGCCTCAAGGACCTCCTTGGTCATGCGCTTGTCGCGAGTCCCGCTGCCGCTGTCTCCACTTGCCGCATCAACGGCAAGATCGCCTGAAATTGCCCCCGTGGAAGGGTCGAACGAGAGCTGCCCCTGCTTTAGCTGAAAAGTTCCATGCACTGTGTGCAGAGCGGCGGTCAGGATGAAAGTGATTTGCGTTCTCGCCGGGTCCAGATCCACCCTAAGCTCCTGGGCGCTCAGCACCGGCGCGATAAGCGCCGCAGCCACGCACATCTTTGGAAAGTAACTTCTGTTTTTCTTCATGCGACCGGTGTTAAGCGGCAAGAAAAGCCCGCCCGAACTGCAGCAGGCGCCACGAACACAGCTCACGAAAGGAAGAAGCTCCCACGTGAATGGCAAGCAGCGATTCGAAAATCTCCGGGTGCCGCGTTAGACTGGCCAGCGCCCGCCTTTGAATCTGCCTGTTGCGCTCCAATGTCAGCATCAGCGAAGACATTGTCTGCGGGCGTTTCATTAGCGCTCTATGAAGCGCCTGATACTGGCGAATATCGCCAGCTCTCACGGCGGCCGCAAGCGCGAGCGCTTGCTTGAACGCCAGGCACATACCCTCGCCCGTGATTGCATCTATGGAACCTGAGGCATCACCAACCAGCACGACCTTGTCGCGTTGTACGCGCCGCAGGCTTCGCGTGACGGAGAGCGCGCCCATTTCCTGCGAACGCGGCACGGCATCCTTGAGCCTTCTGTTCAACTGCGGAAAGTCGCGCAAAGCATCCTGCAGACGCACTTTGGGATCGCGTGAGATTGCCGCAACGCAAATCTCATCTGGCGCAATCGGTGTGACGTAGATCTGCGAGCTTGGTCCCCAGTGCAGTTCCATGTAAGCGGACCACGGGGTCATCCGGTAGTGTTGCCGGAATCCGTAGCGCCGCTTCTCCTGTGTCACTTGGTGGAGCGCAGCTTGCTGCCTGATTTGCGAATTTTGCCCGTCGGCGCCCACGATTAACTGGGCTTCGATGACTTGTCCATCCACGGATACTCCGCCCTCCACCATCCGCACGTGCTTTGCGTTCCAGATGAGCGAGATGCCTTGTCTGACCGCGTGCTCGATTAAAAGCTGGTGAAGCGCTATTCGCCGCACGCCCTTTGCGACGCCATTCGGGAAATCGGCGGAAACGAGTGAATGCTCATCGGCAAAACGAATGCCACGGAAAGTGAATCCCACATCCGCGGGGATTTCGATGCCCAGTCCTGCCAATGCCGAGACGCTGTCCGGCATGAGGCCTTCTCCGCATGCCTTGTCCACGGGAGGAACGGCACAATCCACCACGGTCACCGCAGAATCTTCGCGCCTCAGTGCGATCGCCGCGGCGAGCCCCGCCGGTCCGCCGCCAACCACGCATACAGTTCGGTCGTGATTAAACATTCACAGCTCTACGGGCCAAGCCAAGCGTCTCACTCCAAAATGTAGTGGGCGAGTGCGCCAGTTTCACGACTTGGTAGATGGCCTCCACCGCTTCGTCGATTTGGCTCCTGCTGATGATCAACGGTGGAACAAGCTTAAGGACCATGAAATTGTTGCCGCAGATCTGCGCAAGGATACCGTGATCGTTGAAGAGGCGCATGACAAGAACCTGTCCGAACAACCCCGGGTGGATCTTAGTAAAAGCTTCGTAGGCAAGGCGCAAAGCGACTCGGTGCGGCGCACGGAACACGATTCCGGAGAAAAGCCCTTCGCCGCGAACTTCTTGCACCATCTCGAATTCACCGAGCACGTCTCCCAGCCGCTCGCGCATGTAAGTGCCCATGGCGGCGGAACGAATGCCGGCATCCTCCTGTTTGAGAGCATCGAGCACCGCCAGGCCAACCCGCATTGCAAGGCCGTTCTCCGAAAAGGTCGATGTATGAATCAATGACCGTTTTAGCGAACCGTAGACGGAATCATAGATTTCGTCCGTCATCAGGACCGCGCCGCTAGGAATAAGACCGCCGCTCATCGCTTTGGCGAGCACAATCATATCTGGTTCAACGGAGTAATGATGCGCGGCCAGGAACTTGCCGGTTCTGAAAAAACCGGTTTGCACTTCGTCCAGTACCAGCAGCGTGCCGTACCGCTTGCACAAGGAGCTGGCCTTCTCCAGGAAATCGGGAGCCGGAAGCCGGATGCTGGCCTCGCCTTGAATGGGCTCCAGAAAAAGCGCCGCGTATCTTTTCGTCCGCAGATGCTCGTCCAACACACTCAGATCGTTAAGCGGAATCTGTTGCGTGTCACCCAATAAAGTACCGAATCCTTGTTTCCAAAACGGATCGCCCATAAGGGAGAGCGCGCCGCAGGTAAGCCCGTGAAACGCTCCCTCGGCGTAGAGCAGGCCCGCTCGTTTTGTATGAGCCTTCGAAAACTTGATCGCCGCTTCAACACCTTCGCTGCCGGAACTGCAAAAGAATACTTTGCCAACACCGCCGCCCGCTAGCGAACACAGCCGCTCCGCCAGTTCGCCGGCGCGTTCAGGCACATGACTTTGCAGCATGGCGGGTCCGCACCGGTCCAACTCATCTTTTACGGCCGCGATGATACCGGCGTGATTATGCCCGAGATTGTGAACGCAGTACCCGGCAAGGAAGTCCAGTATACGGCGCCCTTCCGTGGTGAAGAGTTCCGCTCCCTCGCAGTGCTTATACTGAACGTTCATCTGCAACAGCTGCAGCAGCCGGGTCCATTGCGGATTGACGGCGTGCGCATATTGCTCTTGGGAGCGGCTTTCGGCAGCGGCATAATCCCGATTGTCCTGAACCATTAGCATGATCTGAGTAGTTTCTCCCTGGGCGCGGCAGCCGCCGCGAACTGCACGCAGGTGTTCGACGTCCCACTATTACCAGATGGTTGCTAAACGGACCATAAATCTCAGATCCGCAAGTATAAGATCAAAGTAGCGCGGCGCGCCGCAATGCGTTCATTCCGCGGATTTATTCTCTGCACTTGAACTGGAATGTCTGCACGCGCCCGATTGACGATCTCCTTCACCGTGCTCTTCGGAGCCATTGTGATTGCGCTTGCCATTGGGACCTACGTCCTGGTCCGGAATGACGCCTACCTCCGGCTGGATGGCGCGCTGCAAGTCGCAATCGGCGCAACCGCAATGTCCGCCGAACACGAATTGAATGAGCACTCAACCAAACTTGCCGGCGAGAAGGATTTGCAATCCGTATTGGATGAAACTGCTAGCTCGGCCCTGACCGATACCCAGATTTTGATCCGCGAACGCTACCGGAACGCGGCCTATAAACCCGGGTCACGGCAGCAGTTTGATTTGCGCGCCATTTCGCCGGCCACGCTGAGAAATGGAGTGACCATTAACGGATTTCGCATCGCGAGTAGCACCTTGGAGGCGCCCAAATTCAACGCGCTATACCAGATCTATTCCGCCAAACCGGTTGCTCCCGCGTTCTTGCGGCTGGAGCGCATTCGTATCGGCCTCTTTGTTGCCGTTCCGGTCGGGCTCGGTCTTGCTGGACTGGCTGGATATTTGCTCGCCATGAGATCTTTGCGCCCGCTTAAGGAACTCGCGCAAACAGTCGACGCGGTCACCTCTTCAGATCTCACAGCTCGAGTGAAACTGCGCAACGAGGAAGACGAGATTGGCACCCTGGGGTTGCGGTTCAATTTCTTATTGGACCGGCTTGAAGAGGCGTTTAAGCTGCAGCGCCGGTTCATGGCGGATGCCTCGCACCAGATCAGAACTCCGATCACCATCGCGCTTGCGGCAGCTCAGGTCACCACCCGCGACTCCACTGCAAATCTCAGCGAGTGTAAGGACTCGCTGCAAATGATCGAGCATCAGATGCTCCAGCTTCGAAGAACGGTCGAAGACATGTTCTTCCTCTCGCAGACAGATACAGCATCGCTCAGGGTTGAATGTAAGGCTATGTATCTCGACGATGCGGTTTCCGACGCTGTTCGCGCCGCAAAAGCCCTGTCACGGGAAAAGCAACAAACGTTGGAGCTGAGCAGCCTCCCGGAAGCCACGTGCCTCGGGGACGCGGATCTCCTCAAACAAGCGGTCCTGATTTTACTCGACAACGCCGTGAAATATACGCTGCCGGGCGGCCATGTAGACGTCGCCCTTCTAAGGCGGGAAAAGAGCTGGATTTGCCTCGTCACCGATAGCGGCTCAGGTATTTCGGAATCAGTTCAGCCGCGAATCTTTGAACGCTTTTTTCGCGAGCGCCGGCCCGGCAACGAAGCCGCCGCCGGAGCGGGTCTGGGATTGCCGATCGCGAAATCGATTGTCGAGAGTCACGGAGGTACGCTCGCATTGATCGCATCCCGTCCTGGGAGGACTATTTTCGAGATTACGATTCCGGCCCTTGAAAAAGAAACGGCCCCGGATGCTGTTCACGCGAATTCTCTTTCTGTAAGAATGTACCCTTCGCCGCGCCGGGAATGAATCAGAGGCTTCTGTCCGCCGCAATCGATTTTCTTCCTTAGTCTCTTGATGTATTCCTCAATGAGATTGGAAAACGGATCGTACGACTCGCTCCAAACCCTTTCTGAGATTGCCGCGCGGCCGAGCAACGTATCGGCATCGCGCGCCAGACACTCCAGCAATGCGTACTCCTTCGCAGTCAGGCGAATGAACTCGCCGGCTCTCCTGGCGGTTCTTGACTGCGTATCGATTTCGAGCGTATCTACGCGAATGATTGAATCATGAGTTAGCGGCTTGCGGCGAAGCAGGGCTCGCACGCGCGCCAGAAGTTCGTTCAGGTCGAACGGCTTCACCAGGTAATCGTCCGCTCCAAGATCTAGTCCCTTGACCCGGTCCTCGTGCGCCCCACTAGCCGTCAGCATCAGGATGGGTGTATCCAGGCCGGCTTGCCGCAGTTCGCGGCAGACGGTCCAGCCATCCTTTCCAGGCAGTCGCACATCCAGGATGATGAGATCGTGCGGATGCGATAAGGCCTTGGCCAGTCCGGATTCGCCATCGCTTGCTACGTCCACGGCATGCGACTCTTGCCTGAGTCCCTTGGCAATCATCCGTGCCGCGTCGTCTTCATCCTCGATCAGCAGCAGCCGCATCGCGATATCTCATGCTCGATGATCACACGAACCAGCAGCCCGGTTCTCTGGCGCTTTGCTCTTCGCTAAATAGCTAATATCCTGATGCTATGGCGACTGCCACCAGAATCGGGATCATCGGCGACTTCAACCGGGACAATGCCATTCATATAGCGACCAATGACGGCATCCAACATGCAGCCGAAGCTCTTAACAAGTCCTTCGAATCGGTTTGGCTGCCCACGGACGAACTGTGGCAGTATGGAACTTCCAAGGCTTATTGTGCAGCCCTGGCAGCCCTTATAAAAGCCTTGAAGGAGCCCTGACCGGCATTCGATACGCGCGCGAAAACAACATCCCCTTCATCGGCACGTGCGGGGCTTTCAACACCTTGTCATCGAATACGCCAGGAACGTCATGGGATTTGCGGATGCGGCCCATGCGGAAACCGACCCAAACGCATCTCGCCTCTTCACTACTCCGCTGAGTTGTTCGCTGGTTGGAAAGACGATGGAGGTCGCCATAAGCCCGGAACTAAAAACGCTTTTCGTACCCCAGGCCCGCTCGGTACGAGGGCGTCCCCATCCTCTGATTCTGGAGTTTTGCCGGACTGCCGCAGATATTTTATTGATTTGACAAACGGCAAAGTAAATGCAGAATAGGCGTAGCGAGATGTCTCGACGCGTCTCAAGATGGGCAGGTAACACAGCATGGGGATCTCGATTTCAGAGAAAGAGCAGCGGCCCGGGTTTGCGATCCGGATAGGATTCTGGGCGTGCATTGTAATCTCGGTGGCGGTGGTCATCCGGCGCCTGGTTGCACTGGTGGCGCCCCCACAATCTGCCCCGCCTCAGCTCGCCGCTCTGGATGGGGCATTCGCTTCGCACGCGATACTCACGCTGGCGCACATCCTGCCCGCCTTGACCTTCGTACTGCTGGCTCCCTTTGTCGTCGTCCGCACGTCCACACGCACGTCGTGGCCGGAGCGTCTGCTTTTTCCAATTGGCGCCATTGTCGGGCTGACCGCCTACGCCATGAGTGCTTATTCAGTGGGTGGATGGGTCGAGCGCTCGGCGGTTCTTTTCTTTAACACTCTTTTCCTGTTCTCGTTATTCCGTGCACACCAGTATTGGCGGCACGGCGAGTTGTTGCTAAAGCGGCGCTGGCTAACACGGGCGATCGGGATCCTGTTAGGAATCGCCACTACGCGTCCGGTAATGGCGATTTTCTTCGCCACCAGTTCTTCCACGCATCTTACTCCCGCTCAATTCTTCGGCCTGGCCTTTTGGATCGGCTTTTCGATCAACACGCTAGTAGTCGAGTTGTGGCTGCGTTCCCGGGACAGATCTAGGCGTCCGTCAGCCGCTTAAATCGTACGAATCATATGATCGGGGCAGCTAAGCTGCACCATGCCGAGTAACTGCTGCGGCAGGTCCCATCCATGCTTAGCCAGAAACGGCAGAATTGAATAAAAGCGCTCCTGCAGATGTCTATGCGGATAGAGGGAATGAATCAGAAAATCCGCATCCTTTGAAGCTCGCTCATCCCGCCGCAAAGTTTCTCTAGCCGTTTTTTGGGAAAGCTTCTGTATCTGGTATTCCACCTTGGCTGCGCTCTTTTTCGCCGCGCTTTCCAGTGTCGGGTCGAATTTCCGTAAATCCACCTGCAAAGAAGTCAACGATCGCGAAAATTCCGCCCGCAGCGTGTTCAATCGCCCGGCCAAATCCGCCGGTACAAGCATCGCTGCCATCCGTCCTCGCACTTTCTCTTGATGGTCCAGCACATCCACCAGACGCAAACCAAACTTGTCCAGCAGTTTCGCGGCGCGCGAGTCGAGCAGCGTGAATCCATTGCGAGGATAAATCACCGGCATGCGGCCCAGCAGTCCCTGGTACAACACTTGTCCCTGTGCCATATACGCAATCTCCGCCGGACCACCCACGTAGCTGGCCGTCGGCAGTAAGTAATCCTGCAGGACGGGGCGCAGCAGCGCGTTCGGTGAAAGCCGTGTCCCCATGGCCTTCAGCTCTGCCGCGCTGTAGTTACGGTCCTTACAAACAAAACGCGCTGTGTCGTCGTTCCACCGGATAGCCGTCCGTCGGCCCTCGTTTAATAGGAAGAGCAGCGAGGCATCCTTCTCCACATGCACTTGCGCGTGGTAGCCCGCCTGCTCCAGCTCCGTGTTCCGTTCACGCAGCGCGGCAGTTAAATCCGGAAGCTGGTCAATGGCATCGCTCAGAAAGGGCGCCGTTATCTCGCGTATGGCGGGGGCCAGCGGATCCAGGAACAGCAGCCCCAACCCCTGCAAAATCTCTCCTACCAACTTTCGAAACGAGGCCCCGAGTGTCACTCCGGGAGAGTAGGCTGCCTCCACCCGCTGCATCACTTCGTCCGCAAATGGCAAGCCGCCCAGTGCAAGCCGCAATTCTTCGAGCGGAATGGCGTTCAGCACCACATCGCCTACCGGACCGCCTGTTACTCCCGCATCGGTTAGGCTTATCCTCGCCGGCGTTGCTTCTTTGTCAAACACCCACGCATGGTCCACCTCGGCGAAGTCATGGTCTTCGGTTGCTAGCCAAAAGACCGGTACCGCAGCCACGCCCTGCTCGTTCAAGTGAGCTGCCAGCTTAACGGCAGTCAACGCTTTGAAAACGGTATAGGCCGGTCCGGTTAGAAAGCCGACTTGCTGGCCCGTAACCACCGCCACCGTTCCCTCTTGCGCCAGCTTGTCTAAAGCCGGAGAATCGCCGTTCTGCTCGCGCAAAGCCGCCACCAGGCGCGCCCTGCGCTCAGCCGGATATTGGACCTGCTGGGCGGCTTCAATGACCTGCTCGGCATCCCAGGAACAATAGGGAAAAAACCGCTTTACTCTATTGAATTGATAGAGATAATCGGAATAGAGCTGGCTGGTGCCAGGGATTAGATTTTGGCGGACACACGACGACTCCATGCTTGGCTGCGCTATTAGCAGATGACGGCTTACTCGCTAAAGTTACCAGACTTTTAAGGAGAAAGTGGAGAATGTAGGTAAGCATGGACGAACAGGAATTTAAAACAAGCTCGGATGCAGCTCTAGACTCTCTCTATCGCAAGCTGTCTTCCGGCGCTGACCGCTATGGGTTCGAGCCCGATTTCAATGCAGGTGCGCTCTCCATCGAGTTTGAAGAGCCCAAAGGTAAATTTGTTGTGAGTCCCAATGCGCCGGTTCGTCAGATCTGGGTTTCCGCCCATTCTAAAAGCTTTAAGCTCGAATGGGTGCCTTCCAAAAGCGCCTTTATCTTGCCTTCCACCGGCCAAACTTTGGAAGAAATGATTGCATCCGCCATTGGCGAACAGCTAGGCGAAACCGTCAAACTATAAACAGTGCCCGGCGTTTACATTTCTTATCCGTTTTGCAGTCAGAAGTGCAGTTTCTGCAACTTCGCTTCTGATGTAGCTCCGCGCGCAAGCATGGCGCAATATGAGCAGGCATTACTCGCCGAGCTTCAGTCGCGCGAGTGGCCCTGGCAGCCGAATACACTTTACTTCGGTGGCGGTACGCCCAGCTTGATGCCAGCCAGCCTTCTCCGGCAAATCATGGACGCCATTCCCCGGAGCCGCCTAGCCGAAGTCACGCTTGAATGCGCGCCCGGTACCGTGACAGCTGAGGCGCTGTCAGCTTGGCAAGCGTGTGGCGTCAACCGCGTGAGCTTAGGCGTGCAGTCCTTCATCACAGACGAGTTACGCCAAGTGGGGCGCCGCCACACAGCGGAAATTGTCAAAAAAGAGCTTCGCCTGCTCCGCGCTCACGGGCTGGCGAATTTCAACGTAGACCTGATCGCCGGCTTACCTAACCAGACCCGCGCCTCCTGGGAAATTTCACTCGATTGGATCGAACGCCTCGCTCCGCCCCACATCTCCGTCTACATCTTCGAAGTCGACGAAGATAGCCGCCTGGGCAGCGAGATTCTGCTGGGCGGCGTGCGTTACGGCGCGCCGAAAGCGCCTGGCGACGACCTGGTAGCAGAGTTATACGAACGCGCCGTGGAGCGCCTCGCGGGATTAGGACTTCGCCGTTATGAGATCTCCAACTTCGCCCGCGCCGGCTTCGAGTCGCGGCACAATCTCAAATACTGGCGCCTCGAACCCTATCTCGGCTTCGGCCTGGACGCGCATTCTTTCGATGGCAAGCAGCGCTGGAGTAATCCCGATGTGCTGGAAGAATATCTCGCCCAAAGCCAGCGTCCTGCCGGCGCAGAGCCGCGCTGTTCCCCAACTGATCCTGCCGAAGAACACTTCTTCGTCGGCTTACGTCTCATGGACGGAATTGAGCCGACCAGCGAAGAATGGTCCCGCTTTGCCCAGCCCATCGGCAAATGGGTCGAAGCGGGCATGCTGGAGCGCGACGGCGAACGCTTGCGGCTTTCCCCTTCCGGCGTGTTAGTTTCAAACGAAATATTCCAGGAGTTTCTACATGTCTGATGTCAATAGCCTTTCCAATGTGGACCTGCGCAGCGATACGGTCACTAAGCCCAGCGCCAAAATGCGCGCTGTCATGGCCGAAGCGGAAGTCGGTGACGATGTCTACGGCGAAGACCCCACGGTAAACCGGTTGGAGCAGCGTGCCGCTGAAGTGTTCGGCAAGGAAGCCGGCTTGTTTGTACCCACCGGCACCATGGGTAATGTCATCGCCGTCAAGATGCATACCCGGCACGGCGAAGAAGTCATCTGTGAAGCGCGCTCCCACCTTCTGGATTGGGAACTATCCATGATGGCGTGGTTCGCCGGCTGTCTTTCGCGCGCGATTAACACCGATGACGGCTTGCTGACATGGAAGCGAATCGCTTCGGCCATTCGGCCAAAGGGGCCGCACAACGCGCCGACTACCCTGATTTCGCTTGAAAATACGCACAATATGGCGGGGGGTACCGTGTACGCGCTCGAGACCATCGATGAAATTTGCGCGGGAGCGCATGAGCGCGGCTTGAAAGTGCATATCGATGGCGCGCGCATCTTCAATGCCTCCGTCGCCACCGGCGTCCCGGTCTCCCGCATCGCCCGCGATGCGGATTCCGTCATGTTCTGTCTTTCGAAAGGCCTCGGCGCGCCAGTGGGATCCATGCTGGTAGGCACTGCCGAAGCCATTGCGGAAGCCCGCCTTTACCGCAAGCGTCTAGGCGGCGGCATGCGTCAGGCAGGTATCCTCGCCGCGGCAGGATTGCTGGCACTGGAAGAATCGCCCGCGCGTCTACAACAGGACCACCAAAACGCCCGCTATCTCGCCGAACAGCTCAGCAACGTCCCCGGCATATCTTTGGACCCTACGCGCGTCCGCACAAACATCGTGATTTTCGATATCTCCGGGTTGGGTCTCACCACTGCTGAATTCAGCGCCGGGTTGCGCGTGCGCGGAGTGCGCGCCAACGGCATTGACTCGACTCGCATGCGCATGCTGACACACCTGGACGTCTCCCGGGCCGCTTGTGAACGCGCGGTCGCTGCGGTCGCGGAAGTAGCCGCCGGAGTCGCAAGCGTCTCAGCCTGAGGTGTGTTGACTCTCGCAGCCACACTGGCGGTCTTCGCTTACGGCTTGATGTCGCCCCTTTTGGGCGTGCTTCTCCCGACTTATTCATTGACGCCCGGCCAGCAAGGGATATTGGGCCTGGCCCAGGCGCTCGGAATGGTGATTGCCTCTCTCTCCGCCGGGCCGCTAGTGGATTTAAAAGGAAACAAACCGGCGCTGCTGCTGGGCTTGGCGCTAGTGGCGGCGTCCCTGTTTGCCGCGCCCAGCGCCGGTGGATACGCGGGTTTGCTGGCCGTCTATTTCCTCCTCGGTATCGGCGGAGGAATCATCGTCACCGGAGCCAATTCGCTGGTCGGCGCTGTTTCTTCCGAGCGCCGGGCCGCCGCCCTCAACTTTCTCAATCTCTTCTTTGGTCTGGGCGGCATTCTCACCACTGCCGCCGCTAGCTATTTCCTCGCTCCGCGCGCGCTTTGCTACGCGGTGGCCAGTGTAACCATAGGCGCCTTGCTCGTGAATTTTGCCGTGTCCATGCCCGCTCCCTCCGGCCAACTCGCGTTCCGTGTGAGCGAGGTGCCGGCGCTACTGTCCCAGCCGGCGCTCATCCTGCTTTCGTTCTTTCTGTTCCTCTATGTCGCTTGTGAAGTGAGCGTCTGGATTTGGCTTAAGACCTATCTGATTTCGCTCCATTTCGATCCGCAAACCGCCGGAGGAGTCATCAGCTACGGCTTTGCCTTCGGCATCCTTACCGGTCGGCTACTGATCGCCCGTTTCCTGAATGTACCGGCCTTAACGCTCCTGCTGGCAGCCTCAGTGCTGATAGGCGTGACCAGCGTTGCCGTCCTCACATTGCAATCCGCCGCTTCCATCACCGTGGCAGTCTTCTGTATGGGGTTGAGCATGGCTCCCGTCTTCCCCAGCACTCTGGCTCTCGTCGGCGACAACTTCCGCCGCGGCACGGCTACGGCCATGGGAATTGCTATCACCAGCGGTTGGATAGGGTTAGCCGTCAGTTCGCCCCTCATAGGCGCGGTGGCTTCCGCCGCCTCCTTGCGGCAGGCTCTCCTGCTGCTGCCCTGCTTTGCCGCGGCGATGGTGCTTGTGAATTTAGTACTGAAGGCAAATTTGCGCAGTCCTGTAACGCTGTAGCAATTTACGCCGCATTGGAATAAACTCGTAACGGTATCAGATTAGCGGAGGATCGAAGATGGCTTTTTGTCCGAACTGCGGTTCGCAGGTCGCCGGCAGTTTTTGCCCTAACTGTGGCAATCCCATGGGTACGGCGGGTCCAGGCTCAACCCCCGGAAGCGGCTTTGAATCTCCTGCCTTGAATGCTGGTGGACTGACTGAGAACGTCGCCGGCGCGCTCTGCTACCTGGTCGGCTTCATCACTGGGATCATTTTTCTAGTGCTCGCGCCCTACAATCAGAACAAGTTTGTTCGCTTCCACGCGTTTCAATCCATTTTTCTGAACATCGCGTGGTTCGTTGTCACCATCGCGTTCGGCATGCTGGGCGTCTTGACCCATGGCATCTTGGCGCTGTTTCTGCCGCTGCTCTATTTGGCGGGTTTCCTGTTGTGGCTGTACATGATGTACACAGCATTTAACAGCAAGAAAATCAAGTTGCCGGTTATTGGCGATCTTGCCGAGAAACAATCTTAAACCGAACTGCTCCGGCTCGCGTCTCATACTGGTACCTGTGAGACACTACTGGCCGCTGGCTTTAGCCCTCTGCGTTCTGGCGAAAGCCGACGACATCACTCCGCGTGTCGGACTCATCGAAGTCTACGGCGCGCGCAAAGTTTCGGCGGAAAAAATCCGCTCCGCAATCCAGGCCAAAGCCGGCGATCGCCTGCCCTCCCGTGAACAGGCGGAAGAGCGTATCGATAAGCTTTCCGGCATTCTCGCTTCCCGCGTGGAAGCCGCCTGTTGCTCGAACCGCAACATGATTTTATATGTAGGCGTGCAAGAACGCGACGCCCCACACGTGGAATACAATCCCGCGCCCACCAGCGATGTGCAGCTGCCCGCTTCCCTGTATGAAAGCTATCGCAGTTTGCTGGACAGTGTCGAAGCCAGCCTGCGCGGCCGCAACGCTGATGAGGATCTGACCAACGGCTATTCGCTCATGGCTGATCCGGAGAGCCGCGAGCTGCAGCAATCGTTCTTGCCCGCCGTGGAACAGAACCTGGTTGTACTGGATAAGGTGATCCGCCAGTCGGCTGACGCGGAACAGCGCGCCGCGGCCGCCTACCTTCTGCAGTACGGCCCGCGTGGGCCTCACGTGATTCGGACCACCATAGACGCCCTGCAGTACGCCTTGCGCGACCAGGAAGACATGGTGCGCGAAAACGCCATCCACTCGCTGCACGCCATCGAGCTGGGCGCGAAACTCCATCCCAACCAGGGAATTCAGCTGGAGCCGACTTGGTTTGTCGAACTCATGAACTCGGTCGTTTGGTCCGACCGGCGCAATGCCTCGCTGGTCCTGGTAGACATTACGGAGAGCCGCAATCCCGATACGCTCCAGCTTCTGCGCGACCGGGCGCTTCCTTCCGTACTCGAAATGGCGCGCTGGCACGACCTGAAGCACGCGCTGCCCGCGTTCATTTTGGCGGGCCGCCTGGCCGGTATGGATGAAAAAGCGATCAAACAGGCTTGGCTTGGCGACGATCGGGAAACTGTGCTCAAAGAAGCTTTAAAGCGGCAGGGCAAGCACTTTAAGTACGAGAATTAGCATCTTCCTCCGGCAAATCCGGTTCGGTGACGGCTGGTGGAACCACGTGGCCATTAGCCGAAACCGGCGGCGCTGTTTTGTCTTCGGTGAGCGTCAACCCGCACGCGCAACAATCGCTGCAGCGGTGGCACCGGTCGCATAGGTGATTGCTACACGCATCCTTTGTGCAGTACACACAAATCACCTGCGATGGATCACCGCAGATCGAACACAAAAAGATGCCTACTTCCATGAATTACTGCTTGGTCCTCTTTGCCGCCGGCTCCCTGCTGATCATGCCCCTGCAGCGCTGGGCCTCCAGGTCGGCCGCTTTAAAATTCTGTTCCTGGCTGGTGGCCAAATCGCGAATATAGTCCCGAAATTTCTCCCTGGCGCCAAAGTTGCGCGCAATCAGCCCGCTTAGTTGATCGGCCGTGGAACGGTCGCCATATTTCAGTACGGCTTCCTGCAGGGATCGGGTCGTCACTTCCAACGCTTCCAGGCGGAAGTAATCATCCAGCGCCAGCGGTAGGCTTTCGGTCTTCTGTGACAGCAGCCGCGACGTGGTAATCACATCGTTCAACTGCTGCTTTGCCACTTGCCACTGCGTGAAGTAAACGTCGGAAGCGCCCTTCTTGCTCGCCCATTCCTGTGGATTCATCTGGTTGAGCAGCGGCGTCAGCTTCTCGTTATCCTTCAGCAAATCATCCAATATCTGGCGTGCGCCCCAGGGACCGGGGATTCCCGTCGGAGCCGGCGGGCTTTGTGCCCGTGAAGGGAAGGAAACCAGGCACAACAAAAACAAAGACGGCAAACGCTTTGCCCATTTGGAAAAAACGGGATAACTTGCTACCGTCGACATTTCTGCGTCACCACACCTGTATGTTAACGCTTGCGTTCGTCCGGCATCTCCGCCATCATCCGCTCCGCCAGGAACTTATTGCCTTCAATCGGCTCTCCAGCGTGCGACGAATGTCCGGGTGTGACCGCCGTCCATAGGTTGTGCAAAGGCTTGACTGTGTAACGGTACAAAGAGCCGCGGTCAACCCTTCGCGAGATCTGTTCGTTTGGTTGCACCAGGATCGCGTCCACCGCCCGGACGATAGTCGGTTCGTTGCGCGGCCGCAGCTTATGCTGTACCCGTACTTCGCCTTCCAGCACATCGATCCGTACCGAGTCATCTTCATCCACGGCCACGGAAATTATCGCGGGCTGCAAGGCGGTCACAATTGCCACCGGCGTAAAGACTCTCTGTTGGGGCTGGCTGGCCGACGGCCGGAGATGGATGCGCACCCGCCCTCCCACGACATCCAATAAATCGCCCGCGCTCGCCATATTCTGCCGGAACACAATGCGCGAATTGCTCAGCAGCTCGAAGCTGCTGCCGCCCGCCACCACGAAACGCGCGTAGCCATCGCCTCCAGTGCTGATGACTTGCTGTATCGGTACTTGCTCGCCGGAGCTCAACGCCCAGGGCTGGGCATCGCGAATACGCGTCACCTGGCCTGTAACCGTGGTCGCGTGCGCTTCGTTCGCGTGCATCGCCGCGGAATCAACCGGCGGATTCTGCGCATGGGCGATGGCCGATAGAGCCATCCAAAGTCCGGCCCCGAGGGCCATCCGGAAGCAGCGGCTTTTTCGGCGCATCTTTGTTGAGACGAATTCGCCCGGGTCTCGGTTTCCTCGGGTCATCCAGCCGTTGCTGTAGCGTTCCGTGTGAAAGTCTGGGAAACCACTGCGCGCGCCTCTTCCTGAATGCGCCGCAAATGGTCTTTGCCTAGGAAGCTCTCCGCATAAATTTTATAAACATCTTCCGTGCCGGAGGGCCGCGCCGCAAACCAGCCGTTCCGGGTGACTACCTTCAATCCACCCACGGGCGCGCCATTACCCGGCGCAGTGGTCAGCATCGCTTCAATCTTTTCGCCGGCCAGTTGCTTGGCCTGAACCTGTTCGGGCGAGAGTGTTTGCAGAATTGCTTTTTCTTCTCGCGTGGCGGGCGCGTCAATACGCTCGTACACCGGGTCGCCGAATTTATCCGTAAGCTCGCGGTACCGCTCACCTGGATCTCTTCCCAGCTTCGCCGTAATTTCCGCTGCCAGCAATCCCATAATCAAGCCGTCCTTGTCTGTGCTCCACGCCTCGCCGTTTTTGCGCAAAAAGGAAGCTCCCGCGCTTTCTTCGCCGCCGAAGCCGAGCGAACCGTCCAGCAGGCCATCCACGAACCACTTGAACCCCACCGGCACCTCCACCAACCGCCGTCCGAGCGCCCGGGCTACCCGATCAATCAGGCTGCTGCTCACCAGGGTCTTGCCGATCCCGGCCGTCGGCTTCCACTGTGGACGATTGTTCTGAAACAGGTACGCGATCGCCACCGTCAGGTAGTGATTCGGATTCATCAGCCCCGCCCGGGAGGTCACAATGCCGTGCCGGTCATGGTCGGTATCGCACGCAAAGGAAACATCAAAGCGGTCTTTGAGTAGAATCAGGCCGGCCATCGCATAGGGCGAAGAGCAATCCATCCGGATCTTTCCGTCCCAATCTAAAGTCATGAAGCGGAAGGTCGGGTCGACATGCTTGTTAACCACCGTCAGCTTCAGCCCGTAGCGTTCGGCAATGCGCGGCCAGTATTTCACGCCCGCGCCGCCCAGTGGGTCGACGCCCAGGTTCAGCCCGGCTGCCTTCACCGCGTCCAGGTCGATCACCGCGCCCAGGTCGTTCACGTAGCTCGACAGATAGTCGTAGCGTTGCGTCGTCGGCGCGTGCAAAGCGCGCTCGAAAGGCATCCGCTGCACCTCTTTCAGGCCGCTTCCCAGCATGTCGTTGGCATGATTCTCGATCCATTTCGTCGCGCTCGTGTCCGCCGGGCCGCCGTTCGGCGGGTTGTATTTAAACCCGCCGTCGTCCGGCGGGTTATGCGATGGCGTGATGACAATTCCGTCGGCGAACCCGTCTCTCCGTCCCCGGTTGTGAGTGAGAATCGCGTGCGAGAGCGACGGCGTGGGAGTGTAGCCGCCATCCTGGTCGATCATCGTCGTAATGCCGTTTGCCGCCAGAACTTCCAGCGCGCTGATAAACGCAGGTTCCGAAAGCGCATGCGTATCCATCGCCAGGAATAGCGGGCCGGTAGTGCCTTGGCCTCTACGGTAAAGACAGATTGCCTGCGTGATGGCCAGAATGTGATTTTCGTTGAACCCCGCTGCCAGCGCTGAACCCCGGTGCCCCGACGTTCCAAACGCCACGCGCTGCGTCTTCACCGCCGCATCTGGTTTGAGCACGTAATAACTCGCAACCAAACGGGAAATATTTGTCAATGAATCCGGATCTGCGGGCTTGCCCGCCCTTGCGTCGATTGCCATGCTGCGCCTCCGCTGGTCTACACCCAGCTCCTGTTTCAATCATCTAACTAACTGGTTGAAAGCCCGCCGTCGCGCCCACCCAGTCTGATTTCTTGTTGAAGTCAACTCCCATCATCTTCTCCCGGACCTCCACTTCGCGCAGTTGATGGAGAAACCAGGTCTTCTGCGTGTATGGATCAATCTCCCGCAGAATCGTTTCCTCGAGTCGACATAGCTCGTCTCCTCCAGTCCGCCAGAAACGGCGTCAAATTCCCGTCCAACTTGTAAGCGTCCTGGTACAGGTAGCGCGTCACACGGTCACGATCAGCTAAGGATGGGATGGAAGGTAGGCAGATGGCAGATTCCGGTCTGATAGGTGGACGGCTGCCGGCGTCAGTCGGCCCTCGGGAAATCACAGCATACCCTTTCGCCGCGATGCAATCGATCTGGTCCCCTCTATTTCCAACATAGCATCCTAAACCATTGAAAACAAGACTAGATTGTTGGTTTGTCTTCGGCTGGTATCAACAAACGAAGCAAAGATGCCGCGCCCGCAAGAGCCAGAAGCAGAGTCGGCACGCAACAACGACAAAGGGGGAATCCGCATGTCAGAGGTAGTGAATGGATTCAATGCTTCGACCATGGACGAGAAGGCGTGCAACGCCGGGCCGGCCGGGATCGACATCGCCTGCCAGCGCCTCGGGAACTCTGCTTCGCCGGTAGTGCTCCTGATCATGGGGATCGCCGGGCAATCCGTTAATTGGCCGGACGCGTTTTGCCATGCGCTCGTCGATCGCGGCATGCAATTCATCCGCTTCGACAATCGTGACGTCGGGCTCTCATCTGACGGATGCCCCGCCTCCGGACCTGCCCGCGGCGCTCGCCGGCGACCTCGATGGCGCCGATCCCGTCGTCAATCTCGATTACTTCGATACAGTCAACTATGCCAATTTGTGGGAAGGCCGCTGTCATCGTTTGGCCGGGCTGGGACACGCGCCATTTTGGGAAGCTCCGGGTGAATTCACTCCTGTTCTCGAACATTGCGTGCAGGACGTCGAAACCGGCCGGGCGGCAACTCGAATCATGAAAAAGTTGGCATAAGAACAACATCGTCCGGCGGGACGGTTTCCAGCGGAAAACCACCTTTCTTCCATGCGCGTAGACCACCTTTGATCACTGACGACCTGCACCCATGTTGCTGCAAAATGCGCGCCACGTGAAGGCTTGTCGCTTCGCGTTGACAACTGCAATAGATGATGATCTCTTTATCCTTCGGCAAGCTTTCGATTTGCTGAGGAAGCAGATTCGGCTCAAGTCGAACCGAACCTTTAATGCGGGAGGCTCGTTTGCTGTAATATCCGTGGCTCCGGACATCGAATACCGCCATATCATGCGGCAGGCCGGAATAGAGCCGCCGTGCAATTTCAGACGCGGACACGCGCGGGACATAGCTGAGCGTGCCTGCTTTCAGCAGCAGGAGCATATGATAACCGAAATAAACCGTGATGAGGAGCGCGACAACCCACACCAGAAGACGGCCGGCGCTCTGGTACCCGTTCGTCAGGGCCGCGAGAGAATCGCTGAATAGCAATCCCACGCCGCAATAGGCAAGGGTGTAGAGCGATGCCCCCGCAAGATCGAGTGCGAGAAATTGTGGAAACTGCATATTCATGCTGCCTGCGAGTGGCGGAGCCATGGTGTTTATTCCCGGCACGAACTTTGCGAATACGAGCATGATCCGCCCGCGCCGGTGGAAGGACTCAGCGGAACGAAGAATGCAGGACTCCGGATTTAAAGAGATCTTGCATAAGATGCCTAGCAGCCACCACCCTGTGTGGCGGCCAAGCAGAAACATCAGAATGTCCCCGAGCAGCATGGCGGACAAAGCGGTCAGCAGGACAAAACCCAGCTGTGCCGGATCTCTAGCGCCGGCGCCACCGGCAATAAGCAGAGCCAAAGCGGCAGGCACGGGAAGACCGATAGCTTCGGCAAAGATCAGGGCAAACAGTATGGAATATTCATGGTGAGTAATATTCGAGAGTAGAGCGTCCATACTGCTGAAGGACCTATGATCTCGCATTGGCGCTGATTGACGCCAACACCTGCTCGAGCCGGTTGTAGCCCGCGGCCATGCCATGTTCCATGCCCGACCTGGTTGCCGTATCGCGAGCTTCCTTCGATTCGTACAGCACGGTGATCTTGACTTTCGTGATCCGTCCCCGCTCCTCAAACACGGTTGTGTCCATGGCTTCACCCGCATACCAGGAGTCGTCGAATTTCTCCGTTGCGACCAGCTTTTCCGGACGAACGAGTTCACGGAATACGCCACCCATCCCCATTTCGGTTCCAGTAGACTCCTTCCGCCAAACATAGCGGTAGGCGCCGCCGGCCCTGAGGTCGATTTCACATACCGGCATGGTCCAACCTTCCGGGCCAAGAAGCCAGCGCTTGACTAATTCCGGTTTGGTGAACGCATCGAACACCAACTGCCGCGGCGCATTGAAATCACGCTCGATCTCAACCTCGCGGTCGGTGGGTGTGGAGACTTTGAAACTCTCGGGGTAGAACAACATTGTGGCTCCTTTTGCCATCATCGGCGCGAAGATTTCTCGCGTCTTGTTTTCTTGGGCTTTAGCTCTTCCAGCACGCTGTCAAGGCGGGCAAACGACGCCTCCCAGAACTTGCGGTATTGGTCGAGCCACGCGCTGGCCTCCGCCAGTCGCTTGGGCTTGAGCCGGCTTGGCCGCCGCTGCGCGTCGCGATCTCTCGAAATAAGGCCGGCACGCTCCAGCACCTTGAGGTGCTTCGAGATTGCCGGTTGCGACAGGGCAAACGGTTCCGCGAGCTCGTTCACCGTGGCTTCGCCCGACGCCAGACGGGCAAGGATAGCGCGCCGCGTCGGATCGGCGAGCGCCGCGAAGGTGGCATCGAGCTGACTATTCCTCCCTTGCATAACCATATAGTTGTATAACCAACTGGTAGTATACCAGGAGGCGCCTGTGCAGCCCAATTCATTTTTCGAAACAACGAAACACCAGAACACCGAAACAGAGATGGAAGCGTAAGCGCCCACGATGTTCCATTACTCACGAACGCCTTAAGTAAAACGGTCAAGCGAATATCCTCAGGCCGCAGCCCCGCCGGCATTTCTCGATGCTTGTTCACCAATCTCCAGGAACTTATTTGCCGCGCCGGCTCAACCACTTACAGCCATTCTTCCAACCAGGCCCGTACGCCCGGATGCTAACGTGCAGCCAGGTTCGCGGCCAACTATCTATGTATCCACGCGAGCTACTTCTTTTCAAGGAGACCGGCATGACCGCTCGATCCATCCGCCGCGCTGCTGAGCGCAAAGCAAACAAACTGGCCCGCAAAGCCCAGGGCATTCCCTTCCATCCCGGTGCTCTCCCGTCCGAAGCCGCGCCGCTTAAGCACGAGTCCAGCGAAAAAACAACCAACCCCAGAGTCCTGGCCAACCGCGCCAACGCGCAGTTCTCCACCGGCCCCACAAGCTTCGAAGGCAAAGCCAAGGTCTCCCTCAACGCCGTGAAAACCGGACTCACCGGCCGCACCGTTCTACTTCCCAACGAAGACGCCGCCGAATACCAGCAATATCTCGGCGAGTATGAAAGTGAACTCCAGCCCGTTGGCGTGCGCGAACGCGATCTCGTCCAATCCATCGCCGACACCATGTGGCGTCTGCGCCGCATCCCCGGCCTTGAAATGGCTCTCTTCGCCCACGGCCGCCTCGAATTCGCTGGCTTATTCGATGCCCATGATCCATCGCTCCATGCCGCCATGATCGAATTCCACACCACGCGCGCATACGAACGCGACCTGCGCAACCTCCGTCTCCAGGAAGCGCGCCTCCAGCGCCGCCGCGAAAAGGAAACCGCTGAACTCGCCGCACTGCAAGCCGGACGCAAAGCCAGGGAATGGGCCGAAAAGCAGCAGGCGCTGGATGCCGTCGCCCAACTTTACATAGCGGCCAAACACCACAACCAGCCCTTCGAACCCGTCCCGAATGGCTTTGAATTTTCAATTGCCGATATAGAAAGCTATCTCGAACGCGTTTCGTCTTCCTGGTTTGATAAGGCCGAGCGAAGCATCAATCCAAACATCGCGAAAACGCTAGACCAGGTTGCTTGAACCTGCGTCTAGCCAACTGCCGCTTCCGCCGGCTGTGCTACCGGTTGCTTAAAAAGTCCGGATACCCGCTCCCGCAGCACATCTCCCGCAATTGGGCCGTAAACAGGCTGCCCGATGCGCACCGTTATACGAGTCTGCAAGAAAGTCTCCCAACTTCGGAGTGCGCCGCCGCCCTTGATGCTGAGCGGGTGGCCATACATGCCGTGTATATACATGGGAATGATAGGTGCTCCCGTCCCCAGCAGGACGCGCTCAAATCCGCGCTCAAACGGCCCCATTTCGCCCGTGCTTGTGATTTCCCCCTCGGGAAAGATCGCCACCAGGTGCCCTTCACGCAGGGCTTCGCGCGCTTGTTGCAGCGCGCGAACAGTGCTCTTCGGCGAATCGGCGCCAATCGGAATCGCATGCAGCGCGCGGAAGAAATGGCGGAACACCGGAACTTCAAAGTAAGGCCGCCACATAAGGAAACGGACCATGCGCCGCGTGCAGTAACCCACCAGCACCGAGTCCGCGAACGAGACGTGGTTCGCCACCAGCAGAGCGCCGCCGCGGCTGGGAATATGCTCCTTGCCTTCTACGCGGATACGAAACAGGATGTTGGCAACAACCCACAGCACCGCGCGGATGGCTCTATCGGGGGCCAGTGCCGCCATGATTCCACTCTTCATCTCTCGTTTATGCTAACCGCTGCCCTACTGCCCCGGCTTCACGCGCAGCACATCTTTTGCGTCCACTTGCTCAAACTCCATGGGAAAGCTTTCGCCCGAATAATAGGCCGGCCATTGGTCTTTGTAATGTCCCGATGCTACAAATCCCGATTCTCCCACTATCAGGTTCTGCAAAGATTTGTCCAGGTCTCCCAAATCCACATCCATGCGCTCCGATGGCCCGAGCGTTGCCGTGGTCTGCTTAACAGTCGTGCCCGAACCGCTCATCTCCACCGGACCGATATCGAAGAAACGGTCCACCAGCGGGAGTTGCTTTCCCACCGGATGATCAAAGCGCCACTGCAGCAAACGCCCCCAATGCCAGCGCGAAACCGGCGTGCCCTGCCGCTCCCGGCCCTGCCGCAGGGCCGTGCTCAGACTGTCCAGAAGCGCGGCGCTCCAGTCCTCTTTCGGTACCCAGCCGGCCGGCTTTTCGCGCAGCATCGTCTCAATCACCTGGGGACGCACGCGCAGCCTCGTGCGCAATCGCTTCTTTTGCGACCGTATGGCCGCATTCACCAGGCCGCTCTCCAGCGCGCTGCTCAGCAGTTGCGTGATCGCCGGCGCCGCTTCATCTTTGTCCATCTGGCCATTCCAGCGCCGCAAAACCTCTATAGCGGGTCCGGCCAGTTCGTCCTTGCTGCCGTATTTCGTGAACGCCGCAATCGTCTGTTGCGCCAGGAAAAAGTCATAGGCCGAGTAAACGTCTTTCTGCACCGCCAGCATGTCCTCGACGGTCAGCTTGTTCTTCGCGCTCAGCATCGCCCGGATCTGGCGCGCTCTGTATTTATCCGCGAAGCTGCCGCTGACGCGATACGGATAATCGGGTGGGAAGGGGCTTTGATTCGCGCTGACGACCAGGCCCGAAGCAGGGTTGAATGCCCGCGGGAGTTGCTCGAAAGGAATGTAGCCGTCCCACTCAAATTTTCCCGATGCGCCATCCACCGGGACGTCTCCATCGAAATCGCGGCGGATGGGCACGCGTCCCGCCGCTTGGTACCCGATGTTGCCGGCCTTGTCTGCGTAGACAAAGTTCTGCGGCGGCCCCCAGAACGTACTGAGCGCCGCGCGAAAATCCTTCCAGTTGCCGGCCCTATTCATTTTGAAAAAGGGAAAGCCAAAACCTTCCGCCGCGCTCCAACGCATGCTGTAACTCTTGCCGTTCTCCGCCAGCACCACCGGACCGTGGCGCGTGACCCACATATCCATCTGAACCGGCTTGCCGTCACGCACCGCAATGCTTTGGTGGTCCAACCGGGCCTGCTCGGGCTTGCCCTGGTACAGGTAGCGCCCGGTGCGTGCGTCGATTTGCTCCGAATAAAAGTCGATGACGTCCGCTTCCAGGTTCGTCACGCCCCAGGCAATCTGCTGGTTATGGCCGGTGATCACGCAAGGCACTCCGGGGAGGGCCGCGCCGGAAACATTCAAGCCGGGCGCTTTGAGATGTACCAGGTGCCAGGCGCCCGGGATGGCATAGGCCAGGTGGGGATCGTTCGCGGCCAGCGGCTTGCCGCCCGCTGCATGCGCGCCCGAAACCACCCAGGCGTTCGAGCCAGGGTTTCCGTATTGTCCCTCGAGCGCCGGAAAGAGCATCTTCACCTTGGCCGCCTCTGCCCCGCTCGCCAGCAGCGCGCCTTTGTCGAACTCGACGCTCGTCGTATCGGTCAAATCCCGGAACATGACGAGCCCGATCAGCATGGAATCGGTCAACGTCCAGGAACGCGGGCTATACGCATGACCCGGCAACGAGAACTCCAGGGAATAGTTGCCGCGATGCGTGTCGATAAAGTAGTTAACCCCGCGCGCATATTCAATCATCACCGTGCGGTCTTCCGGCGTCAGCAACTGAACCTCGCCCTCCGCCATGGCGCGCATGCGCATGCGGCGCGAGCGTTCATCCAGCGGCAGCGCGCTGGCCCCGAATACCTCGGCTAATTCGCCCGCCCCGTATCGGCGCAGGCTATCCATCTGCCACAATCGATCTTGGGCCGTGACAAAGCCTTGCAGGAAGATTGCATCTTGCCAAGAAGCAGCTTCAATGTGCGGAACGCCGCGGGCATCGCGTTTGATTACCGCCGGCGCGCCGATGGGCGCGTTGACTTCGCCTTCGGTCTTAGGGAGCGGGCGCACGGCCAGCCAGTATACTGCGGCCAATACGAGCACAAACACGATTGCAATGCTCACATTTATAATGCGCACTAAGCGGGATAGCACACCCGATTTTACTCTGCCGCTGGATACTGGCCTTTTCGGTCAGGGCGGCTTTACTAGCGGCCTATGGGCTTACGCTTAATCATCCTGTTCTTCATTCTGGCGACCAACGGCTTTTTCGCGGCGGCCGAGGTGTCGCTGGTTTCCGTTCGCCAGTCGCGGCTTCGGGAAATGGCCGAACAGGGCATGGCGGGCGCGCAGAGCGCCCTGAACCTCCTGGCCAATCCCGGCCGTCTGCTTTCCGTCACGCAAGTGGGCGTCACCCTGGCAAGCCTCGGGCTCGGCTGGGCCGGCGAAGACACTGTCTATACCTTGCTGCGCGGATCTATCGATTCTCTCCACGTGAAAGGCTCGCCGGTGTTGCTGCACGGCGTTGCCTTCGCCTTGGCGTTCCTCCTCATCAGCTACTCTCACGTCATCATCGGCGAAGTGGTCCCGAAGAACCTCGCGATTGAGAAGGCCGACCGCGTAGCCGTCATGGCTGCCCCTGTTCTGCTCGTCTTCTACCGGATCTCGCAGCCGTTTGTGGTAGTGATCGAACGCACCTCGTCCATCATTCTGCACGCGCTCGGCTTAGGCAAGGGACAGGTGCATGGCGGCCACTCCCCCGAAGAACTCAAGTTCATCGTGCAATCGAGCCGCCGTGAAGGTCACCTGCAGCAGTTTGAGCAGGATGCCATCCAACGTCTGCTTGAGCTTGGGGAATATTCGGCGCGTGAGATCATGACGCCGCGCCATAACATCGTCTCGCTGCCTGTGGATGCGAACCTGGAGCATGTGTTGGCGGTCATGACCGGGAGCAAGTTTACACGCCTGCCGGTCTACGAGGAGCGCCCGGAACAGATCATTGGATTCGTCAACTACAAAGATCTCCTCCGTGTTTGGGATGAGCGCCGCTTTGCGTACGACCGCCGCCGCCCGGCGCGCGCCTTCACGCTGCGCCGCTTCATCCGCAAGCCGCTGGTGGTGCCCGAAACCAAACCCGTGAATCAACTCGTGGATGAATTCCGCAACCATCAAACCCGCATGGCGCTGGTCGTGGACGAATTCGGCACCGTGACCGGATTGATCACGCTTGAAGACGTACTGGAGCAAATCTTCGGAGAGATCGGCGATGAGCATGACGGGGCCAGGCCCGCACCCGCCGAGTTTGGCAAGCCTCTGGAGCTCGAAGGCAGCACTTCTATTCGCGATCTCGAAATACGCTACAACATCGTGCTTCCCGGCGAAGCCGGATTTGAGACGCTGGCCGGCTTCCTGCTCTTTCAATTTGGGCATATCCCCAGTCCACGCGAAAGCATCGACTATGGCGGCAGGCGGTTTACAATTGTGCGAATGGAGCGCAACCGCATCGCTTCTGTTTCAATCGAAAAACTCGACCCCACGCCTGCCAAAACATCCTGACCGCCACGCCTATCTTGCGTTGATCGCTGTCTGGCTGTTCTGGGGAACCACTTACCTCGGCATCCGCATGGCCCTGGAAGGGTTGCCGCCGTTCTTTCTCATTGCGATTCGCCACGTCATCTCGGGCGGTATCCTGCTGGCAGGCGCCGCGGCCGCGCCCGTCCCTGAGCCGGTGGCCGAGCCGGTTGGGGCCGGCGATTAACGCTTGCCGCCGAAGATCACTGCGCCCCCCTGCGGCTTTTCGAACACCTCGGGCCTCAACTTGACGTTGTGAGTCACTTGGATTACGCGGAAGTCTTCTTTGGGCTCGCCCGGCGAAGTGCTCGAGTGCACGATGCGGAACGGAAACAAGACGCTGTCCACTTTCTGGTAATCCATGAAATCCGCGGTGTTCTTGTAGTAGGCCGATACCTCTCCGGATTCTTCCACCCGGCAAAGCAGGTGCGTCTGTGCGTCGAAATAGACCTTGGTCGTGCCCAGACTGTTAGGCGCCAACAGAACATCCATCGGTTTCCCCTCGATTGTTTCTTTGGGTCCAAGCGAAACGCCGCCGGGGTAAAGCGCTCTCAGGTACACATAGCGCAGAGGATTGGCATTCATTTCGAGCGCCAGGTGCGTACCCAGCGGCAGATGCTTGACCTTCTTCTTTTTTGAATATTCCCATCCGCTGCCGCCGTCATAGCCGATTTTGCTCTTCCCGCTGATTTGCAAAACCTTGTTCGGCTTCTGCCAGTAGTACGTCGCCTTGGGTCCGTGATGCTCGTCTCCGCGCACCTCGCGCGTGGTGATGCTGTCAACCGCCGCCTGCCCGCCCACCGCGTTGACGTATGCGGCTAGCACGCTGTCGACGCTGTTCGCCGGGGGCGATTGCCCACGG
>DATHIZ010000199.1:0-16200 GCA_035316385.1 Bryobacteraceae bacterium | reverse complement strand
TGAAGGAGTGGGCCTGGACATGCGAGTGGCGTTGTTCCTGCTAGGCATTACTTTGCTGACGGCGCTGGTGTTCGGACTTGCGCCGGCCATGCAGGCAGTAAGCGGAAACCTGAGCAGTTCTCTGAAGGAGGGCGGCCGGGGAGACAGCGACGGTGTTCGGAGCAACCGGCTCCGCAGCGTTCTGGTGGCGACCGAATTCGCGCTGGCGTTTATGCTTCTGATTGGAGCCGGGCTGATGATCCGGAGCTTTTTCGCGCTGCAATCGGTGGACCCTGGCTTCAACCCACGCAACGTTCTATCGATGGTGGTGTCTGTAGCAGGATCGACAGAGTCGGCCGCCGGGGCGCGCGAGCTTTTCTACCGGGAGCTTTTGCAACAGGTGCGGAAACTGCCCGGCGTGCAGTCTGCGTCCGGAATCAACCATCTACCCCTGGCGGGAGATCTCTGGGGATATTCCTTTGAAATAGAGGGCCGCCCGAAGCCCCGTCCAGGCGAATCACCCGGGGCCGTTTACCGCGTGGCAATGCCGGGATATTTTGAGACCATGCGGCTGTCTTTGCTACGAGGCCGCGCCATCAATGACAACGACGATAGGCGCGCGCCGGGAGCAGTGGTGATCAACCAGCGAGCGGCCAGCCAGTACTGGCCAGGCGAGGACCCAATCGGCAAACGTATCACATTCAATCCGGCTGGCAACCCGCCAACCTGGCTGACGGTGGTTGGCGTCACAGTGAATGCCAAGCAGGACGACTGGGCAGCCACCCCCTACCCGGAGGTCTACCTAGCCGCGCTCCAGAATCGCGATTTTCTCAGCGGGGGCGAGTCGCGCATTTCCTATATCACTTTGGTCGTACGCACCCAGAGTGATCCGGCAAATCTGGCCTCGGCCGTGAAACGGACAGTGTGGTCGTTCGATAAAAATTTGCCCGTCTCCGAGGTCCTCACGATGGATCGCGTCGTGGCAGACGCCAACGCACAGCCACGTTTCGAAATGCTGTTATTGGGAACGTTCGCCGCGGTTGCCCTCGTGCTGGCGGCGGTTGGCATTTATGGCGTAATGAGCTATTCCGTATCCAGGCGCAGACGTGAAATCGGGATTCGCATTGCGCTGGGAGCAGGCCGGAGAGATGTGCTGCGGATGGTGGTGCGACAGGGAATGTTGCAGGCACTGACAGGCGGGGCGGCTGGAGTTGCCGGAGCCTTACTTTTGTCAAAGCTGATGGCTAAGATGCTCTACGGCGTGCGGCCGGCGGACCCCGCAACCTTCGGCGGAGTGGCAATTGTTCTGGGATTAGCGGCACTGTTCGCGGTTTGCGTACCGGCTCGGCGAGCCACGCGGATCGAACCTGTGGTAGCCTTGCGCAATGAGTAGCGGCTGCGCGCAATGAGTAGCGGCTGCATCGGGTCACTCGCCAGCTTGCGATCCAGCTTTTCCTGAGCGATGGCGGCTCCGTTTCAGCCTCATTTCTCCGGATGAGCACGGTCAGGCCGCCGATAAGCAAAGCGTTCTCGATCTTTTTTATGCTTGTATTGAGATTTGGTCCGATAAGCATACTCATAGGAGGCACGAAGCAATCGATATGGTATCCGCCGTCGGCAATATCAATTCACGTGACACCTTGTCCCTGACGTACAGCAGCAGCACCTCGGAGCCAACTCCCGTGATTCAGTCGCCAAGCCCGTCCGTGCCTCATCGTCCCACCGTTTCGGCAGGCGATGTGGCATATGTCTCGCGCGCGTCTACCCTGCTCAGCCAAGTAGAACATCAACTCAGAAGGACCCCTGCGACAGGGGTCAATCAAGTGTTGAGCGGCGCGGCAACGGACATTCTCGCCCAGGCGCAAGCAGAGCACGACCCTATGCAAGCGCAAGTTCTGGAGAATCTGGCCGCTCGCTTGCAAGTGGCTGCAAATTCCGGACCCTCCGCGCTTCCTCCTTATTCTCTGGCTTTACTGCTAGGAGGGTAGGCGGGCGACGCGGAGACAAGCACGCCGTCACTGGGTAACGCCTAGACCCGCAGACTGCCGGACGCCCTGCCCCAGACACGCTGAAGGAAATAAGGGCCCGGGCCATCCTCAGTCGTTCTCACCCATCCTTGTTGGCAGCTTGTTTACCCCGTACAGAATGGGCGAGATGGCGTTGAGCGCGGGCGGCGAGGTTAACGAGGTATGCCATGCCTATCGAGCAGGCGTTGATAGGCTTCGGCATCCTGCACAATAGGCGCTGCCTTGCCCTTTACCGTAAGCACCACCGGGCGCTTTGTTTTTTTGAGCTGCTTCATGAAATCGCCGGATCGGCGGCGGAACGTCGTCAGCGGTTGGATGTCGCTCGTAAGGTTAAGCATGAGACCGCTCCTGTTAAAGCACCTTTAGGTGCTATCAGAATAGCGCGGCCGCTGTTTCCAGGGGTGTATACTTTCCTCTTCTATGAAACGCCGTGCGCTACTCTCTTTTCCTGCCGTTTTGCCGCTACTCCCGGCAACTGCTCGGAAAGCCTTCGCAGCTCCTAAAGAACCATACTTCCCTGCTTCGGACAACACCGGAGGCTGGCGGACCTTAGATCATCCTGCAGACATCCGTAAAGTGACAAACATCGATGTCGCCAGGCTGGACTCGGCATTTCAGTACACCCAGACCACTAGCCAGCATGGCGGACTGCTGGTAGTCCGGCATGGACATTTGGTCTACGAAAAATACTTCGGCAAAGGCAACCGGCAAGCCAACCCGAACATGTATTCCATCGGCAAAATGTTTACCAGCGCGTCCTTGGCAATCTTGCTATCGGAAAAGGCTGCTCGCTTCCCTGACGGCCTGAAGCAGAAAGTATTCACCCAGGAATATCTGCCTGAAGCATTTCCCCTGAGTGACCCGCGGATGGCCGGTATTGAACTCGGTCACTTGCTCACCATGACCTCAGGTATTCAAGCGGCGCGAGTGGTTCCACCCGGTTCGCCCGCCGCCTCGGCCACGGGCCATCTGACTGCCATCGTACGTGGAGAAAACGTCTCTCTACCATATTGGACTCCGCCGAATCCCGCCACGGACCAGGACGGCAGCGCCTTGCACGTCAAGATGTGGACTGCCCCCGGAAAAGGATATCTTTATTCGCGCGACCCGCACATCGCCTCTATTGTGCTGCGCCGCGTAGCCGGGATGGAACTGCAGGAATACATCAATCAGAAACTGGCGAAACCGCTGGGTTGGGGCCGCTGGGGCTACGCCACTCATCGCCGCGATGGCGATCTTCCGCACACACCCGGCGAAGGGGGGATCGCGCTTCATTCCACCGACGCGCTGCGCTTTGGCTACCTGCTTTTGCAGCGCGGACGTTGGCAAGACAGCCAGATCATACCCGCGGAATACGTGCAGCTGTGCAGCCGGCCCTCACCGTTTAACCCGCATTCGCCGTTCAGCCTGCAATTCGAAGTGAACGCGGACGGCCACGTAGCCGGAGCTCCGCGCGATGCGTTTTTCAAATCAGGCGCGGGCGGCTTTGGCCTCTACATGATCCCATCGCTGGATATGGTGATCTACAAGATGTCTTCGCTCAATGAGGAGACGTACGATCCCGCCGCCACCGGATTGCCACAAACATACCAGTACGATGGTTCACGCGATAAATGGAAGCCGCACCCGTTCAATCAGTTTGTCGATGGTCCGGTGGAAGGCGATACCGGCGTCCGCCGAACGCTGGAAATGGTTGTTGCAGCGATCGTCTGACAACTCGTAAGGAGCCCGGAGGTTCCATCCACCGCGCGTCAATGCGCCGCTAATCACAGTTTGCCGTGCAGTTGAATTTCGCCGCCTCCGAACGAAACAGATCATTCGCTGGAAACTGGTGCGCCAGCTCCGTAATCAATGCCGTGGCTTCCGCCTTGTTGCCGTCGCGCAGAGCCGCAATAGCCAGCAAAATCTTCGCGTAAGGCTTGAGGTAGTGCCCCTCATTCGCCACAATCCGCAGTTTAGCCACTCCCGTTTGTTTATCCGTCTGCGCCCCGGTCATGCGCAAAAAAAAGCGAAGCCCCGCCACTTTCTGGCTCAACAGATAATTCTCCACGCCCGCCGCCAGGTAGGCATCTTTGCTGTTCGGAAACTTGACGAGCAATTCATCGGCATCGTTCCGCGCTTCCTTGATCTCGTTTAGAGCTTGCCAGTATTGCTTTTCGATTAACGCCAGGTAGTCGGCGTGCAGGGCGATACGCATCACATTGGCGAACAGGGCCCGCTCCGAATTAGGGTCGCGCTGCAACATTGCGGCCGAGAGCTGCTTACTCTTCAGCAGCGCCGCTTCGAAACCGTTTTTCGTTTCGGCGTCAGGCACGGGCTTTTTCTCGCTGAAAAACTTGCGGTTCTGCAGAAAGAATTCCGACCGCAAAATTTTCAGGCGATCAAATTCGAAGAACAAATACGCCGCCGCATCTGACACCGGACCAAACGGATCCTCGGGGTGCAAACGCTCCCATTCCTGAAAATGACGGTGCGCTGCCGCAAAATCCAGGTTATACATGGCACTGTATCCCTGGTCCAGTAAACCGCCTGTTGACGGCGTATTAACGGGCGCCGCAAAGAGCGCGAGAGCGATGCCAATAAGAATCAATCTTCCTCCACTATAGGCTCCCCTTTACCACACGCCCCCATAATGGAGACGGTAGATATGCCCTTGGAGTTTCCGGTTAGCCTTATCGTCCCCTGCTATAACGAAGCAAAGCGGCTGGACGTCGCGACTTTTCGAGCGTTCCTGGCGCAGCCTTCGGGCGTGCGGCTCCTTTTCGTCGACGACGGCAGCCGCGATGAGACCATAGCGACCCTGGAACAAGTCATTGCGGGTTTTGAGCAGCGCGCAGCCATTTTGCGATGCGCCAGGAACGGTGGCAAAGGCGAGGCCGTGCGTCTGGGCATTCTCAAGGCACTTGCCGGGTTCCGTCCTCAAGTCGTGGGGTTCTGGGATGCGGATCTCGCCACCCCGCTAGCGTCGGTGGACCGCCTTTTGCAGGTGCTGGCGGATCAGCCCCAGATCGAGATGGTCTTCGGCGCCCGCGTCAAACTGCTGGGCCGCCACGTGGAGCGCCGTGCCGTTCGCCATTACCTGGGCCGGGTTTTTGCCACCGTCGTTTCAAACATGCTGGGCTTGTCCATCTACGACAGCCAGTGCGGGGCTAAGCTGTTTCGAGTTACCCCAGATACTCAAGCCGTTTTCGCCGACCCGTTTTTGTCCAAGTGGGTCTTCGACGTGGAAGTACTGGCGCGCTACCTTACGATTCACTGTAAACAACACGGCGAAGATCCGCGGCGCCTCGAACACATCGTCTATGAATATCCGCTGGAGACCTGGTCCGACGTCGCAGGCTCAAAAGTTCGAGCCAGTGATTTCCTCACGGCTCTGATCGACATGGTCAGGATCCGCGCCAAGTATCTATAAGCCGTCAAACGCGAAAATAATCGCCGCGCCAGCTTTGAATCAATGCTTTGATTGTTTTTGGTTTCAATCCCTCGTTCAGAGCGCGTGCTACGAGCGCGGGTGCTTCCGCATCAGCAGCAAACCGGAGAGCAATGAGTTGCGCCTCTGTCAATTCATTGATGCGGACGCGCTGAGAATCGGATAGCAGCATCGACAAGCGCAGCCGCTCCTCCAGTCGAATGAGCCGGTCCTGGACTTTCAGTGAGTACGTCCGCGCCTTGAGTGCTAGCACCAGAGCCAGCAGAGTCAGTGCGGCAAGAATTGCCGCATGTGTGGTCGTATCGCGTACTAAGTCCACGACGGCCCAGATCAGCAACAACAAATATGCCGGCACCAGGAAGTAATGATAGGCCGGGTCCAGCCTGGTGTGGTTTTCCCGGGTTTGCGGAATGAGCTCGCTCATGCTGCACCATGATATCGCCGATCCCGCCGTGCCGGTAACAAAAGGTTCTTCTTTATTTTTCCGTTTCGCTTGAGCATCTTAGCCCGCCTCTTATGTCCCGTTTGCGAGCCGCCGATGAGTAACTAATGGCGAAAGGATAGCAAATGCGACCAGTTTTCTTCGAACCCTTTTGCATGATTCTGCTGCTGATTTTTCGCTTCTAAAACAACCTAAACCCGGAGTTTTCCTGGATTCCTGAGCAACGCCTGCTCAAAAGGTGGTAGAGTGAGGGGTACCAAACAGTTTTTAGGACAACCTCTGCCATCTTCCGGGCGATCTGTCCATACACTCGTTGAGTGGATGTTCAGGATATTCGCAGCGCTGAGTGTGCTTGGTTTCATGCACCTTGATTTGCCGGCCGCAAATCAATCTCACCGCTCCATATCGGTTACTGATCCACTCGGTGCTGCTTTGGCCGCAGGGAAGAGTCAACGCGACTCTGGCCATTATGCGGAAGCGCTTCGGGAATTTCAACGCGGACTTCAACTAGGCCTCGCTCGCGGAGACATCGATAAAGCATCGCGCTGCCTTCTCCTGATTTCCGTGGCGCAGACAGTTCTGTTCCAGTACCAGGCCGCCCTCGCGTCTGCCCATGAGGCATTCAAATATGCCCGTCAAATAAATAACTACACCCTCCAAGGCGCCGCGAGCGGCAATATAGCGACAATTTACGCGCAGCTCGGTGATTTCGCCGCTGCCGAACATGAGGCCGAGCGCGCGGTAACGTTGCTCGAATCGGCTCCCCGGCAGGAAGAGAAAACACGCGAGTTTCTAGTGCGGGCCATGCTTGTTCGCGCCACTTTTTGCTTTGACCAGGGGAAAACCGCGGAAGGCGAAAAGTGGTACCGCAAAACGCTTGCTTTGGCGAAAGAGATCCGGAATCCGGCCCTCGAAGCTTTTGTCTTGGATGTGAGCGGAAGCGCAATGCTCATGGACGGGGCCGTTGCGGAGGCCGGTGAAGCCTTCGAAAAAGCGTACCGCTTTTGGCTGGCTTCCCACGACGATGACAATTTGGCAGTCGTCAAGGAACACCTGGCTCAATTGGAGCTCAGCAAACCGAAGCCTGATTACACGGCCGCTCTGAAATTTATTGATGAAGCCCTCGGTTCGTCCAGTAAATCCTTCAAGTCGATTCCGCAGTATTATCCGATTCACATCCGCGGCCAAATCCTCTCGAGATCGGGCAATAGAACGGAAGGTCTGGCGGAATTGCGCCGGGCTGTGAACAGGGCAACCGAGTGGCGGCAGGGTTCCTTACCTGGCGATACAACTAGTTCCCGCACGGTAGCCGCCCTAGATGAGATTTATTCCGACTTCGCGCAATTAGCAGCCGAAATCTCGCTCGAAACAAACAATGCAGACCTAAAGGCGGAAGCCTTGGAAGTGCTGGCCGAAAACCGCGCGGCCAGCTTACGAGAGCAATTAACCCGTGCGCTCGGAAAGGATTTCCGTCTTACTGACGATTATTACCGCAAGCTTTCTGAATTACAGGCGGCCCAAGCTCGTGTCACTCTAGGACCCAACCGTCAACAAGACCAAAGACAATTGGAAACAATTCGGCTGGAGTTGGGCAAGCTTGAAAATGAATTAGGCTTCCTGGTAGGAAAGCAAGAACCGGAAAGTAGGAAGAAATCACGTCGGAATTCACTTAGAGATATTCAAGGGCGGCTAAGTACTAATCAATTGTTGCTCAGCTTTTGCTTGGGTAAGCAGAAATCTTTTCTGTGGGCAGTAAGCAGGGATCAGGCAAACTTGTATCGACTAGAAAACGAAAATGCGATTAACGCAAAAGCCGAAGCGTTCAACAACTCGGTCAGTAACGGCCGTGATCTCCCCCTGTCTGGAGAACGTCTCAAACAGGCGCTATTTGGCCAGTTGCCGCGGGTCCTCTCGGACAAATCCGAATGGCTGATCGTCAGTGACGGCGTTTTGCTGAAAGGCGTACCGTTTGCCTGTCTACCCGATGGCCCCGGCCCGCTGTCGGTTAAGCATTCCCTGCGTATCCTGCCGAGCGAACTACTCCTCTTGGAGTCTAAGACCAGGCAACCCCGGTCGGGGTTTATCGGAGTCGGTGATCCCATTTATAACCTGGCCGATGCGCGGCTGCTGCCCAGCCGCTCTCCGGCTGCAGCCAGCGCCGCCCAAATTTCACTGGCAAGGCTGGTCGGCAGCGACAGCGAGATTCGAATGGCAGCGAAACTGAGCGGTTTGTCCGATAAGCAACTTTTGACCGGACCGTTGGCTACCAGCACCGACTTGCAGAGAACCTTAAATGGTAATCCGCAAGTTGTGCATTTCGCGGTTCACGTGGTCAGCCCGCCTGACCAACCTGGTCAGGCCGCTCTCGCGTTAAGCCTTGAAAACGGGCTGCCGGAGCTACTGACGGCGGAGAAAATTGCCACTTACCGGCTGCCCGAGAGTCTGGTTGTACTCAGCGGCTGCTGGTCGGGCCGGGGAACAGCCCTTCCCGGCGCCGGACTGATGGGTTTGAGTCGTGCCTGGCTCCTCTCCGGAGCTGCGGCCGTCATCGTTAGCCTGTGGCCGACTCCCGACGATTCTGGACGTTTCTTTTCCGCCTTTTACCGGCACTTCCATGCGGATCAGGCACAAAGCGGAGGATCCGGCCAACTGGCGCGGACGGCTGCGCTCGCTCTAGCGCAAGCTCAAGTGGACATGCAAAATAGCAACGGATACAGGCGGTCCCCAGCCTTTTGGGGGGCCTATTCAATGATTTCCAGGGAGTGAAGGAGTGCGTTAAGAACCGCAATTATGGTGGCGACCCAACAAAAACTTTGCCCAACACCCGCACAAGCCGGCTGCGAGCAGGCTTCGGAAGTGCGAGAGAAATCCACGCGATCGGGATATACTCCGGTGGAATGGGCACTTCTCGTGAGCCAGATTAAAGCCGGGCAGGATGCCGGCATGGAGCACTTGTATAAGCTCTTCAGCCGTGGTATCCGTTATTATCTGTGCCGCCAATTGGGGCCCCAGGAATTGGAAGACAAAGTCCACGACACCTTTCTGATCGTCGTAAACGCCATCAAGCGAGGTGACCTGCGCGAACCGGAACGCTTGATGGGCTTTGTCCGCACCGTGGTGCGCCGCCAGGTAGCGGCTTACATCGAAAGCGCTGTACACCTCCGCCGCGAGCAAGCTGATTTGGAAACCGGGGGCGCCATTGCCGATCGCAAGCAGAACCCGGAGCAGGAAGCCATGGTCCGGCAGAAGTCCGCGCTCATGCGGAGTGCTCTCGACGCTTTGTCGAAGCGGGATCGCGACATCCTCATCCGCTTTTATCTGATGGAACAGTCGCAAGAGGAAATCTGCAAGGAGATGGCGCTCACAGAAACACAGTTCCGGCTGCTAAAATCGCGCGCGAAGGCCAAATTCGGTGATATAGGCCGGAAAAAACTGGCGAGCAGCGGATTTATCTCTGTTCTAGTGAGAGCACAAGCTGGGTAACCCCACATTAGCTGATATGGAGGGCGGAGAATACTGCCACGAAACGCCACAGTATTAAGCAGTGATCATATGACCGATCCATACAGCGACCATCCCAAGGAAGAAGCACTAGAAAGCTTCCTCCTCAACCGTTTACCGGAAGCTGAGCTGGAAATAGTGGAAACACACATCCTGGCTTGCGAATTTTGTATAGAGCAGCTCGAGAGTCTCGAGGTACTGATCGCCGCAACCAAAGCAACTGCGATGAAGCCGGAGGCCAGGCAAACTCACCCGCAGTTCATAGGCGCGTCTGTCCCGTGGAAGGACCTGTTCAGCTTTCCCAAATTGTCCCTGGCCGGCGTATTCTGCGCCGCCACCGTGGGGGCAATCCTATTTTCCGTGCCGCGCGAGGTCAATTTATCCGCTTATCGGCCGGGAAATGCCCATCGTTTCAACGTGGCGACCGCTGCGCTTGAATCTGAATGCCGCCGATCTGGCTGAAGGTCCCATTGTCGTTGAACTCGTCGACAACGGGGGCGTTTCGGTCTGGAAAGGTCAATCGGCCATTCGCAACGACCAGGTGACGGTTACCGTCCCCTGGCTTACCAAGTCAGGACCGTATTTTGTGCGCCTATTCAGCGCGGCTCAACGCGCTGCCCCGAGCGAATTGCTCCGGGAGTTTACGTTCCAGGCAAAGCAGCCCCTGCTATAGAACTAGAAAACGCGGCGATGCAGGCGCCCAATAGTGAATTTGGCGGTGTCGGCAATGGCCATCACCGCCATCACTCCCGCCTGAACCGGATCGGATACCACCAGATCGCAAGCGTCCGGTACGCTCCCCGCCATATTCAAGCTGATCACCAGCAGTCCTTCGGCACGCACTTCCCGCACCGCAACCTCGATATCCCCACCCATAAGCGCACCCGCGAGTACTAAAACGCGCACCCGGGCCAAACGCCGACAAGCGCGTACAGCTGCGGCAAGCACCTGCTCGCCGACCAGCGGAATCGTATCCACCGAGATATGTTCACCGCGAATGTTGTGGCGATCCGCTTCCGAGATCGCGCCCAAAGCCACTTGTCCCACTTGTGCGCCGCCGCCCATAATAATGATGCGCTTGCCGTAGATCTTCTGCAGCGACTGCACTTGGGCAACGCTGCGCACCACCTCGAGTCGCTGCAGATCATGCAAAAGTCCTTCCGCCGAGCCGGGAAGGTCGACTTCAAAATAGAGGCGGGTGTTCTCAGGCTGGTCTTCAATGATCGAAACCGATCGAATATCGCCCGAGTGTTTGAGGATGACGCCGGTCAACTGGTGCAGGACGCCCGGCGCGCTGACAGTGGCCAAAACCAAGCCAACTTTGCCAGAACCTGCGTCATTCAGCAGCTCACTCAAAGAGTTACCTCGTATTTCTTGAGCAATCCGGCCCAGTGGCCTTGCGCTTTCAAAATCACTTCGATCACTTCCCGAATAGCGCCCGAACCACCCGGCGCGCTGGTCACCGCCTGCGCGGATTGCTTTACTTCCTCGCGCGCATTGGCGGTAGCGAATGAAAGGCCGGCGCGCCGCATAATCACCACATCCGTCAAATCGTCACCCACGTAGGCGATTTCCTCCGCTGTGATTCCGCCTTCCGCCAGCACGCGTTCGAACAGCGGAATCTTTTCAATGTGTCCTTGAAACACCCAGGCCATCCCAACCTGGCTGGCACGCTCGGCTGTGGCTGGCGACTCCCGGCCGCTAATGACGCCGGTCTTGATGCCGTACCAACTGAGCCAGCGCAGGGCGATACCGTCCTGCGAGTCGAAGCCTTTGGTTTCAACCATTTTACCGTCGGCGCCGGGCAATAGATAAAGGCGTCCATCGGTTAAAACGCCGTCAACATCCATTAAAAGAACCTTCACCGCCGAGGCGCGGCGATAAAGCTCCTGTTCGGTCAAGGGTGGGTTTAAGAGCATGGGGGGTTAGAAGGTTGTTCAGGGCGTGATGGAACGGCTTACAATGGCGTTATTGCCCCTCACATTAGTGGATCGAGTGGCGCGAATCCTCACTCGTTATAACATGTTCCGCGCCGGCGAGCGCATCGGCGTAGCGGTCTCGGGGGGCGCTGATTCGGTGGTTCTGTTGAACCTGCTGCACAGGCTGCGCCGGGAGGATGGCAAATTCGGCGCGCAGCTCATGGTGCTGCATGTAAACCACCGTTTACGAGGAGCCGAATCAGACGACGATGAAGCCTTCGTCCGGGGGCTGGCGGAATCGCTAGGACTTGAAATCGCCGTAGCGGCCGGTCTCCCCGCCGCCGGTAACCTGGAACAGGAAGCGCGCTTGGTCCGGCGGCGTTTCTTCGTCGAATGCATGCATCAATATGATCTGCAAAATATAGCTCTGGGGCACACCCGCAGCGACCAGGCCGAAACGGTGCTCTTCCGGCTGTTTCGCGGCTCCGGACTGGCAGGTCTGGCTGGAATGCAACCCGTGACGGATGATGGGCTGATCCGTCCGCTGCTCACCATTGGCCGGGAAGAAATCCGTCTGTGGGCCAAAGCCGAGGGTATCCACTGGCGTGACGATTCTTCCAACCACGATACAGGGTTTACCCGGAACCGGCTGCGGCGCGACACTATCCCCACCCTAACTGAGGCATATAATCCCAATCTCGAAGCGGTCCTGGCTGGAACGGCGCGGCTCGCGCAAGCGGAAGAGGATTATTGGAACAAAGAGATCGAGCCGATCTACATGGAAATTACCAAACGAACTTCATTGGGTTCGTTTTGTCAAATCGACCGGATTGGCGGTCTCCACCCTGCCGTACAGCGCCGGCTGATACGGCGCGCGGTAGCCGACGTGAAGGGCAATTTGCGTGGCATCGATTTGGAGCACATCGACGCAATTCTGGCTTTATGCGGGACAGACCAGGGGCACGACCGTGTTTTGATCCCCGGAGTGGACGCGCTACGCTCCTTCGGAGACCTTTTATTAACCCAACCGGGTACGCTGGCGGGAAGGTCCCGGCAGTACCGTTTTGAGATCGGAATAGGGGAGAAATGCGAGCTTCCGTTCAACACCGGGTCTATATATGTCAACTGGGTAAAGTCACCCGTTGAAATCTGTGCTAATTTCAAGGAAGACCAAGATCCAAAACAGGAAGCGATTGATTTGGATTGGGATATTTTGGCGAAAGCCGGAATGCCTGAGACCTTGACGGTGCGAAATTGGGAGCCAGGCGATGAAATCCTTCGTCCGGGACATAAGACGGCAGAAAAAATCAAGTCGTTGTTTCAGGAAAACCGGGTATTGCTCTGGGAGCGCAGGCACTGGCCGGTGGTAGAAATCGGCCGGGAAATCGTTTGGGCGCGCCGGTTCGGATGCGCCGGGAAGTTCAAAGCCTCCAGCGAAAGCAGCAGGGTGGCACGTTTGGTGTACAGCGCAAGTGCTCCTCCATTTAGAGTATGAATCGAAAGCCGGGCAGTTAACGTCTCTAGTAGTAGCAGTAATAAGGACGTCCGGTGGGCGGAAGGTGAGTTCATGAGTTCAAATGTAAAAACCGCAGTTTTTTGGGTGGTCATTGTTTGCGCGGTCGCGTTGGTGTACATGGCCGTAAAGACCGGTCGCGGCCCCACCCCGACGAATCTGAAGGTATCCGACTTTGTCGCATACGTGCAGGATGGCAAGATTAAGGATGCCGATATAACGGGCACGGATGTAAGCGGCACATTTACCGACGGTGGAGTCTCCAAACAGTTCCACACCGTTATTCCGCCGAACTACCCCAAGATTTACGATCTTCTGCAGGACAAAGGCGTTAAGTACACATGGAAGGAATCTACCGGCAGCGGCTGGATCGGGGTTCTCTTCAACGCAGTTCCGTTGCTGATTCTGCTCGGCCTTTGGATTTTCATGATGCGTCAGATGCAGAGCGGCGGCAACAAAGCGCTCAGTTTCGGCAAGAGCCGGGCAAGGCTGCACTCGTCGCAGCAGAAGAAGGTCTCCTTCAAAGATGTGGCGGGCGTGGATGAAGCCAAGGAAGAGCTGCAGGAGATTATCGAATTCCTGCGCGAGCCCCAGAAGTTCCAGAAACTCGGCGGCCGCATTCCCAAGGGCGTCTTGCTGATCGGACCTCCCGGTACCGGCAAAACACTGTTGGCACGCGCCATCGCGGGCGAAGCGAACGTGCCGTTTTTCTCGATCTCCGGCTCCGATTTTGTGGAAATGTTTGTAGGCGTGGGCGCGAGCCGCGTGCGCGATCTATTCGAGCAGGGCAAAAAGAACGCACCTTGCATTATCTTCATCGACGAAATTGACGCTGTCGGACGCCATCGCGGCGCAGGCCTCGGCGGTGGACACGATGAACGTGAACAAACGTTAAACCAACTACTGGTCGAGATGGACGGCTTCGAATCGAACGAAGGAGTCATCCTGGTTGCCGCGACGAACCGTCCCGACGTTCTTGACCCGGCTTTGCTCCGGCCTGGACGTTTCGACAGGCGCGTTGTGGTGGACCGTCCCGATGTGCGCGGCCGCGAAAGCATTCTCAAGGTACATACCAAGAAGGTTCCGCTTTCTGACGACGTCGACCTGTCGGTCATCGCGCGCGGCACGCCTGGTTTTGCGGGCGCCGATCTGGCCAACCTGGTGAACGAGGCTGCTCTCGTAGCTGCCCGTCAAAACCGCAAAGTGGTCACGCAGTGGGATTTCGAATTAGCCAAAGACAAGGTGCTGATGGGCGTGGAACGCAAGAGCCTGATCATCAGTGACAAGGAAAAGCGCATGACTGCTTTCCACGAAGCCGGCCATGCGTTGGTGGCTGCCTTGATCGAACATGCCGATCCGCTACACAAGGTTACGATCATCCCGCGCGGCATGGCGCTTGGGCTGACTATGCAGTTGCCGATTGACGATAAACTGTCGCACGACAAGAAGTATCTGGAAGCGCGTTTGGCCATCCTAATGGCGGGCCGCATCGCCGAAGAGATCTTCCTGGACCAGATGACAACCGGCGCGGGCAACGACATCGAACGTGCAACCGAAATGGCCCACAAGATGGTCTGCGAATGGGGTATGAGCGAGCTTGGACCTCTCAGCTTCGGCAAGAAGGACGAGCAAATCTTCCTGGGCCGCGAAATTGCACAACACCGCGATTACAGCGAAGAGACCGCCATCAAGATCGATCAGCAGGTTCGTAAGCTGGTGGAAGATGGCTACAACACCGCCAAGGGAATCATTCAGGGACGCTCGGAAGCGATGGTGAAGATCGCTGAAGCGCTGCTGGAGCGCGAGGTACTGGACGCGGCGGAAGTGACGGCGTTAATTAATGGCAAGACATTGCCAAAACTGCCTCCGATCACAAAGCCGAATGCCAATAATCCTCCTGACGGGGGCCTGGTCATTGCCCCTCACCAGACCGGTCTACCCGGCCTGGTTGGCGGGGAGAGCCCTCAGCCTGCGTGATTCCGGCGTTTCGCTTTTACATCTTTGACTTAGACGGCACCCTGGTTGACTCCGCGGCAGATATTTGCGGAGCCATCCAGGGTGTTTTGTCGAAAACACCCCAAAACGCAGTTCCTGACGAATTCCTTCGCGGCTACATCGGAAAGCACCTGCTGGAACTGTTCAACGATCTGTTCCCCGGTTACACCCCGGCGCAGATGGACGCCTTGGTGGAGGAGTATCGACTGCTCTACCCGGCGCGCGGCCATGGGATGACCAAGGCTTATCCGCACGCGGCGGAAGTGCTCTCCGGGTTAGGCGGGCGCAAAGCCACGGCAACCACAAAGGGGGGAGTGAATACGCGCATTGTCCTCGAGCGTTTCGGCTTGCTTCCCTACTTTGATCACGTCCAAGGAACCGATGGATTCCCGGCAAAACCGAATCCAGAGGTGCTGTTCAGGGCGATGGCGGGCCTGGGTGCTCAACGGGAAGAGTGTCTGTTCATCGGCGATTCCTGCGCCGACATGGAGGCCGCCAAACAGGCTGGAGTAAAAGCTTGCGCCGCAACCTACGGGTATGGCAAACGCGCGGAGCTAGCCAAATGGTCGCCGGATTACTGGATCGATGATTTGCGTGAGTTGGTCAAGTATCCGCTGTTGCGGGGTGGTTAGTTAACCCGCCGACGCCAACGCCGGAGCACCGGACAGGCTTTTCATTGCATCGGCCACCAGTTCATAAGAACGGAGCCGGTCGGCGTGGCTATATGTGTCCGAAGCAATCATCAGTTCATCGGCCTGAGTGGCTTCAATAAGCGCCGCCAACTCCCGGCGGACGGTCTCCGGCCCACCGCAAATCAGCGCTCCCAGTTTAGATTGAACCAACAGTTTCTCGTCCGGACTCCAGCGTCCTTCCATGCTGTCGACGGGCGGTGCGGTTAAGAAGGGTTCGCCGCGAATTAACTGCAGGAAGCGCATAGCGGTCGACGTGGAAAGTTTTTGCGCCTTCTCATCCGTGTCGGCGGCGATGACGGGCAGGCCCACCATGGCGTGAGGTTTTCGCAGCCATTGCGAAGGCTGGAAACGCTGCCGGTACAGGCGCAGCGCCGGATACAATTCCTGTGGCGCAAAATGCGCGGCAAAGGCGAAGGGCAGACCGAGCAATCCCGCGAGCTGCGCGCTGAAGGTGCTGGAGCCCAGCAACCAAACAGGGACGTTGGTGCCCGCGCCAGGTACTGCACGCACCCGCTGGCCAGGGGTGACGGGTCCCAGATACGCAAGCAACTCCTGCACCAGGGAAGGAAACTCGTCGCCATTCCAGTTGGGATCACGGCGCAAGGCGCGAATGGTCAACCCGTCAGTGCCGGGAGCGCGTCCCAAGCCCAGATCGATACGGCCGGGGTAGAGCGTTTCCAGCGTACCGAACTGTTCGGCGAT